>JAUYGN010000091.1 GCA_030690545.1 Solirubrobacteraceae bacterium
TCTACATCTGCGATGAGTGCATCAACCTGTGCCAGGAGATCATCGACGAAGAGATGGCCGAGGCGCCACGCGCCAGCCGCACCCCGCCGCCTCCACTGCCCAGCCCGCGCAAGATCAAGGAAGCCCTGGACCAGTACGTCATCAGCCAGGACGCTGCCAAGAAGGTCCTCTCGGTCGCGGTCTACAACCACTACAAGCGCGTCAATGCCGGCTCGGCGGTGGACGACGTGGAGCTCGGCAAGAGCAACGTGCTGCTGGTCGGCCCGACCGGGTCGGGCAAGACCCTCCTGGCCCAGACCCTGGCCCGCGTCCTGGACGTCCCGTTCTGCATCGCGGACGCCACCAGTCTGACCGAGGCCGGCTACGTCGGCGAGGACGTCGAGAACATCCTCCTGAAGCTCATCCAGGCCGCCGACTACGACGTCAAGAAGGCTGAGACCGGGATCATCTACATCGACGAGGTCGACAAGATCGCGCGCAAGGCCGACAACCCGTCGATCACGCGCGACGTGTCGGGCGAGGGCGTCCAGCAGGCGCTGCTGAAGATCCTCGAGGGCACGACCGCCTCGGTCCCGCCGCAGGGCGGGCGCAAGCACCCGCACCAGGAGTTCCTGTCGATCGACACGACGAACGTCCTGTTCATCTGCGGCGGCGCGTTCGCCAACCTCGACAAGGTGATCGCGCGACGGATCGGCTCCAACGGCATCGGCTTCGGCGCCTCGATCCAGTCCAAGCTCAAGGGCGACCAGTCCGCGCTGCTGGAGCAGACGCTGCCCGAGGATCTCGTCAACTACGGGCTGATCCCGGAGTTCATCGGCCGCCTGCCGGTCGTCAGCGCCGTGCACCAGCTCACGCGCGACGACCTGATCACGATCCTGACCGAGCCGCGCAACGCGCTCGTCAAGCAGTTCCAGCGCTTCTTCTCGTTCGACGGCATCGAGCTCGTCTTCTCCGACGAGGCGCTCGTCTCCGTCGCCGACAAGGCGCTCGCGCGCGAGACCGGCGCCCGCGGCCTGCGGTCGATCATCGAGGAGACGCTGCTCGAGGTGCAGTTCGAGCTGCCCTCGCGGCGCGACGTCAAGAAGTGCGTCGTGACGAAGGAGACGATCGAGAAGGGCATCACGCCGACGCTCGTCACCGAGGCCGCGCCCGACGAGCAGCGCCCGCGCCGCGCCGAGTCGGCGTAGCCGGCCCCTCAGGTCCCATCGTTGGCGTCTCCTCCGGCGTCCGGCCTGCGCCGGAGACGCTGGATCGCGACGAGCGCATCGATGTCCGTGCGGTCCTGCGAGCGGCCGGTGGCCAGCTTCATGGCCAGCAGGTCGTCGATCGCGGCGATCAGGATCTCGAACCCGTCGAAGTCGATCCGCTCCGCGTTTGCCTTCAGCGCGTCGTAGCCCGGCGATCCGTCGGGGTCGACGAGCAGGTCCAGGCCTCCGGCGGATGTGTCGAGCGTCAGGATCTGCGTGTGGCGCAGCGTGCGGACATCCGGGACGAAGGGGATGTCATCGCCGATGCCGCGCAACCGGGCCCCGAGCTCGATCAGCACGCCGCCGAGCGCTTCGAGGTTCGCGGGGTCGGAGGAGTAGCAGATGTCGAGGTCCTTCGTGTTGCGCTCATAGCCATGAGCGATCACGGCGACGCCGCCGATGACGACGAAGTCGACCTTGGCGCCCGCCAGTCGTGCGAGCAGCGACGAGATGTCCAGGTCAGGCTGCACGGTCGCGTGATCGCGCGGCCGCGGTCTGCAGGCGGCGCATCTCGTGGTGCATCCGCTCGACGCTCTTGATCCGCTCGGCCGGCGCGCGCTCGAGCGCCTGTCGGATGAGGCCCTCGTCGATGCCGCCCCAGGCCGGGGCGATCATCTGCAGCCGATGGCCGGTCGCACGCAGCGTGCGATCGAGCGTCTCGACGGTCGGGTTGGAGCCGTCACGCTCGAGCTTGGCGATCGCCGACTGACCGATGCCGAGCCGGGCGGCGAGCTCCGCCTGGGTGAGACCAGCCACCTGGCGGGCTTCGCGGACCATCGCGGCGGCGCGGGACATGGGGCCAGTATGACTGATCGCTCATGTGCTGCGTTCGTCAAGGGGCGTGCCCGCTACGATCCGCGGATGCTGCCGATCATGCGGGTCCGCGCGATGCCATGGCTGATGGTGCTGCAGCTCGCGATCACGCTGCGACGCCACTGGAAGTACCTCGAGCCGGCCGAGCGCGCGCGGCTGGCGACGCTCGTCAAGCGGTCTCAGGGCCGCCCGAACCGGCTCGACGCGAGCGAGCGCGCCGACGTCCGCAGGCTCGTCGCCAAGCTCGAGCCGATGCAGATCGCGCGCAGCGTCATGCCGGTCGGGCGGCGCGCGGTCATCGCTCGCCGCGGGCGGTAGCCGCGACGCCGGCGTGCGGCTCGAAGCGCAGCACGGTGCGGTCTTCGACGGGCTCGAAGCCGAGCCGCCGGTACAGGGCGTTGCTCGTCGGGTTGTCGACGTCGGCGTACAGGAGCAGCCGTGACGTTCCGCTGTCGAGCGCGCGGCGACACGTGACGGCCGTGACCGCGGCCCCGTAGCCACGGCGACGGTGCGGCGCGACGGTGTAGACGGCGTTGATGCGGCGCGTGCCGTCGACCTCGCGCGAGTATCCGGCGAGCGCGACCGGCGTGTCGCTGGGATCGCGCCAGATCGTCAGGGCGCCGGCGGCCAAGCGCTCGTCGAGCGTTCGCGAGGCACCGATCACCGCGCCTGTCTCGAGCCCGACGGCCTCGATCCACGCGCGCACGAGCACTCCGTCGGCGGCCGTCGCGACGGCTGCGCGGCCCGGTGGCGCGGGGTCGGGCTCGTGCAGTGCCGCCAGGCGATACAGCCGCAGGCGCAGCGCGATCTCGGCGATCACGTCGCGGCGCGCGCACCAGGCGGTCGCAAACGCCTCGGCCACGTGGCCGGCGGCGCCCACGCCGGTCAGCGGGCGCTCGCGGTCGGCGAGCAGCTCGGCGAGCGGATCGACGGCGGCGTTGGGGAGGGCCGACAGCTGTGCGGGGTGCGGCGGGGAATGGATGAACGCGCCATCGATTCGTCCGAGCACGCCGGCCCACCACCCGAACAGCGGCGGCTCGTCGCCGAAGACCTCCGGGCCGTCCGCCGCCACGCTCGCGGCGGCGGTCAGCAGCATCGTGTTGCTCGCCGCGTCGGCCCGCAAGAGCGGCCCGGCGGCGTCAAGGAACTCCTGCGCATGCTCGGTCGTCGTCCAGCCCATGGAGAAACGGTACGGCTGCGCTGCGGCCTGCCGTCTCCCGCGGCGCTCCATAGACTCAGCCCAGTGTCCACGGGAGATCTCCAAGCACGCACGCGGTTCGAGTCCGCGGAGGTCGAGGCGCGCGTCCTCGCGCGCTGGCTCGAGGCCGGCTTCGTCCATCCCGAGGCGGCCGGCACCGCCGCGGAGAGCTTCTCGATCGCGATCCCGCCGCCGAACGTCACCGGCGCGCTGCACATGGGCCATGCGCTGAACGGGACGATCCAGGACGTCCTCGCGCGCTCCAACCGGATGCGCGGCAAGCGCACGAAGTGGATCCTCGGCACCGACCACGCGGGGATCGCGACGCAGCGCCAGGTCGAGAAGCTGCTTGACTCCGAGGGCACGTCGCGCGCCGCGCTCGGCCGCGAGGCGTTCCTGGAGCGCGTCTGGGAGTGGCGCGCGAAGTACGGCGGCCAGATCGTCGAGCAGTTCAAGCGGCTCGGCGCGACGTGCGACTTCGAGGACGAGCGCTTCACGATGGACGAGCGCTACCGGCAGGCCGTCCTGAAGGTCTTCGTCGACCTCCACGCGCAGGGCCTGATCTATCGCGACCACTACATGGTCAACTGGGACCCGGGCCTGCGCTCGGCGATCTCCGACCTCGAGGTCGAGGAGCGCGACGGCATCGTCGACACGCTGTACTCGATCGCCTATCCGCTGGCGACGGGCGACGGCGAGCTCGTCGTCGCGACGGTCCGCCCCGAGACGATGCTCGCCGACACCGCCGTCGCCGTGCACCCCGACGACGAGCGCTACGCGGCGTTCGTCGGCCAGGAGGTCGTCCTGCCGCTCGTCGGCCGCCGCCTGCCGGTGATCGCCGACGAGTACGTCAAGACGGACTTCGGCACCGGCGCCCTGAAGATCACCCCCGGCCACGACCCGAACGACTTCGAGATCGGTCGCCGCCACGGCCTCGACGAGCTCAGCGTGATCGGCGAGGACGGCCTCATGACGGCCGCCGCCGGCGAGCGCTACGCCGGGCTGACCGTCGCGGAGGCGCAGGCGCGCGTCATCGCCGACCTCGACGAGATCGGGGCGATCCGCGCGCGCGAGGAGTACGTCCACACCGTGCCGTTCAGCCAGCGCTCGGGCGAGCGCGTCGAGCCGCTGATCTCGCTGCAGTGGTTCATGCGGATGGACGAGCTCGCCGCGCCGGCGATCGAGGTCGTGCGCGACGGCCGGGTGAAGATCCACCCCGCGTCGCAGTCGCGGCGCTACGTCGACTGGCTGGAGAACATCCACCCGTGGTGCGTCTCGCGCCAGCTGTGGTGGGGTCACCAGATCCCCGTCTGGTACCGCGGGGAGGAGACGCACGTCGGCGCGACGGCCCCTGAGGGCGACGGCTGGAAGCAGGACCCCGACGTGCTCGACACGTGGTTCTCCTCGGCGCTGTGGCCGTTCGCGACGCTCGGCTGGCCGCAGGACACCGCGGAGCTGCGGGCCTTCTACCCGACCGACGTGCTCTCGACCGGGCGCGACATCCTCTTTCTCTGGGTCGCCCGGATGGTGATGCTCGGCCTGCGCTTCGCCGGCGAGATCCCGTTCGAGCACGTCTACGTCCACTCGATCATCCAGGCGCCCGACGGGCGGCGGATGAGCAAGTCGCTCGGCACCGGGATCGACCCGCTGACGCTCGTCGAGGGCGGCGCGCGCCCGCCGGTCTTCCCGCAGGGCGGCGACTTCCCCGCCTACGGCGCCGACGCCGTGCGCTTCGGGCTGCTGGCGATGTCCTCGACGCAGGACGTGCGCTTCAGCGAGGAGAAGGTCGCGCAGGGCCAGGCGCTCGCGAACAAGCTCTACAACGCGACGCGCTTCGTCGTGCTGCGCGTCGGCGGCGCCGCGGCAGAGGCGCACGAGCCGCAGCCGCGGACCGTCGAGGATCGCTGGATCCTCTCGCGCCTGCAGGCGATCAAGGCCGACACGAACGCCCGCGTCGACGCCTTCGACTTCGCCAAGGTCGCGCTCGGGCTCTACGACTTCATCTACGGCGAGCTGTGCGACTGGTACCTGGAGCTCGTCAAGCCGCGTCTCGCCGACGACGCCGACCCGCAGGAGCGCGCGGCGCTCGGCGCGACGCTGCTGCACGTCCTGCGCGAGACGCTCGCGACCGCGCACCCGGTGATCCCGTTCGTCACCGAGGAGCTGTGGGATCTGCTGCCGGGCACCGAGGGACTGCTCGCGACGAGCGCGCTGCCCGTGCTCGACCCCGAGCTGCGCGACGACGACGCCGAGCTTGAGATGGGGCGCGCGATCGAGGCGGTCCGCGTCCTGCGCGGCTGGCGCGACTCGGTCGGCGTGCGGCCGGGCGCGGTCGTTCCCGCGCTGCTGAGCGCAGAGGGCTATGCGACGACGGCGCGGTGCGTCGGCGCGCTCGCGCGCTTTGCGTTCGATGGCGATGACGCGGCCGTCGACGGCGAGCAAGATCGGGCGGAGGTCGCGAGCATCGCCGTGCCGGGCGGCACCGTCGCCGTGCTGGCGTCCGCCGACGTCGATCTGGGTGCCGCGCGGCGGCGCCTGGA
This sequence comes from Solirubrobacteraceae bacterium, assembly GCA_030690545.1. Taxonomy (GTDB): domain Bacteria; phylum Actinomycetota; class Thermoleophilia; order Solirubrobacterales; family Solirubrobacteraceae; genus CADCVQ01. The sequence goes on from JAUYGN010000091.1 coordinate 5,799, forward strand.
GGGGCAGCGCGAGACGCTGCGCAGCGAGATCGATCGCGCCGAGCGCAAGCTCGCCAACGCCTCCTTCGTGGCGAAGGCCCCGGCGGCGGTCGTCGACGGCGAGCGCGCGAAGCTCGACCGTCTGCGCGCGGAGCTGGAGGCGCTGTGACGCGCGCCGGCCCGGGTGTCGGCGCGACGCAGACGCAGCGCGCCGCCACGGACGCCGACGACGCCGAACGCTGGCTGCTGTCGCTGGAGCTGTTCGGAATGCGGTTCGGCCTGGATCGCATGCGCCGGCTGATGACGGCGCTGGACGCGCCGCAGGAGACGTTTCGCGCGATACATGTCGTCGGGACGAACGGGAAGTCCTCGACGGTGAGGATGATCGCTGCGCTGCTCGCACACCACGGCGTGCGTACCGGGGCCTATCTGTCGCCGCACCTCGTCTCCTTCGCCGAGCGCGTCCGCGTCGACGGCACCGACATCTCGCCGGGGCAGTTCGCCGCGGCGGTCGATCGCGCGCGCCGCGCGACGCAGCTCGTCGATCGCACGCTGCCACAGGACGATCGCGTGACCCAGTTCGAGGCGCTGACCGCGGCCGCCTACGCCCATCTCGCCGCCGCGCGGGTGCACGTCGCGGTCGTCGAGGCCGGGCTCGGCGGCCGCTGGGACGCGACGAACGTGATCGACGCCGAGATCGCGGTGCTGACGAACATCGGCCTCGAGCACACCCGCTGGCTGGGACCGACGGTCGCCGACATCGCGCGCGAGAAGCTGGCGGTCGTCGCGCCCGGCGCGATCCTCGTCCTCGGACCGGACCTGCATCCCGCGGCCGAGGCGGAGGCGCAGATCGTGGCGCGCCGCCAGGGCGCGACGATCGTGCGCGCTCCCGCCGAGCTGCCGGCGGGGCTGCAGATGCTTGCCCGCGGGGCCTTCCAGCGGCGCAACTTCGCCGTCGCGTGCGCGGCGGCACAGGCCTACCTCGGCCGGCTGGAGGACGCGTCGCTGCGCAGCGCGGCGACCTCGACGGCCGTGCCCGGGCGCTTCGAGGTCCTGTCCGGCGCGGAGGGCGGGGCGGAGGTCGTGCTCGACGGCGCGCACAACGCCGGCGGGATCGAGATGCTCGCGGCATCGCTGCCGGAGTTCGTCGCCGGGCGGCGGCTCGTCGCCGTGCTGTCGGTGCTCGACGACAAGGATGCCGCCGCGATGCTCGCGGCGCTGTTGCCGCTCTGCGCGGGCGCGGTGTTCACCACGAACGCCAGCCCGCGCGCGCTGTCACCCGCGACGCTGCTCTCACTCGCAGCGCAGGTCGGCGCTCCGGCGAGGACCGCGGTCGAGTCCGATCCGCGCCGCGCCGTCGCGCTGGCGCGTGAGCTGGCCGGCGCCGGCGGCGTCGTGCTCGCGACCGGGTCGATCTACCTGATCGCCGATCTCGTGCGACCGCCGGATGCCGGCCGGGGGTCGAGCCTATGAATCGCGAAGGCCCGTCGGCACTGAAGCTGATCGCCGCCGTGGCGTTGCTGGTGGCGGTCACGATCCTGTTCTGGTTCGGCGTCGGCTACGGCCTCGGGCGACTGCTTTTGTAGCTCTCGCTAGCACAAGATGCTCCCCGACGGATAAGCTCCCGCGATCGTGCTCGCCGTATTTGGCATCAACAGCGATGGGTTGAACCTCGCCGTCAACATGCTCATCCTGTTCCTGGTCGTCATCTACCTGGCGCTCGTGTACTGGACGTACATGGATGCGATCCGGCGGATCGAGGACCCGATGCTGGTCATCTGCGCGACCGTCGCCTCGCTGTTTCCGTTCGTCGGCACGATCCTCTACGTGATCGTGCGCCCGCCGGAGTATCTCGAGGACGTCCGCGAGCGGGAGCTCGAGATGCAGGCGGCGGAGGCTCGCCTGCACGAGACGAACTACATGCTCTGCCCGCATTGCGACTATGAGGTCAAGGAGGACTTCCTGCGCTGTCCGAACTGCATGCGCAAGCTCCGCGACCCCTGTGCCAGCTGCGCTCGACCGCTGGATCCCACGTGGAAGCTCTGTCCGTACTGTGAAGCAGAGCCTGGTGACGTAGCGCGCCAGCCGCGGCTGCGCTCCGGCGCCTGACACCCGACCCGAGGAGCTGATCGATGGACCGGACCCTGATCCTGGTCAAGCCCGATGCGTTCGCGCGCCGACTGACCGGCGAGATCATCGCCCGCTTCGAGCGCAAGGGCCTGAGCCTCGTGGCCCTGAAGCTCATGACGCTCGACGAGCAGACGGCCAAGCGCCACTACGCCGAGCACGAGGGCAAGCCGTTCTTCGACCCGCTCGTGGCCTTCATCACCTCCGGCCCGCTCGTCGCGATGGTCCTCGAGGGACCGAACGCGATCGAGGCGGCCCGCCAGCTGATCGGCTCGACGAACGGGATCGAGGCCGCGCCCGGCTCGATCCGCGGCGACTACGCGCTGGAGCTGCGCCGCAACCTCGTCCACGGCTCGGACTCCGTCGAGTCGGCCGAGGGCGAGATCGCGATCTACTTCCCCGAGCTGGTCTCCTAGCGCGAGCCCGGTGGCGGCGCCGGCGAGGGCGAGCGGCTACGCTCGGGCTCGATGCCGTCCGGCCGCCAGCACGATGCTCCGGCGGGTCGCCGACCGGCCCTCGTCCTCGCCAGCCGCTCGCCGCAGCGCAGAGCGATCCTCGAGCAGTTGGGGATCGCCTTCGAGGTGGTGGCGGTCGATGTCGACGAGATCGGCGCGGGCGATCCGGTGCAGGTCGCGCGCAGCAACGCGCTGGCGAAGGCGCAGGCGGCGGCCGCCCGGCGACCCGAGGACGTGATTCTCGGCGTCGACACCGTCGTCGCGCTCGACGGCGAGATCTACGGCAAGCCGGCCTCCGAGGAGGAGGCGCGCGAGACGCTGCGACGGCTCGGCGGGCGCACCCACGAGGTCGTCAGCGGACTCGCGCTGCTCGATCCGGCCAACCCTCAGGTTGTGCATGACGTAACGAGAGTGACCTTCCGAGCGCTCGACGCGGGATCGATCCGACGCTATGTCGAGACCGGCGAATGGTCCGGCCGAGCAGGCGGATATGCCATTCAGGGCCGGGGCGCCGCGCTTGTGCGCCGGATAATGGGCGACTACCTCAACGTGGTCGGGCTGCCGGTCGGAACACTACTCGACCTCGACTTGAGCCTTATGCTCAGGGAGAACTAGAGGGATGGCGTGGCGCAGGGCCTTGCGCCGCTAGACTGAGCCGCGGCGCCAGCACCGCGAGCACCCCTCGCACGCGGTGGCTGATCGGGTTCTCGCCACCTCCTCCATGGGCTTCTTCAGCTACCTCACCGGATTCGGCGGCCGCGACATGGCTGTCGATCTGGGCACCGCCAACACGCTCGTCTACGTACGCGGCCGCGGCATCGTGCTGAGCGAGCCATCGGTCGTCGCGATCGACTCGCGCAGCGGCGAGGTCCACGCCGTCGGCATCGAGGCCAAGCGGATGCTCGGTCGCACGCCGGGCACGATCTCCGCGATCCGGCCGTTGAAGGACGGCGTGATCGCCGACTTCGACGTCACCGAGGAGATGCTGCGCCACTTCATCCAGAAGGTGCACCAGAACCGCTGGGCGCACCCGCGCGTCGTCGTCTGCGTGCCGTCCGGCGTGACCGGCGTCGAGAAGCGCGCGGTCGAGGAAGCCTGCCTGTCCGCCGGCGCGCGCCAGGCCTACCTGATCGAGGAGCCGATGGCGGCGGCGATCGGGGCCGGCCTGCCCGTCGGCGAGCCGACGGGCTCGATGGTCGTCGACATCGGCGGCGGCACGAGCGAGGTCGCCGTCATCTCGCTCGGCGGGATCGTCGTCTCGCAGTCGATCCGCGTCGGCGGCGACGAGCTCGACGAGGCGATCATCAACTACGCCAAGCGCGAGTACAAGCTGCTGATCGGCCAGCAGACCGCCGAGGAGGTCAAGCTCGAGATCGGCTCCGCGCATCCGATGGCCGAGGAGGTCCAGGCCGAGATCCGCGGGCGCGACATGGTCTCCGGCCTGCCGAAGACCGTCGTCCTGACGAGCGAGGAGATCCGTCAGGCGCTCGACGAGCCGCTTTCGCAGATCATCGACGCCGTCAAGGAGACGCTCGACCGCACGCCGCCGGAGCTGTCGTCGGACATCATGGACCGCGGGATCATGCTCGCCGGCGGGGGCTCGCTGCTGCAGGGCCTGGACGATCGGCTGCGCGAGGAGACCCAGATGCCCTGTCACCTGGCCGAGTCGCCGCTGACCTGCGTGGCAGTCGGCTCCGGACGCTCGCTGGAGGAGTTCGAGGTCATCCACCGCACCAACCGCGGCAACTCGAAGAGCCGCCGCCGCCGGTACTAACGAACCCTTGGAGTCATCGACCACGTGTACGACAAGACGGTCCGCCGGCGCCGGGCAGTACTGGGACTGCTCGTCGCCTGCTCGCTGGTCCTGCTGACCGCGTATTTCGGTGAATCCGGAGGTGGGACGTTGCACTCGATCCAGCGCGGCACGAGCGAGATCCTCAATCCCGTCCAGGAGGGCGCCAGCCGGGCGCTGAAGCCCGTCCGCGACCTGTTCGGCTGGTTCGGTGACACGATCGCCGCCAAGGGCCAGGTGCAGGAGCTGCGCAGCGAGCGCGACCGGTTGCGCAGTGAAGTGCTGCGCAACGAGGTGCGCAAGGACGAGTACGACCGCCTCAGCAAGCTGCTGGAGCTCGACGGCGCGCTCGGCCTCGACGACTACGGGCCGAAGACCGGTCGCGTGATCTTCCAGTCGGCGACCGTCTGGTACGCGACGATCCGCGTCGACAAGGGCTCCGACGACGGCGTCGAGGTCGGCCATCCGGTCCTCAACGAGGAGGCGCTGATCGGTCGCGTCTCCGAGGTCTTCAGCGGCGCGGCGCAGGTGACGCTGATCACCGACACGACGATGAAGGTGCCCGCACGAGCCGGAGCGCGGCAGGAGTTCGGCATCGTCGAGCCCGCCAGCGCCGGCAACCCGACGAACCTCGTGATGAGCCTGATGCAGCCCGGCGCCAGGGTGAGCGTCGGCGAGCGCGTCGTCACGCGCGGGACCGAGCCCGACGATCGCCGCCAGTCGCTGTATCCCGTCGGTCTGCCGATCGGCGCGATCACGCGGATCGAGAACGAGGGCACCGACACGCAGCGGGTCCACCTGCGCCCGTTCGCCGACCTGCGCAGCCTCGACTTCGTCCAGATCCTCACGCGACCGCGGGGTCCGCGCACGTGACCGCCCTGACCGTGTCGCTGCTCGCCCGGCTCGCCGTGCTCGGGGTGCTCGGCGTCGTCGTGCAGACGGCGGCCGTCTCGCAGCTGCCGATCGCCGGCGCCAACGCCGATCTCTCCCCGCTGCTCGTGATGGCGGTCGGCCTGCTCTGCGGCTCGCTCGCCGGCGGCGCGTTCGGCTTCGGCGTCGGCCTGTTCGCCGACGTCGTCTCGCTGCAGACGCTCGGCGTCTCGTCGCTCGTGCTGCTCGCGGTCGGCTATGGCGCCGGCCGGTTGCGCGAGGCGCGCGACCCGGAGGGCACGCTCGTCCCGCTCGCCGTCGGCGCCGCCGCGACGCTCGCCTTCGGGATCGGCTTCGCGATCATGCAGTTCCTGCTCGGCGTCGACGCCCCGCTGAGCTGGACGCTGATCCGCCAGCTGCTCGTGACGCTGCTCATCAACACGCTGCTGGCGGTGCCGATCTACGCGCTCGTGCGTCGCTGGCTGCACGCCGCGATGCCCGACGATCCGCGTCGCCGGCGCAGGCGCGCCTACACGACCGGCGGGCTCAGCCCGCTCTCCCGCGGCCCGGAGCTGCGCCGATGATGATCGAGCCCTCCGACGACCGCCGGACGCCGATCACGCCGCAGCTGGCGCTGCGCGTCGCGATCCTCGGCGGCGTCGCATTCGCGCTGTTCGCGATCATCTTCTTCCGCCTCTGGTACCTGCAGGTGCTGTCGGGCGACCAGTTCCTCGCGCAGGCGACGGTCAACCGCGTGCGCGAGGTCAGCATCCAGGCTCCGCGCGGCAGGATCGTCGACCGCAGCGGCAAGGTCATCGTCCGCAACCGCCTGTCGGTCGTCGTCGAGCTCGACCCCGCCAAGCTGCCCGAGGAGGAGCGCCGGCTGGCGGGCGAGTGGGCGGTCGACGTCAACAAGCGCCTGGCCAGGCCGAAGGGCAAGCGCGGCGACGCGATCCCGATCCCGCCGATCCCCAACGACGAGCTGCGCGAGCGCTACGAGCGCCTCGGTCGCGTGCTCGACCTGTCGACGGGCGAGGTCCATCGCCGCGTGATCCGCTCGCTCGTGCTCGTGCCCTACTCGGCGGTGCGGCTGAAGACCGACGTGTCGACCTCCGTGCTGTCCTACATCTCCGAGCGGCCCGAGCAGTTCCCGGGGGTGAACATCGAGCGCACCTACCTGCGCGACTACCCGAGCGGCTCGATCGGCGCGCAGATGCTCGGCACGGTCGGCGAGATCAGCCCCGAGGAGATCAAGCAGTCGCGCTTCCGCGGCGTTCCGGCGGGGACGATCATCGGCAAGGGCGGGCTCGAGCGCGTCTACGACCGCTACCTGCGCGGCGTCGACGGCAAGCAGCGCGTGCAGGTCGACGCCTCTGGGCGTCCCGTGCCCAACCCGGCCCTGAGGCGCGACGAGCCGGTCGCCGGCCAGCGCCTGCGCCTGTCGCTCGATCTGGATCTGCAGCGCGCCACGCAGCTCGCGCTCGGCTTCATCGGCGGCGGCAAGCCGGGCGCCGCCGCGGCGATGGACCCGCGCGACGGCTCGCTGCTGGCGATGGCGTCGCACCCGACGTTCGACCCCGCCCTGCTGGCCAAGCCGATCACGCAGCAGCGCTACGACGCGCTCGTCGGTCGCGACCGCGAGGGACCCGGCCCGCTCTTCAACCGCGCGATCTCCGGCCAGTATCCGGTCGCCTCGACGTTCAAGCCGATCGCGGCGCTCGCCGGCCTGGACCGGGGCGTGATCACCCCCGGCACGGTCGTCAACGACACGGGCTGCGTCGAGATCGGCCTGATCGAGCGCTGCAACGCCAAGGAGGAGGCGTACGGCAACGTCGACCTCACGCGCGCGCTGCAGGTCTCCTCGAACGTGTACTTCTACCGGCTCGGGACGAGCTCGTTCCTGGCAGGAGGGCTCGTGATCCAGCGCTATGCGCGCAAGCTCGGCTTCGATCGGCTGACGGGCGTCGACCTGCCGGGCGAGGACGGCGGCACGATCCCCGATCGGGAGTGGCGCCTGCGGATCAACGAGCAGGAGCGCGAGTGCCGCAAGGACAAGGGGATCTCGCTCGGCGCGAGCGGCGTCGCCGCCGGCGCGGCCGGCTGCGGCATCTCGGACCTGCGCGAGTACGACCTCGGCGACAACGCCAGCCTCGCGGTCGGCCAGGGCGACATGCAGGCGACGCCGCTGCAGCTCGCCGTCGCCTACTCGGCGATCGCCAACAGGGGCCGGGTCGTCGTGCCGCATCTCGGCCTCGAGATCGAGCGCGCCAACGGCGAGCTCGTGCAGCGCATCGAGCGCGACCCGGCGCGCCGGGTCAAGATCGACGAGGCCCAGCGCCAGGCCGTCGCCAACGGACTGCGCCTCGCCGCGAGCGAGGCCGGCGGCACGTCGGCCGACGTCTTCGCCGACTGGCCGCATGACCAGTTCCCCGTCCACGGCAAGACCGGCACCGCCGTCCGCGGGCTCAAGGAGGACCAGTCCTGGTACGTCGCCTACGTGCCCCATCCGACGCGGCCGATCGTCGTCGTGGCGACGGTCGAGGAGGGCGGCTTCGGTGCCGCGACGGCGGCGCCGATCGCCTGCCGGATGCTCGCGAAGTTCTACGCCGTCAACGCCGCCTGCGCGCGCGGCGAGGACTCCACGCGATGAACGAGCCGGCCGCCCGACGCCTGCCGGCCGGCCTGCGGCTGCCCTTCGACCCGCTGCTCGCGCTGGCTGCGCTGGGCCTGATGGCCGCGTCGCTCGTTACCCTCAATGCATCGACGAGCAAGGACGTTCCCGGCGATCCGCACTTCTACGTCACGCGGCAAGGCGTGTTCTTCGCCGTCGGCACGCTGCTGGCGATCGTCCTGAGCCGGATCGACTACTCGCGGCTGCGCGAGCTGAAGTACGGGATCTACGGCCTGATGATGGGCGGCCTGCTGCTCGTCGCAGTCTTCGGTGGCGTGACGCGTGGCTCGCGGCGCGCGATCCAGCTGCCGGGCTTCGAGGTGCAGGCCTCCGAGCTGGGCAAGGTGCTGCTGATCCTCGCGCTCGCCGCCTTCGTCGTGGACCGCTCGCGGCGCCTCGGCGAGCGCGACACGACGGCGCGGCTCGTGCTCCTGGGAATGATCCCGGCGACGTTCGTGATGATCTCCGATCTCGGCACCGGCCTCGTCTACATCGCGATCATGCTCGCCGCGCTGTTCATCGCTGGCGTCGGCTGGCGGCACTTCGCCGCCCTGATCGCGCTCGGCGCGGTCTCGATCGCGCTCGTGCTGAGCGCGGCGCCGGCGCTCGGCGTGACGGTGCTCGAGCCCTATCAGGTCGATCGCCTGACGTCGTTCTTGGCGCCGTCGGAGGTGGCGGGCGACGCCGGCTATCAACAGAACCAGTCGCGCATCGCGATCGGCTCCGGTCAGAAGACGGGTCGTGGCGAGCGCTCGACCCAGGGACCCTTGAACTTCCTTCCCGAGGAACGCACGGACTTCGCGTTCGCCGTCGCCGGCGAGCGCTGGGGATTCGCCGGTGCGGGCCTGCTGCTCTCGCTGTACGCGCTGCTGATCTGGCGCGGTCTACGGATTCTCACCGTGGCCAAGAACCTGTACGGCGCGTTGATCGCCGGCGGCATCGTGGCCATGCTCCTGTTCCAGGTCTTCATCAACGTCGGCATGAACGTGGGGATCATGCCCATCACCGGGATTCCATTGCCGCTGTTCTCCTACGGCGGCAGCTCGGTGATCTCCACCCTCTTGGCCATCGGCCTGCTGCAGTCGATCCACGCGCAAGGGCGCTTCGCGGCTGCAACCAAACGCCGGGGGCTCCCATTCTGAGCAAAGGACCTTTCGCATATGAAGAAGCAACTGCTGGTCAGCGTCGACCGCGGGGAAACCCGCGTCGCGCTGCTGGAAGCATCGGGTAAGCCGAGCGCCGCGAAGCCGGCGACGCGCGCCAAGAAGCCCGATCCGGCGGACGGCTATCGCGTCGCCGAGCTGTACTTCGAGCGCCGCGGCGCGCGCTCGATCGTCGGCAACATCTACAAGGGCAAGGTCGACAACGTGCTCGCCGGCCTGGAGGCCGCGTTCGTCGACATCGGCCTGGAGAAGAACGGCTTCCTGCACGTCGACGAGATCGTCGTGCCCGGCGTCGACGTCGGCCGCCGCGGCCGCGGCAAGGAGGGCGGCTCGAAGATCACCGAGCTGATCAAGCCCGGCCAGGAGATCGTCGTGCAGGTCGTCAAGGACCCGCTCAAGAGCAAGGGCGCGCGCCTCTCGATGGAGCTGACGATCGCCGGGCGCTACATGGTCTACGCCCCGATGGGCGAGGGCGTCGGCGTCTCGCGCCGGCTCGAGGACCGCGAGCGCGACCGCCTGCGCCGCGAGACGAAGGGCCTGGACCTGCGCGGCGGCGGGGCGATCATCCGCACCGCGGCGCACGGCGCCAAGCGCGCGGACTTCGAGCGCGAGCTGCAGTACCTCTTCAAGCTGCACGACGTGCTTCAGAAGCGCGTCGAGGAGACGCCCGCGCCGGGGCTCGTCTTCCAGGAGGCCGACCTCTCGGTGCGCGTCGTGCGCGACATCTTCTCCGAGCACTTCGAGCGCGCGATCGTCGACGATCCCAAGCAGCATCAGCGACTCGTGTCGTTCTTCACGCGCACCGCGCCGGAGCTCGTCGACCGCGTCGAGCTCTATGAGGAGAAGGCGCCGCTGTTCACCGCCTACGGCGTCGACAAGGTCATCGACGGGCTGATGACGCGGCGCGTCGACCTGCCCAGCGGCGGCTACCTGATCATCGACTACGCCGAGGCGCTGACCGTGATCGACGTCAACTCCGGCTCGTTCATCGGCCGCGGCAAGGGGGCGCGCCTGGAGGACACGATCACGACGACGAACCTCGAGGCCGCCGAGGAGGTCGTCAACCAGCTGCGCCTGCGCGACATCGGCGGGATCATCGTCATCGACTTCATCGACATGGCTCGCGCGCGCAACCGCGACGCCGTCCTGAAGACCCTGCGCAAGACGCTCGACGACGACCGCACGAAGACCTTCACGGCGGAGATCTCCAAGCTCGGGCTCGTCGAGATGACGCGCCAGAACGTCACCGAGGGGGTGCGCGAGATCATCTCGCGGCCGTGCCCGACCTGTAACGGCGACGGCGTGATCAAGTCCGAGGAGACGATCGCGATCGAGATCGAGCGGCGCCTGCGCGTGCTGACCAAGAAGGCGCCCAAGAAGCACGAGGCGTTCCTCGTGCAGTGCAACCCGCGCGTCAGCGCGGTCTTCACCGGCAACGCCAAGCGCGTGCTGCACGCGCTCGAGGAGGAGACCGGCCGGCGCTTTCACTTCACCGGCTCCGAAGGCCTGCCGCTGGATCACTTCGACATCCTGATGGAGGGCTCGCGCGACGAGGTGCAGGAGCGCGCGGTCCCGTTTCGCGAGGGCGACGAGGTGCTCGTCCACATCGTCGAGCCGCACATGTACGACGTCGACGACGCCGTCGCGAAGATCGACGGCTACATCATCAGCGTGGCCGGCGGCGGGCGCTTCGTCGGCGCCAAGCGGCTCGTGCGAATCGACCACGCGGGGCGTACCTCGGCGACCGCCACGATGCTCGACGCACCCCCGCCGGAGGTCGACGCCGCCGCGACGACGACGCCCGCGGACGATGACGACGGCGATGGCGTAGAATCGACGACTCGGCGCCGCGGCCGCAGAGGCGGACGGCGCCGCCGACCGGTCGCGGCTGAGTCCAGCGCGACACCCGCTTCGGAAAGCTGAACCCTCTTCATCATGGCCTACGCAATCGTCAAGACCGGCGGCAAGCAATACCGCGTCGAGCAGGGGCAGACCCTGCTCGTCGAGCGCCTGCCCGATGAGCAAGGCGCGACCGTCGCGCTGCAGCCGCTGCTGTACGCGGCCGACGACGCCGTCTTCGACGCCGACGGCCTGAAGAAGGTCTCCGTCACGGCCCGCGTCGTCGGCCACGAGCGCGGCGAGAAGCTGCGCGTCTTCAAGTTCAAGCCCAAGCGCGGCTACAAGCGCACGACGGGGCACCGCCAGGAGCTGACTCGTCTCGAGATCACGGAGGTCAAGGGCTAATGGCACACAAGAAGGGCCTCGGCTCCTCACGCAACGGGCGCGACTCCAACGCCCAGCGCCTCGGCGTCAAGACGTTCGCCGGCGAGGTCGTGACCGGCGGCGAGATCATCGTCCGCCAGCGCGGGACGCGCTTCCGTCCCGGCGACGGCGTCGGCATCGGCAAGGACGACACGCTCTACGCCCGCTCGGCGGGCACCGTCGTCTTCGGTCAGCGGCGTGGCAAGCGCGTCGTCTCGATCGCCCCGCACGACGCCGAGTAGGAGCCTGCTCCGCTCCGGCGGCTGGGGATTGGCGCCGGCGTTGGCGTCGGTTGAGACTCGCAGGGTTCGCCTGCGCGCGGGCCGCTCGTGAACGGCATGATTGAGGGAGAGACGAGGCGGTCGTGGCGGCTCGCGCGGCTCGAGGCGAGCGCGGGGCTTGCTGGACCGGCTTCGGACACAAGCGGCGGGCGAGTCGATATGCGTGGGGGAGGCTGGCAGCTTGTGCTCGGATAGCGAGCTCAAGCTGCCAGCCTCGCTGGCCCGGCCGGGCGCGGTCGACCGCACGCGCCCGGGCGGCGCGCCATGGCGATTCGGACCCCTCGCTCATCGATGCCGTTCCAGCCTCGCGGTTGCGCGCACGCAACGCTCGAGCGGCGCTCCCGAGGGCCGAGGCTCCTCCGAGGCTCAGATCCCCCAGCTGCGCCCGCGCTCGGCGGCGCGCGACGTCGTGGCCGGCTCGGGCTCGGGGCGCGGATGCTGCTCGAGCCAGACCTGCGCGGCGGCCGTCGCGTCGCGCGCGATCGTCGCCACGTCGGTGCCCGGCGCCGGCGGCTGCATGACGCCGAGCTCGACGAGCTGGCGGATCATCGACTGCAGCGGCGAGTGCGCGTAGGACCAGGGCTCCGGGAAGGGGGCGCCGCGCTTGGCGGTCGCGACCCAGTCGACGAGCAGCCAGTCGCTCAGGCGCACGCGATCGGGGTAGCCGCCGAAGCTCAGCCCAGGGCTCATGTCGGCTGGCTCACCGGACGGATCAGGATCTCGTTGACGTCGACGTGCGCGGGCTGTTGCACGGCGAACATGATCGCACGCGCGATGTCGTCGGCCTCGAGCGCGTCGGAGACCGGGTTGTCGAAGAACGGCGTGTCGACCATGCCCGGCTCGATCGACGTGACGCGCACTCCCGTGTCGTTGAGCTCCTGTCGCGCCGACTCGGCCATCGCCGTGACGGCGTGCTTCGTGGCGCTGTACAGCGAGCCGGGCAGCGCGCGGCGCCCGGCGACCGAGCTCGTCAGCAGCAGGTGGCCGCGCGCCTCCTTCAGCGCCGGCAGCGTCGCGCGGATCGTGTACGCGCAGCCGAGGACGTTCGTCAGCACCATCGCGCGCCACTGCTCGGGGGTCTCGTTCAGGAAGCCGCGCGCGGCGCCGAAGCCGGCGTTGGCGAGCGCCACGTCGATGCGACCGTACGCGCCGAGCGCTGCCTGCACGAGCGCCTCCTGCTGATCGAACTGCGTCACGTCGCAGGTCACGGCGATCGCGCGCTCGTCGCCGCCGAGCTCGCCGGCGAGCGCCGCGAGCTTGTCGGCCGAGCGGGCGGCGAGCACGAGCCGGTAGCCGGCGGCCGACGCCTGCCGCGCCGTCGCGGCGCCGATGCCGCTCGAGGCGCCGGTGATGAGGAAGACGGGGTCGTTCATGGATCTCCTTGCTTGACGCCTGAATCCACCGATTCTCGCGGCGAATCCCCGTCGCCGATCACTGCCCAGTGCCGATCGGCGGCTTCCGAAGGGGTCCACCCCTGTGGTGCGCCGCCGATCGACCCTGGACCGCGCCGCAACAGGGGTTCACCCACGATGATCGGTGGATTCAGGCTACGTTGGTTGCCACATGCTCTACGACAAGGCCCGCATCCACGTCGTCGCCGGCGGTGGTGGCGACGGCTGCCTGAGCTTCCGGCGCGAGGCGCACGTGCCGCACGGCGGGCCCGACGGTGGCGACGGCGGGCACGGTGGCTCGGTCGTCTTCATCTGCGACGACTCGCTGCGCGACCTGCAGTCCTTCAAGCGGCGCGCGCACTACAAGGCCAAGCGCGCGTCGCACGGCGAGGGCGCGCTGCGCCACGGCGCCGACGGCCCGCCGCTGGAGGTGCGCGTGCCGCCGGGAACGCAGATCGCGTCGTGGGACGGCAGCACGCACGACCTCGTCGTGCCCGGCCAGCGCGTCGTGATCGCCCGCGGCGGCGCCGGCGGGCGCGGCAACAAGCGCTTCGCGACGTCGACGCGCCAGGCGCCGCGGCTGGCCGAGCGCGGCCTGCCGGGAGAGGAGGGCTGGGTCGACCTGCGCCTGAAGCTGCTCGCCGACGTCGGCCTCGTCGGCCTGCCGAACGCCGGCAAGTCGTCGCTGCTGGCGCGCATGACGCGCGCCGCGCCGAAGGTCGCGGCCTATCCGTTCACGACGCTCGAACCCGTCCTGGGGACGCTCGAGGGCGCCGAGCGCCAGCTCGTGATCGCCGACATCCCGGGCTTGATCGAGGGCGCCAGCGACGGCGCCGGCCTGGGCCACGACTTCCTCGCCCACGTCGAGCGCACGCGGCTGCTCGTCCACGTGCTCGACCTCGCCCCGGTCGACGGCTCCGACCCGGTCGCCAACCACGCGACGATCGAGGCCGAGCTGCGCGCCCATGACGAGCGCCTGGCGGGACTGCCGCGGCTGCTCGCGCTGTCGAAGGCCGATCTCGTCTCAGACGAGCAGGCCGAGCGGGCCGCGCAGGCGTGGCGCGAGCGCCTCGGAGGCGACGTCGGGGTGCACGTCACGTCGGCCGCGACCGGCGCAGGCCTCGAGGCGCTGACCGTCGAGCTCGCCCGCCGCGTGCCGCTGCTGCCGGCCGCCGGCGATGCGATCGCCCTGCCCGACGTCCCGACCGTCGAGCATCGCGTCTTTCGTCCCGCCGCCGGCCGCGGCTTCAGCGTGCAGCGCCTCGCCGACGGCGTCTTTCGCGTCGACGGCGAGGGCGTGCAGCGGCTGCTCATGCGCCACGACCTGGAGAACGACGAAGCGCTCGCCCACGTCGAGGGTCGCCTGCGCCGGATGGGCATCATCAGCGCGCTCGAGGCGCAGGGCTTCGCGCCCGGAGACGACGTCGAGATCGCCGGCGTGATGTTCGAGTTGCATCCCGGATAGCGCAAACCTTCGCCCCGACCCCGCAACCTTCGCATCGTTCGCCGGTTGTCGGCATGGTGCGGGGTACCGAACCAAGGGGAGGCTGATGTGCGCGATCGCAGAAACGCAGTGGGACCGGTCACGAGGTCGTGGCGAAGCGCAACCCACTACGGTTCCGCGCCGATGAGACTTCGTCAGCTCGCGCTGCTCACCGCGCTGCTCACCGGCATCTGCGTCTTCGCCCCGGCCGCGCAGGCCGCCCCCGACCAAGCGTCGATCATGATGGACGACGACCTGCTGCTGTACCGCGACAACGTCACGCAGACGCGCACGCTCGTGACGATGCAGTCGATGGGCGCCGACGCCGTGCGCGTGACGATGCTGTGGCGGATCGCCGCCGAGGGCGCGTCGCTGTCCAACCAGGAGATCGAGCGGATCAAGGGCCAGCGCAACCGCGAACGGGCACGCGCGCAGAAGAAGCGCTTCAAGCCCAACGACCCGCGCACGTATCCGACCCGCAACTGGGATCGCTACGACAACCTCGTCAAGGAGGCCACGAAGCTCGGCATGCGCGTGTTCTTCACGCTGACCGGTCCCGGGCCGAGCTACGCGCACCGCACCGCACCGCCCAGCCAGCGTCGCAACGCGGGCACCTACAAGCCCTATCCGTCGCGCTTCCGCAGCTTCGTCGAGGCCGTCGGCAAGCGCTACTCGGGCACCTACCGCGACGAGAACGCGCTGCGCCAGCCGCTGCCGCGCGTCTCGCTGTGGTCGCTGTGGAACGAGCCCAACCAGCCCGGCTGGCTGTCGCCGCAGTCCGAGACGGTCAACGGCCAGCTCATCCCGGTCGCGCCGACGCTCTACCGCGAGCTGCACCAGGCCGGCGTCCAGGGACTCGAGCGCTCCGGCCACGGCAACGACGCGATCTTCCTCGGCGAGACGGCGCCGCTGGGCAACACGAAGCGCAGCCCGATCAACGGCATCCGCCCGGTCCCGTTCCTGCGCGAGATGCTCTGTCTCAGGCCCGACGGCACCCCATACGCCGGGGCCGATGCGGAGCGGCGTCGCTGCCACACCTTCAACCGCAACCCGACGCTGAAGGCGACCGCCTTCGCGCACCACCCGTACACGAAGAAGGCGAACCCGACGCGCAACCCGAGCAGCCCGGACGAGATCACGATGGGCAACATCGGCTCGCTCGGTCCGCTGCTCGACACGCTGTCGGCGCAGTCGGGCGGCAAGATCGCGGCGAACCTGCCGATCTTCCTGACCGAGTTCGGCTACGAGAGCAACCCGCCCGACGTCGTCAACGGCATCCCGCTCGCCCGCCAGGCGGAGTTCAACCAGCTCGCCGAGTTCATCGCCTACAACGAACCGCGGGTGAAGGCGACGACGCAGTTCCTGCTGCGCGACGCCGGGCCGCTGCTGCGCTCCCCCGTCACGCGCAAGGCCTACAGGAAGAACTCGCGGGAGTACTGGTTCACCTATCAGTCGGGCCTCTACACGCAGCGCGGACGGGCCAAGCCGGCGGCGTTCGCCTACACGCTGCCGCTCGTCGTCTATCCGGCCGGACCGGGGATGGTCGGGTTCTGGGGGCAGCTCCGCTTCCGGCCCAACACCGCCCAGGACATCGCGCTGCTGCTGTGGTGTCCGGACGAGAACAACCCGC
This sequence comes from Solirubrobacteraceae bacterium, assembly GCA_030690545.1. Taxonomy (GTDB): domain Bacteria; phylum Actinomycetota; class Thermoleophilia; order Solirubrobacterales; family Solirubrobacteraceae; genus CADCVQ01. The sequence goes on from JAUYGN010000091.1 coordinate 21,903, forward strand.
GCACGTGCGTGCAGGTCGGCGAGGGCGTTCCGACGGCGTTCCGCAACTTCTTCAGCGGCGTGGTGCCGGTCCCCGCTCCCGGTGGCTTCTACCGCGCGGCGTACTTCATCCCGCCGACGGGGGCCGAGCCGGCGAAGATCGGCGCGTACTCGCTGGCGGCGAGGCTGAAACCGCTCGGCTCCTGAGCAGCGGCTCGCGCCGCGGTGCATGCCGCGGCGCGCGCGTAAGCTGAGCGGGCCGTGGCCCGCTACGTCATCAAGCTCGGATCGAGCATCGTCGCCGAGGACGACGGCGCGCTGCGCGATGCCGTGATCGAGCGGATCTGCGCCGAGGCCGCCGTGCGCCATGCGGCCGGTGACGACGTCGTGCTCGTCACGAGCGGGGCGATCGCGCGCGGGATGCGCGTCATGGACCTCGCCGTGCGCCCGCGCGCGATCGAGGATCTGCAGGCCGCCAGCGCCGTCGGCCAGGGCAAGCTCTACCGCGTCTACGACGAGCTGCTGCGCGCGCACGGGATCACCTCCGCGCAGGTGCTGCTGACCTTCTTCGACATGAGCGCGCGGACGCACTACCTCAACGCGCGCGGCACGCTGGGCAAGCTGCTGGAGTGGCGCGTGCTGCCGGTCATCAACGAGAACGACACGACGACGACCGACGAGATCTCCTTCGGCGACAACGACTTCCTCGCCGCGCAGGTGGCGATGCTCGTCGGCGCCGACCTGCTCGTGCTGCTGACCGACGTCGAAGGGCTGTTCACCGCCAGCCCGCGGACCGACCCCGGCGCGCAGCTCGTCCCGTCGGTGACGGACTTCGCCGCGCTCGGCGCGCTGACGATCGGCCACACGACCTCGCCGCTGGGCACGGGCGGGATGCGCTCGAAGGTCGTCGCCGCCGAGATGGCGACGGCGGGCGGGATCGAGACGGTGATCTGCAGCGGGCTGCGCGAGGGCGCGCTCGGCACCGCGCTGGACGGGGGGGAGGCGGGGACGCGCTTCGGTGCCGGCGAGGCGCGCTACTCGTCGTTCAAGCTCTGGCTGCGCTACGCCAAGCCGGCGCGCGGCACGGTCGTCGTCGACGGCGGCGCCGCGCGGGCGCTGCGCGACGGCGGCACCTCGCTGCTGCCGGTCGGGATCACCGACGTGCGCGGCGCGTTCGATGCCGGCGACGCCGTCCAGGTCGCGCACGGCGCGATCGTGATCGGCAAGGGGATCTGCAACTACGCCGCCGACGAGCTCGTCAAGGTCAAGGGGATGAAGTCCGCGGCGGTCCGCGAGGTGCTTCCACGGGCCACCGACGAGGCGATCCACCGCGACTACTTCGTGCTCAGCTGAGCGATGGCGCAGCCGGTCGCTGCGACGAGGTCGTGCTCGGCTGGGCACTGACGTACCCTTGCTGGCGATGGCGACTGCGACCCGCACGGTCTCCGACATCTGCCTGGCGGCGCGCGACGCCGCGCGCGTGCTGGCGACGCTCGACACCGACACGAAGAACGCCGCGCTCGAGGCGATCGCGGCGGCGCTGGTCACCCGTACGGAGGAGATCGTCGCGGCCAACGCGCGTGACATGGAGGCGGGCCGGTCCAACGGGCTCGATGCCGCCCTGCTGGACCGGCTGGCGCTCGATCCGGCGCGGATCGCGTCGATTGCCGCGGGCACGCGGGCGATCGCCGCGCTGCCCGACCCGGTCGGCGAGGTCGTCGAGGGTCGGCGGCTGCCCAACGGCCTCGACGTGCGCAAGCTGCGCGTCCCGTTCGGCGTCGTCGCCGTCGTCTACGAGGCGCGGCCGAACGTCACGATCGACGCCGCCGCGCTGTGCCTGAAGTCCGGCAACGCGGTCGTGCTGCGCGGCTCGTCGTCGGCGGCGCACTCCAACGCCGTGCTCGCGCGGATCGCTGCCGATGCCGCTGTCGGGGCTGGGGTGCCCGAGGGCGCGGTCGGGCTCGTCGCCGGTGGCGGGCGCGAGGAGCTCGCCGAGCTCGCGACGCAGGATGGCGTCGTCGACCTGATCTTCCCGCGCGGCGGGGAGGGGCTGAAGGCGGCGCTGAAGGCGGTCGCGACCGTGCCCGTGATCTATGCCGCGTCAGGCAACTGCCATGTCTACGTCGATGCCGCCGCCGACCTCGACGCCGCCGAGGCGATCATCCTCAACGCGAAGGTCCAGCGACCAGGGGTCTGCAATGCGGCCGAGACGCTGCTCGTGCACGCCGCCGCGGCGCCGGCGTTCCTGCCGCGGGCGCTGCGCGCGCTGCAGGCGGCGGGCGTGCAGCTGCGCGTCGACGGGCGCGCGCGGACGCTGTCCGGCGAGCTCGCCGCGTCGCTGAGCGATGCCAGCGAGGAGGACTGGGACACCGAGTTCCTCGCGCTCGTGCTCGCCGTCGGCGTCGTGGACTCCGTCGAGGAGGCGATCGCGCACGTCAACGCGCACGGCTCCGGGCACTCGGAGGCGATCGTCTCAAACGACGCGCGCGCGGCGCGGGCCTTCGAGCGCGGCGTCGACGCCGCCTGCGTCTACGTCAACGCCTCGACGCGCTTCACCGACGGGGGCGAGTTCGGCATGGGCGCGGAGATCGGCAACTCGACGCAGAAGCTGCACGCGCGCGGACCGATCGGCGTGCGCGAGCTGTGCACGTTCAAGTACGTCGTCGCGGGCGACGGCCACGTGCGCCCGTAAGCCGCGGCCGCGTGGCCCGCATCGGCATCCTCGGCGGGTCGTTCAACCCGCCGCACCTGGCGCATCTCGTCTGCGCGTCGGAGGCCGCGGCGCAGCTCGAGCTCGATCGCGTGCTGCTGACGCCGGTCGCCGCGCCGCCGCACAAGGATGCCGAGCGCGACCCCGGCCCAGCGCAGCGCTTGGCGCTCTGCCGGCTGGCGATCATGGGCGATCCGCGGCTGGACGTCTGCGATCTCGAGGTCCTGCGCGGCGGACCGTCGTACACGGTCGATACGCTCAGGGAGCTGCATGCGCGAACGCCGGAGGATGACCTGACCTTCATCGTCGGGGGCGACATCGCCCTTGGACTGCCGAGCTGGCACGAGCCGGAGGCGGTGCTCGGCCTGGCGCGGCTGGCGGTCGCCGAACGCTCGGGCGCCGGGCGCGGGGACGTGGCAGCACGGCTGGCGGAGCGCTTCGCGGACGCGCCGTCGCCGGTCTTCTTCGACATGCCGCGGCTCGATCTCTCGTCCTCGCTGATCCGGCGCCGCGTCGCGCAGGGGCTCCCGATCCGCTACCTCGTACCTGACCCGGTTGCCGAGCACATCGCTCGGGAAAGGCTCTACCGATGACCCCAGAGCAGCTCGCAGAGACGATCGCCGCGCAGGCGGCCGACAAGAAGGCGATCGACGTCGTCGAGCTCGACGTGCGCAAGGTGCTCGACTACGCGGACTTCTTCCTCGTCTGCTCGGGCAACACGCCGCGCCAGGTCAAGGCGATCCACGACGGCATCCATCAGGCGTGCAAGGACGAGCACGGGATCCTGCCGCGACGCGTCGAGGGGCAGACGGAGGCGACCTGGATCCTGATGGACTACCTCGACGTCGTCGTGCACATCTTCACGCTCGAGGCGCGCGACTTCTACCGCCTCGAGCAGCTCTGGGGCGAGGTGCCGGCGCGGGCGATGGAGCCCGCACTGTAGCGGGTATTCCGTCCGCGATACGAACTAGTGTTCGTAGACGTGGAGCTCACGACGAGTCAGAAGGGCGGCTTGGCCGAGTTGAAGATCGCGGCCCAGGCCGCCGACCTCGGGATCGACGTCTACCGGCCGATGATCGACGGAGCACGCTGCGATCTCGTATTCGACACTGGTGCGGGCCTGCTTCGCATCCAGTGCAAGTGGGCGACGCGCAAGGGCGACGTGATCGCCGTTCGCCTGCGGACGAGCCGACACAGCCCGTCGCGCGGATATGTCTCGACGACGTACAGCGCGAGCGAGATCGACGGGATCGCGGCCTCTGCCACGAGCTCGACCGCTGCTATTTCCTACCGATCGACGAGTTCGCCGGACGCACGTTCGCGCATCTGCGTCTCGGCCCTGCGAGGAACGGCCAACTCGTCGGTGTTAAGATGGCTGCCGATTACCCGCTTGGGGCTGTAGCTCAGCTGGGAGAGCGTTCGGCTGGCAGCCGAAAGGTCAGGGGTTCGATCCCCCTCAGCTCCACTTCTGCGGGTACGCGATCAGCAGCTGTGGACATGTGAGTCGTCCACGTCCGCGTGCCCACCGGCCGCCAAGCGATCAGCGCAGGCGCCCGCCCTGGCGGGGGATGAACTCGGGGATCTCGGGTTCCTGGGACTCCTGCGGCGTCCGCGGGCGGCGCCCGCCGCGGTCTCCGTCCGGGGCGGCGAAGTCGGGGTCGACGCGGTCCAGGCGCGAGGTCATCTCGGCGTGCGCGGCGCGGATGTCGAGCAGCAGGCGCTCGGCATTGGCGCGCAGGGAGTCCGACAGCTCCCGCAGGTGGCCGCTCAGCGTCTCGCCGTCGCGCAGGACCTCGCGCGTGGCGATGCGGGCCTCGTAGATCATCTCGCGGGCGCGTGACGCGGCCTTGTCCTTGGCCTCCTCGGCCGCCGCCGCGGCCTCGGCGCGCACGAGCTCGGCCTCGTCGTCGGCGGCCTGGACGCGCATCGTCGCCGCCCGCTCGGCCTCGGCGATGCGATCGTCGGCGCGCTCCTCGGCGCTCGCGCGCAGCTGCTCCGCCGTGCGCTCGGCGGCCTGCACGATCTGCTCGATGTGGCGCGCCGCGGACTCGACTGAACCGGTTGTTCGCTGCTGCGCCATGGCCGACGATGGTAGGCAGGCGCGCGCGGGGGCGACGCAAGAACGCCACCAGCCGGCCGTGCCGTGCGCGCGGGCGGGCCGCCGGCCGTCGCAGCGCGCGCGGGACCGGGCGCGACGGCCGTCACGGGCTCGCCGCGCGGTGCGCCATGCTTGGACCGTGCCGCCGGTCGCGAAGGTCGAGCCGATCACGACGGCCCGTGCCCTGCGCGGGCCGTTTGACTACCTGCGCCCGGATGGCGTCGGGATCGGCTCCGTGCTCGTCGTCCCGTTCGGCCACCGCGACGTCGTCGGCGTCGTCGTCGACGTCGCCGACGGCTCCGAGCTGCCCGACGAGCGGCTCGCGTCGCCGCGCCGCGTGCTCGACCACGACCTTCCGCCCGAGCTCGTCGAGCTGGCCGTCTGGCTGGCCGCCGAGTACTGCTCGACGCCGGCGCGCGCGCTCGCGCTCGTCTCGCCGCCGCCGGGCGCGCGCGCGAAGCTCGCCTGGTGGGCCGAGGCGAGCACG
>JAUYGN010000095.1 GCA_030690545.1 Solirubrobacteraceae bacterium
GACGGTGCGACGGGCCGGCGCGCCGGTCACGCGCGCCCGGGCACCGCGCGTCGCCGCCGACCGATTCGTCGCTGCGGCCCGTCTCGTGCCGTGCGGGCGCTCACTCAGATGCCCTCGCCCGGCAGGAACTCGTTCGTGAACGCGCGCTGGCCGACGGCCGCGTCGGCGATCAGCTCGTTCTCGGCCATCCACTGCGTATAGGCCTGCCACTCGCGCGGCTCCTGGTAGCCGAACGGCCGCTCCTCGTCGGTCGGGAAGAAGACCGGCAGCGTCGCTCTGACCTGGGCGCGCTGGAGGTTCCTGTTGAGGTCCGGATTGGCTTTCACGAGCGGGTCGACACCGCTGTCGACGTCCTCGCGCAGCGCCTCGTGTCCGCGCGTGAGCGCGCGCATGAAGCGCCGCAGCAGCGGCCCGCGCGAGCGCACGTCGGCCTCGCGCGCGACGATCACGAGCTCGTTGTACGTCGGGATGCCGATGTCGTCCATCTTCAGGATCACCGGCTTGCGGTCGCGGCGCTGCAGCTCGACGCCCTCGACGTTCCAGAACATGCCGAGCACGGCGTCGACGCGCTTGGTCAGCAGCGCCGGCACGAGGTTGAAGCCGACGTTGACCGGCCTGACCCGATCGGGATCGGCGCCGACGCGCTCGAGGATCGCCTTCAGGTAGGCGTCCTGATAGGGGATGCCGGCGGTGCCGACCTTCTTGCCCTCCAGCTGAGCCGGACGCCGGATCGCGTTGCCGTCGCTGCCGAGCGAGACGATCGAGGTCAGCGGCTTCTGCACGAGCGCGCCGATCGAGACGAGCTTGGCGCCCTTCGCGCGCGCCAGCAGCAGCTCGGGCTCGTAGGAGATCGCGAGGTCGGCCTTGCCCGACGCGAGCAGCTTCAGCGGGGCCGACGGATCGGACGGCGTACGGGGCTTGACGTCGAGCGCCGCCGCCTCGAACTCGCCGCTGCCGATCGCCCCGTAGATGCCGGCATGGTCGGCGTTGGGCAGGTAGTCGAGCACGAGGTCGACGCGCTCGGCGGTGGCGGCGGCATCGGTGTCCTCCTGCTTCTCGCCGCAGGCGGTCAGGCCGGTCGCGAGCAGCGCGGCGAGGACGGCGAGGACGAGGAGACGGCGACGGATCACTGGGCGGTTCCTCTCGTTTGGTGAGCCCATGGCAACAGGCGGCGCTCGGCGAGCGCGAGCAGTCCGAACAGTGCCATGGAGAAGGCCGACAGGACGAGCACCGCGGCGAACGCGCGCGCCGTCTCGAAGTTGGGGATCGCCTTGAGCATGAGGTTGCCCAGGCCGGAGTCCGAGCCGGCGAGCTCGGCGAGCGTCGCGGCGATCGCCGCGATCGCGACGCTCAGCTTTGCGCCGGTCAGCACGCCGGGCAGCGCGGCGGGGGCCTCGACGATCCGGAACGTCTGCCAGCGCGACGCGCCGAACGTGCGCATCAGCTTGCGCAGGTCCGGATCGACGCGGTCGAGCGCGTCGAGCGTCGGCACGACGATCGGAAAGAAGCAGACGAGCGCGACGATCGCGAGCTTCGGCGTGAGGTCGAAGCCCCACCAGGCGACGAGCAGCGGCGCGACGAGCACGATCGGGATCGTCTGCGAGCTGACCAGCAACGGGTACAGCGCGCGGCGCAGCGCGTCGCTGAAGTGCATCGCGACGGCGCAGGCGAGGCCGAGCACGAGCGCGACGAGCATCCCGAAGGCGATCTCGCCGGCGGTGACCGTGAAGTTGCTCCACAGCAGCGCGCGGTCGTCGTGCAGCGCCGTCGCGATCGCGCTCGGCGCGGGTAGCACGATCTCGTCGATGCCGCCGAGCCGGACGTAGGCCTCCCAGCTGCCGAGCAGCACGAGCACGAGGGCTGCGGCCATCATGCGCGCAGCTCCCGCAGCGCGCGCTCGCGCAGTGCGACGAGGCGGGCGTCGGTGCGCCGCCGCGGCCGCTCGACGTCGACGTCGAGCGTCGCCACGACGCGACCCGGTCGCGGTGCGAGGACGAGCACGCGATCGGCGAGCACGATCGCCTCCTCGACGTCGTGCGTGACGAGCACGACGGTGCGCGGCTGCGTGGCGAGCGTGCCGGCCAGCCAGTCCTGCATGTCCTGGCGGGTGAGCGCGTCGAGCGACGCGAACGGCTCGTCGAGGCACAGCACCGTGCGACCCGACAGCAGCGTGCGGGCGAACGCGACGCGCTGGCGCATCCCGCCGGACATCTCGTACGGGCGCGCGCGCTCGAAGCCCTCCAGGCCGAAGTCGCGCAGCAGCGCGGCGGCGCGGGTGCGCGCCGCCGCGCGCTCGATCCCGGCGACGCGCAGCGCCAGCGCCGCGTTGTCGACCGCGCTGCGCCACGGCAGCAGCAGGTCGCGCTGCGCCATCAGCGTCGCCGGCGCTGCCTGCAGGCTGCCCGCGTCGGGCTCGGTCAGCCCGCAGACGAGCTCCAGCAGCGTCGTCTTGCCACAGCCGCTCGGGCCGACGACGGCGACGATCTCACCCGGGCCGGCGTCGAGGCTGAGGCCGTCGAGCGCGGTCACGGGCGCGGCTCCGCGACGGCGTGCAGCGAAGGTCTTGCCGACATCGCGCAGGCAGACCGAACCGAGTCCGGTCTGGACCTGCGATGGCGCCTGCGCGGGCGCCCGTGTACGCGTCAGCATCGCTCCCTCCGCGGGCATTACCCCACAGGTTCGAAGGGTCAGCGCCGCTGCATGGACGCTATCTCAGCCGGCCTGGCGCCAGCCCCCCTGGTCTCGGACTCCTGCAAGCCTACTTCTTGGCCGCGACCGCCCTCGTGAGCTGCTCCTTGTTCATCTTCGAACGGCCGTCGATGCCGAGCTGCCGCGCCTCGTTGTAGAGCTGCTCGCGCGTGCGACCCTTCGTGCGCTTCGTGCCCGAGCGCAGGCCGCCGCGGCGGCCGGAGGAGAGGTCCTGCTTGGAGCTGCGCGAACTCGTGCGCGACGCGCCCGTGCGGGCCCTCTCCTTGTTCACCGTGCGGGCGGCGATCTCCTCGGCGCGGTCCTCCGACCGGCCCCGGTCGAGCTGAGACTCCTTGACGTGCTCGTACTGGCGGGCGCGCTTGGTGCCCTTCTTGACGCCGGCGGGTGGCATGGCGGGATGCTCCTTTCGTCTGATCCTGCATCGCGGCGTACCCGTCGGCTGGGACGGCAAGTCGCCGGTCGCGCGCGGTCGACGCCGTTCGTCGCCGGCCGGCGAGGGGTAGACGACGGACGTGCTCGTTCTGCCACAGCCGCGCGGCGAGATCAGCGAAGCGATCCTGGCAGCGCTCGCGCGGTCGGTTCACCCGCTCGCCGCGCCGTCGCCGGCGGTACCGATCGATCCGCTCTCGGACGAGGACCTGCAGCTCGCGCTGTACTGCTGCTACGAGCTGCACTACCGCGGCCTGCCCGGCGTCGCCGACGAGTGGGAGTGGGAGCCGTCGCTGCTCGCGCTGCGCCGTGACCTGGAGGCGTGCTTCGAGGCTGCGCTGACGGCGGCCGTGCCGCGACCGCCGCCGCCGGGCGGGCCGGATCAGATGGACCTCGCGCTACGAGCCGTCGCCGATGCGGACGACGCGCCGTCGGTCGCGCGCTACGTCGAGCGCCACGCGACGGTCGAGCAGCTGCTCGAGCTCGTCGCGCACCGCTCCGCCTACCAGCTCAAGGAGGCCGATCCGCACTCCTGGGCGCTGCCGCGGCTGCACGGCCCACCGAAGGCCGCGATCGTGCAGATCCAGACCGACGAGTACGGCAACGGCGATCCCGCGCGGATCCACGCCCAGCTCTTCGCCGACGCGATGGACGAGCTCGGGCTTGACGCCCGCTACGGCGCCTACGTCGACCACCTGCCGGGCAGCACGCTGGCGACCGTCAACCTGATGTCGTTGCTCGGGCTGCACCGTCGCTGGCGCGGCGCGCTCGTCGGCCACCTCGCGCTGTTCGAGATGGAGTCCTCCGTGCCGAATCGTCGCTACGCCAGCGGATTGCGGCGGCTCGGCTATGGCGAGCGAGCGACGGCGTTCTTCGACGAGCACGTGACCGCGGACGCGGTCCACGAGAGCATCGCGGCCGTCGACCTCGCAGGCGGCCTGGCACGCCAGCAGCCGGCGCTGACCGGCGACATCCTGTGGGGCGCGGCGACGCTCGTGGCGCTCGACGGGCGCGCCGCGCGTCAGATGCTCGAGGCCTGGGAGGACGGCGCCAGCTCGCTGCGGATCGCGCTGCCCGCAGGACGCGGGGCGACGCCGTCGTCGGCGCCGTCCTGATCGCGGCCGCGCGGGCGAGAGCTCAGCCGGCGTGCCGTGACTCGGCGCCGCTCGGGGCGCGGAAGCGCACGAGCCTGTGCGTGCCGTCGCAGAACGGGCGGGTGCGCGACTTGCCGCAGCGGCACAGGGCGATCGTGTCGCGGCCGGCGTCGATCGCGGTTCCGTCCTGATCCTCGAGGCGAAACGGCCCGCGCACGAGCAGCGGACCGTCGCGGTAGCTCGTGATGCGGGCTTCGTCCATCGCAGGCGGTGATGCCCGCGGGCGGGTGTCCGGCAAACGCGTACCAACGCCCCATGCCGGCGAGAGCCCGGTAGGCGACTGCGCGGCATGCCCGGCGCCGCCGAGCTCACGCGGCGTGAACCGGCCGCGTCAGCGCCTTGACGAAGTCCTCGAGCTGGCTCGTCGTCCAGCACTCGAACGCCTGGCAGTGCTGCTCGTACGTCGCGATCACCGAGTCGCCGTAGTTCCAGTACAGCCGCGGCTCGGGGTTCAGCCAGAACGTGCGCCCCGCGAGCGCCGCGATCTGTCCGAAGACGTCGGCGCGCGGGTCGCGACCGTTCGTGCGCGCGTCGCCGAGCACGATCACCGTCGCGCGCGGATGCAGCTCGTCCTCGACGAGCGCGCGGAACTCCGACCAGACGCGCCCGTAGTCGGTGTAGCCGCTGACGTCCGCGACGCCGGCATCGCGAGCGATCGCCTCCGAGACGGCGCGGAAGTCGCGCTCGCGGTCGAAGACGTCGGTCACCTCGCTGATGCGCTCGATGAAGACGAACGAGCGCATCCGCCTGAAGGAGTCGTGCAGCGCGTGCAGCACGGAGAGAAAGAAGACCGACGCGCTCGTCACGCTCGTCGAGACGTCGCACAGGACGTAGATCTCCGGCCGGCGCGGGCGGACGGGCTTGAAGCGCAGGTCGACCGGCACGCCGCCGGTCTGCAGCGAGGCGCGCATCGTGCGGCGCACGTCGACGTGCGCGTGGCGCGCGTGGCCGCGCTGCTCGGAGCCCTGCGTCTTCAGGCGGCGCTTGAGCTGCGCGACGACGCGGTGGACTGCCGCGAGGTCCTGCAGCGGGCCGCCCGGCAGCGCGCGGTCGAGCTCGTTGAGCGGCCGCGCCGGCGGCAGCTGCGCGGTGCGCTCGATCTGGCCGCGCGCGAGCTCGCGCCGCAGCAGCGCCTCGAAGCGCCGCAGCGCGTCGCGCGGCACGCCGTCACGCCGTGGATCGTCCTCCGGCAGCTCATGCCGGGGCTCGGCGCGCAGGCCGAGCGAGCGGCGGATGCGCTGGACGTCGACGCCGATCACGCCCGAGCCGTCGCCCTGGCGTGCGAACGCCGCGATCGCGAGGCGGGCGAGATCGAGCATCAGCGACTCCGAGCCCTCCTGCAGCGCGGCGGCGATCTGGCGGCGCAGCTCGTCGAGGTCGACGTCGCCCGGTCCCGTCTCGGCGCCGTCGCTCACGCCCTGCGCGGCGTCGCCGTGCTCGCGCACGCCCTCGCGCAGCGCGGCGGCCTCGGCGGCGCGGAAGAAGAAGCGCTCGAAGACGAGCTCGAAGACGCGCCGGTCCTCCTGGGACTTCGCGAGCGTCGCCGCAAGCGCCTCGCGGAAGTCCTCGGGCTCGGTCCAGGAGATCTCGGCCAGCACCGCGAACGCGTCGAGCAGCTCGGCGGTGCCGCTGGCGACGCCCTCGGCCCGCAGCTCCTCGCCGAACTCGACGAGCCGGGCGGCGAGGCCGGGTGGCGGCGCGGTCGCCGGGATGTCGTTCGCTGGCGTCACGGTATGAGGAACGGTAGACAGGTGGGCATGAAGCGCATCGCGGTCAGCTCCAGCACCCTTGCCAGAGCCGGCTACGACGACGCCGGCAGGATCCTCGAGCTCGAGTTCACCAGTGGCGCGCTGTATCGGTACTTCGACGTGCCGCGCGAGGTGTACGACGCGCTCCTGCGCGCGGACTCGCTCGGCCGCTACTTCAACCGCGAGATCCGTGATCGCTACCGCTACGTGCGCTTGTCATGATCGGGCCGTAGACGAACTGCTACGCTCGTTCGCATGACGACGATCCCTCAGCGGGAGCTGCGCAACAACGTGTCGGACGTCCTGCGCCGTGCCGAGCAGGGCGAAAGCTTCACGATCACCGTCGCCGGCCGGCCGGTGGCCCGGTTGGGTCCGCCGCCGCGCACCGGCAGCGGCACGAGCGTCGCCGAGTTCTGGCGCCTTCTCCAGGAGAATCCGGTCGATCCCGAGTGGGCCGAGGACCTCAAGCGCATGCGCGAGGAGGATCGCGCGAACTCGGTCGACATATGGGCGGACTGACGAGGCTCTTCGACACGAGCGTGCTGGCGAGCCCAACCGACGGCCCGGGTCCAGGCATCTCCGGCGACTGCGCAGTCAGTGTCGTGGTCGTCGGTGAGCTGTACGCCGGCGTGCTTCTCGGGACCGACGCCAACCAGCCGGGACGGCTGCGGCGGCTGGCCCTCGTGCTCTCGGAGACGACGGTGCTCGAGATCGATCGCGCCGTGACGACCGCCTACGGCGACCTTCGCGCTATCGCGGGCCGCGTCCCGTCGAACGATCTCTGGATCGCTGCGACCGCGCTCGCGCACGACCTCACGCTCCTCACGCGCGACAAGCGCCAGGCGGCGCTCCCCCTTGTGAAGGCCGAGCTGATCTGATCAGGGCGCCGCGGCGCCCTGCCCGAGCTTCACGCCGACGCGCTCGGCGACGATGTCGAGATCGGTGCGGTGCTTGACGATCACCGACAGCGTCTCGCGGAAGATCGCCTCGTCGATGTCCTGCGCGCCGAGCAGCAGCAGCGCGCGCGCCCAGTCGATCGACTCGGCGATCGAGGGCGGCTTCTTCAGATCGAGGTCGCGCACCATGCCGACGATCTCGACGAGCCGGCGGGTGATCGTCGCGTCGAGGTCGGGCACGTGCAGGCGCACGATCTCAAGCTCGTGCTCGAGCGCCGGATAGTCCAGCCAGAGGTACAGGCAGCGGCGCTTGAGCGCCTCGGTCAGCTCGCGCGAGTTGTTCGACGTCAGCAGCACGAGCGGGTGCGTGCGCGCCTCGACGCGGCCGAGCTCCGGGATCGAGATCTGAAAGTCCGACAGGACCTCGAGCAGCATCGCCTCGAACTCCTGGTCGGTCTTGTCGATCTCGTCGATCAGCAGGACGATCGGAAGCTCGGAGGTGATCGCGTCCATCAGCGGCCGCGAGAGCAGGAACTCCTCGCCGAAGATGTCGTCGTGGACGTCGTCCCAGGTCGCTCCGGTCGGGTCGGCCTGGCCGGCCTGGATGCGCAGCAGCTGCTTGCGATAGTTCCACTCGTACAGCGCCTTGGCCTCGTCGAGGCCCTCGTAGCACTGCAGGCGCACGAGACGGCGATCGAGCACCTTCGCGAGTGCCTTGGCGAGCTCGGTCTTGCCGACGCCGGCCGGCCCCTCGACGAGGATCGGCTTGCCGAGCTTTGCCGCCAGGAACGCGACCAGGGCGGTCGATTCGCCGGGCAGGTAGCCGGCGCCGCGCAGGCCGTCGCCGAAGGCGGCGACGGTCTCGGGGGTGGCAGCGGCCATCGCCGGATGATAGGAACTTGGTGCAGGCCGGCATGAGTATCGACCGTTCGTCGTGACCACCGACGCGAACGGCGACGTGTGCTGCTCGCCGGCAGCGCGCGGCGCGCGGTGGCCCCGCCACCGGACGGCGGCTTCAAGCGCGCTCGGCGCCCGCCTCAGTCGCGGCGGCGCGGGGATTCGTCGCGGCGTGGGGGCGGATCGTCGTTCGGCGCCTCGAACGTGAGCTGGCGCGCGTCCTCGCGCGTGACGGCGCGATCGCGCCGTCGTGCCTGGCGGGCGGCGACCTGTGTCGCCGCCTCCGAGAGCGGGACGACGTCGGTCACGGCGTCGTCCGCGGGCGCGGCGTCGGGCGCGCGTGCGGGCCCGGCCTTCGGCTTGGCGGTGTCTGCGCCCCCGGTGCCGGGCTTGGGCGCGCCTGCGGGCTTGGTCCTGCGGGTGGGCGTCGGCCCGGGCTCGCCTGCGGTCGTGGCGGACGTGTCGGGCTCGGGCTCCCGCGCCGAGCCGGCGTCGGTCCCGGGCACCGGCGCATGGCTCGCCCGGGGCGGGCGCTCGCGCGGGGACCGCGGCGGCCGCTCGCGCCGGGATCGCGACTGGCGCTCGGGCTCCGGGTCGGCGGCGGGGAGATGCGGCTCGGGGCGGCCCGCGACGCGGATCCGCTGACCGGCGAAGGCGAGCGCGCCGGCGGCGACGAACGCGACGAAGAAGCCCCACTGGATGCCGACGGTGCCGCCGTCGCCGCTGACGTCGGGGCGGTCGAAGACGCGGTAGAAGATCAGCGCCGTGGCCCACAGGCCGGCGGCGAAGATGACGGTGCCGTCGCCGCCGGGCAGGTGAAACGCACGGCTGTCGGCACGCGCCAGCAGCAGCACCACGACCCCGGCGGCGACGAGGAAGATCGCGGCCTCGACGAACGAGACGGCGCCGAAGGCGCTGATCGTGTCGCTGGCGAAGCTCCTCGTCCCGGCGATGACGACGTTCTTCTCATACCACGGCAGGAACATCGTCAGCAGCAGGCCGACCGCCGCGCCGGCCGCGAAGCGCTGGTCGCGATCCAGCCCGCCGTACGCGCCGCGCAGGCGCTGTGTCGTGTCGTTCACGCCGAGACGCCGGCCGCCGCGTGCATGCGCTCCATGAGCAGCGCTCCGTCAGCCTCGCTGACGGTGCGCAGCTGTCCCTGGAAGGCGAGCTTCCAGTGCTCGGCCGGCCATTTGCGGATGTGCTCGAGGTCGTCCTTGAGCGTCTCGGCGGCAACCCACTCGTCCTCCTCGAGGACGAGCTCGGGCACGGTCTCGAAGCGCCACGGATACGGGTCGGCCTTGCCGGGCTTGCCGGGCCAGATCTTCGTGCGATCCTCGAACAGCTCGCCGGTGATGCGGATCGTCGCGGCGAAGCGCATCACCCGTGTGAGATACAGCACGATCCTGTCGCCGGGCTCGATCTGCAGCGCCTGGTTGCGCCTGCGCTCCTTGCAGCCGATCACGGTGAAGTCATGAGCCGCCGTCGCCGCGTAGTTCTCCGGCGAGCCGGTGAGGATCCACGTGCGAGCGACTTCGACGGCCATCGAGCGGATTGTACGCGCGCGGTCGGGGGTCATCCGCCGGCGGCTGCCCGTGGCGCGCCGCCCCGGGGCGCGCCGCGCACCGACCCGCGGCACGTGGCCGACGTGGTGGGCTGGCTCGAGCAGATGCGCACGCGCTGACAAGCGCCCAGCTCGGCTCAGCGCGACGCGCTGCGCGCCTTCAGCACGCGCAGCGTCCCCTCGCCCGAGGCGGTCTTGCCGGTGAGGTCCCGCGCGCTGAGCACGACCGTGTAGCTGCCCGCGGTCCGCGGCGGCCTGGCCCAGCGCAGCGAGCGCACGCCGCTGCCGACGTTGCCGGTGAGCGTGACGGCGGTGCGCCCGCCGCGGCGCAGGCGCAGCGTGACGTGCGACGGCTTGGAGACCGAGAGCCTGACCGAGGCGGCCGCGCCGCCGCGGACGCGTTTGGAGACGAGCCTGACGACTGGGGCGCGGCCGACGTACTGCGTCCAGCGCTCAGCGGCCGCGCAGTAGGGCGCCGGATCGACGGCCGGCCCCGGGATCGCCGGCGGCACGGGCGCCGGCGCCGCTCCGCCCGTCGCAGCGGCGGCGGGCACGGGCACCGGGGTCACGTCGGCGGTCAGGCGCGTGCACAGTCCGCGCAGGAAGTCGCGTGCGACGCCGTGGTAGTGCACGTCGGCCTCGCGCTGCAGCGAGTAGCGCGACCAGCCGCCGGTGTCATACGACGAGAGCTCGCCGCGCAGCTGCGCCTCGCCGGCGGCGAACAGCGCGCGGACGTCGGCGTCGCCGGCCAGCGAGGCGAAGTCGTGCAGGCCGTTGAGCGACTGCGTGAAGGCGTTGAGCACGCGCAGCCCCGGCGCGAACGAGTAGATGAGGTAGTGCGAGCCGGCCGAGGTCGCGACGCGCACCCCGCGTGGGGGCGCGACGCGGAAGATGCCGAGGCCCTGGCGCGCGGCGTCGAAGTAGCGCGGCTCGTTGAGCTTGACGGCGGCGCGCGCGAACGCCTGCAGCGCGGTGCTCTGCGCCATCGCGCTGACCCACGGCGGGCGTCCGCCGTTGAAGCGGAAGAGGTACTCCCAGGCGATCCCGTCGGCGCGCTGGGCGGCGAGCGCCAGCGACTCGTCGAGCAGCGCCCGCAGCCCCGTGTCGTAGCCGCCCTGCCAGAGCCCGTTGGCTCTGCCGAACGTGCCCAGCCACTGGATCTGCAGTCCCTCGCCCGCGTAGTGCTGCCAGACGAGGCGGCTGCCCTGGAAGCTGACGCGCGCGCCGTTTCGCAGCAGCGGCCCGTTGGCCCACCACTGGCGGTTGCGCGCGACCGTCTCGAACAGCGCCGGCAGGCGCGAGACCGTCAGCTCGCCCGCGGCGGCGGTCTGCTCGAGGTTGCGCAGCACGGCGCCCAGCGCGACGCGGCGCGCGCCCTGCAGCTTGTTGCGCAGGGCGAGCGCGTTGACGTACGTCGCGCGCCTGGCGTCGTGCGTCGCCTGGTCGATCGCGCGGGCGACGAGCATCCGTCGCAGCTCACCGCGCACGGTGCGCTTCGCCGAGGCGGCGCGGGCGCTCGAAGCGCGCGCACGAGCATCGGTGGCGGCGCTCCTCACCGCCGCCGGCCTGCCCGACGACGTCCGCTCCCCTTCAGCCGGTCCCGCCAGCGTCTCGGCGGGCGGCAGGAAGCGGTCGTTGCGGACGAACGTCGAGCCATCGGGGCGCAACGTCAGCAGCGGCGAGGCAACGGCGGTGGGGGCGACGACCAGCGCGAGCAGGACTGCCAGCGCAGGCGCCCCGAGTGAGGTCCGGCGCACGGGAGCGATGCTAGGTCCAACACCCGACTGGCGCTGCAGTTGCTCTTGCAGCACACTGCTGGCTGTGGCCCGGACGTCGTTGCGCCGCATCGTGCTCGTGCTCGCCTGCCTCGCGCTGGGCGGCGGGCTGCTGGCCTGCGGCGGGGGCGGCGACGACGACGACGGCGACGGCGCGCAGCTGCTGCGCGAGACGTTCGCCAGCAGCGAGACGGCGATCCGCAACGCCGCGATGGACCTCACGTTCCAGCTCGATCCTGACGGCCTGCTCGCGCTCGGCGGGCCGATCAAGCTCGAGCTCGCCGGCCCGTTCGCGGCTGCGCGCCGCGGCGAGCTGCCGCGCTTCGACATCGATCTCGGGCTGACGCTCAACCGCCAGATCTACCGTGCCGGCATCCGCTCGACCGGCGGGCGGGCGTTCGTCACGGTCGACGGCACCGCCTACCAGGTCGACGACCGCTACGTGGCCGACGTGCGCAGAGGGCTGCCCGCGGTCTCGGCCGGCTCGCCCCAGCCGGGACTGAGGGCGCTCGGGTTCGATCCGCTGCGCTGGATCGAGGACCCCGAGGAGGCGGGCCGCGTGCGCGTAGACGGCACCGAGGCGATCCGCGTCACCGGCACGGTCGACGTGGCGGGCCTGCTCGACGACCTCGACCGGCTGATCACGAGGGCCGGAGGCAGGGGCGGTGGCAGCGCGACCGCCCTGCTGGACGCGACCGCGCGCAGGCAGCTCGCAGCCGGCGCGAGCACCGCCACCGCGGAGGTCCGGATCGGTGCCGACGACAAGATCCTGCGCCAGCTCGCGGTGCGGATCGACGTCGACTTCGGAGGCAGCGGCGAGAGCCCGATCCCCGGGCTGCTCGGTGGCACGATCAACCTGCGCCTGGCGCTCGACGACGTCAACGAGACGACCGTCGACGGCGCCGCTCCGCAGCGTGCGCGCCCGATCTCCGGGCTGACCGGCGGGAGCGTCGGCAACTTCCTGCGGGGCATCGGCGCCGGGCTCACGAGCGGCGCCCGGGACGTCCCCGACGGGCGCCTGCTGCGCTGCGTGACCGGCGCGGACGGCAACACGACGTCGCTCGTGCGCTGCGTGTCCGGGCTCGCGCCGTAATCTGCGTTCAGCCTTCTCGCCGGCCGTCCGGTCGCCGGAGCGGGCGGCAACGTACCCTTCACGCCGATGCGCACGCCATCTCACACCGCGATCGGTACCTGGAGCGGCGGTCGCTACCTGCACTTCGGCGAGCCGATCGGCGAGGCGCGCCTGGAGGCGCTGCTGACGCCGGGCGGCGGCCTCGACACCGTCCTGACCGCCGACGCCTACGGTGCCGGCGAGGCCGACACCCTGCTCGGCCGCGCCCTGCGGGGCACCGAGCGCGACGAGGTCTGCGTCGTCGGCGCGATCGGACACGACTTCTACGACGGCGAGCGCGAGGGCGCGAAGGGCTACCCGCGCTTCACCGACCCGCGCCTGCGCGGGCCGGAGGGCTATGCCGACTACGTCCGATCGGCGACCGAGCGCAGCCTCGAGCGCCTCGGGATCGACGCCTTCGACCTGCTGCTGCTGCACAACCCCGACCGCACCGGCTACACGAGCGAGACCGTCTGGGAGGCGCTGCGCGCCGTCCGCGACGAGGGCCTGACGGGCCGGCTCGGCGTCGCGCCCGGTCCGGCGAACGGCTTCACGCTGGACGTCATCGACTGCCTCGAGCGCTTCGGCGAGCTGATCGACTGGGCGATGGTGATCCTCAACCCGCTCGAGCCGTGGCCGGCCGAGCTGTGCCTCGCCGCCGCGCGCGAGCACGACGTCCGCCTGATGACGCGCGTCGTCGACTACGGCGGCCTGTTCTGGGACGACGTCCGCCCGGGGCACCTGTTCGCGCCGCGCGACCACCGCACGTTCCGTCCCGACGGCTGGGTCCGGGCGGGCGTCGAGAAGCTCGAGCGGCTGCGCCCGGTCGCCGAGCGCCACGAGCTCACGATGCTGCAGCTCGCTGCGCAGTGGTGCCTGGCCCACGAGCCCGTCGCCTGCGCCATCCCGACGCTGATCCAGGAGATCGGCGAGGGCACGCGGTCGATCGAGGACAAGCGCGCCGAGCTGCTCGCCACGCCCGCGCAGGTCGTGCTCGACGATGCCGAGGTCGCGGCGATCCGCGCGATCGGCGACAACACCGGCAGCATGTCGCTGAAGGGCGCCGACCCTGAGCACGAGGGCGATCCGCGGCCCGATCGCTGGCCGCTGGACGCCGAGCTCGATGCCGTCGCCCGTCGCTGGGGAATCGCGCCCGAGCGCGATCTGCGCCATCTGACCGCCGCCACCCGTGGCTAGCGCCGGGTCGCGACGCCCGCACGCCGGAGTCGTCATGACGTACGGGAGGGACCACTAGATGGGCCTGTACGAGTTCGGCGGCCTGATCGTCGCCCTCATCGTGCTGCTGATGATCGACCTGCGCTTCTTCGCGCGCGGTCGCGAGGCGACGTTCCGCGAGAGCGTCATCTGGTCGATCGGCTGGCTCACGCTCGGCCTCTCGATGACGGGCGTCGTGCTCGCGCTCAACGGCAGCGAGGACGCCGTCAACTACGTCACCGTCTACTTGATCGAGCGCTCGCTGTCGCTCGACAACCTGTTCGTCTTCATCCTGCTGTTCGCGTACTTCGGCGTCCCGCACGAGTACCGCGCGCGGCTGATCTTCTGGGGCATCATCGCCGCGCTCGTGCTGCGCGGGCTGGCGATCCTCGGCGGCACCGCGCTGATCGAGCAGTTCCACTTCGTGCTGTACCTGCTCGGCGTCCTGCTGCTCGTGCTCGCCTACCGGATCTACAAGGGCGTGGGGGAGGAGGTCGACCCCGATCGCAACCTCGTCGTGCGCGCCGTGCGCCGCTTCTTCCCGGTCACCGAGGGCTTTCGCAACGGCCACTGGTTCTCCAACGAGAAGGGTCGCCGTCACGTCACGCCGATCTTCCTCTGCCTGGCGGCGATCGTCGCCGCCGACATCGCCTTCGCCGTCGACTCGATCCCGGCCGCGTTCGCGATCACGCGCGAGCCGCTGATCATCTGGGCGGGCAACGTCTTCGCGCTGCTCGGCCTGCGCGCGCTGTTCGTGCTCGTCGAGGGGCTGATCCGCCGCTTCCGCTACCTCGACGAGACGATCGCCGTCGTCCTGGGCATCGTCGGCGTCAAGCTGCTGATCGAGGAGTGGGTGCACATCGGGCCGGTCCTCAACCTCGCGCTCGTCGCACTCGCGTTCGCGGTCGGGATCACGGCGTCGCTGATCGGCGATCGCCGCGACCCCGAGGGCGCGGCGGCGCGCCGCGCCGACCAGGCCAAGCCGATGTCGCCGGAGTCCGCGGAGCCGGAGGATCCCGCCGCGCGGGCAGAGCCCACGAAGCCCACGGAGCTCTGACCGGGGGTCGCGGTGGACGCGCTCGCGATCGTCCGGCGGCGGCTGCGTGCCCAGCGACTGACCGGCGAGCCGTTCTCGACGCCGGCGGCGGCCGTCGCCGCCAGCGGGGCCGTGCAGGCGCAGGAGCACGACGAGGCGCTGTGGGCGCTGGCGACGCGGGTGAGCGACTGCGACCTTGCCTGCGTGCGGGCGGCCTGCGATTCCGGCGCGATCCTGCGCACGCATGTCCTGCGACCGACGTGGCACTTCGTCGCCGCGGCCGACCTGCGCTGGCTGCTGCGCCTCACCGGACCTCGCGTGCAGGCCAAGAACGCCGGTCGCTACCGCGAGCTCGGCCTCGACGCGGCCACGCTCGCCCGTGTCGGCGAGCTGCTCGTCGACGTGCTCGAGGACGGCGAGCCGCGCATCCGCCGCGAGCTCGCGGCGCAGATCGCGGCAGCGGGCATCGACACGGCGGGGCAGCGGCTTCCCCACATGCTCATGCACGCGGAGCTCGAGGGGCTGATCGCCAGCGGGCCGCGGCGCGGCAGGCAGCACACGTACCTGCTCCTGGAGGGACGCGTCCCGGCCGCGCCCGACCGGGCGCGTGAGGACGACGTCGCGGAGCTCGTGCTGCGCTACTTCGTCAGCCACGGGCCCGCCACGCTGCGCGACTTCGCGTGGTGGTCGGGCCTGACGATCGCCGACGCCAAGGCGGGGCTGCCGGTCGCCGACGGCCGGCTCGTCGCCGGCGAGGCGGACGACGGCATGCGCTGGTTCGCGGCGCCGCAGGCCGCTTCGTCGCCGGCTGCCGGCGGGTCGTCGCGATCGTCCGGCGCGCTGCTGCTCGGCACGTTCGACGAGACCCTCGTCGCCTACCGCGACCTGCGCAACGTCGACGCCGACGGGCGCGCCGGCGCCGACCTGCTGATCCGGCCGATCGTCGTCGACGGCCGCACCGTCGGCGGCTGGACCCGTCGCCTGACGCGCAGCACGGTGACGATCGAGGCCGTGCTGCAGCGCGCGCCGAGCGCCGAGCAGGCCGCTGCGCTGCAGGCGGCAGCAGATCGCGTCGGCGCCTTCGTCGGCCTGCCGGCGGTGCTGCGCACGAGCACGAGCTGAGCGGGCGCTCGAGCACCGGCCGCATGGCGCTCGTGCTCGATCCTCGTCGCCGGGGTGTGTCGAAATGCGTCGGGCATGGCGCGAGGGATTCGACACACCCTTTGCCGCGGGGCGCGGCAAGCTGCTCGACGCGCGCGCGAGAGCCAGCGGACCGACCGTCCGCCGCGCTCGAACGACGAGGACGTCCGCTCCCTGCTGACCCGAGATGGCCGCGGCCGGTCAGGCCGCTCGGCGCAGCCGGATGACCGCGAGTCCGCTGGCGAGCAGTGCCAGCAGGCCGAGGCCGCGGGCGATCCAGTCGGGCTCGCGGCCGTCGGATCGCACGTCGCCACTGGCCGCGGTCGCGTCGTCATCTCCGACGACCGTCGTCTCGTCGCCCTCGCCGCCCGCGTTCTCGCGTGCGGCCGAGCTCGAGATCGTCGTGACCGATGCCGGGTGCTCGCTGCCCGGCGCGCCGATCCAGCGCACGAGCGTGCCGTCGCGGTAGGTCTGCAGCGCCTTCCAGGCGATCGGACCCGCGCGTTCCGGCGTGGAGGCGAGGAAGCGAAACGTCGCGAGCCCGTCGGCGGCGGTGCGCCCGCGCCAGACGATCGAGCGGACCGAGCCGTCGGCGCTCGTGCGCAGCGTGCGCGTCCAGCCCGGCGGATCCTCGAAGGAGAACGGCAGCACGCCCTGCGGCACGGCCAGCTCGACCTGGCGCGTGCCGCTCTCCTGCTCGGACGGGACGAGCACCGTCCACAGCACCGGGTCGGCGGGCGCGGCCTGCACGGGGCGAACCTGGACGTGCGCCGCGGCGGGGCCGGCCGGCAGCGCCGTCGCGACGAGCGCGAGCGCGAGCAGCGCGACGGGCGTCCGATGAGCGCGGCCCGTCATCGCCGGAGCCTGAACCGGAACGAGCCCCGCTGTCGGTGACCGTCGGCGGCGACGATCGTCCAGCTGGCGCGGTAGAGGCCGGGCTTCAGCCCGCCGCGAAGGCCGACGAGCAGGCGGCGGACGTTGCGCGGGTCACGGCCGCCCTTGCCCCTGGAGACGATCCTCGAGCCTGGTCCGACGACGCGCAGCGTCCCGCTGCGCAGCTGGCCGTTGAACGTCACGGTGGTACGGGTGATCGTGGTCTTGGCCGGCTTGCCGTTGGCCGGGCTCGTCGACCGGACCTCGGTGTGCGCGAGCGCGGCGGCCGTGCCGCCGAGCGCGAGCACGGCGGCGAGGATGCCGGTGCGAAGCAGCTGATGTGTTCGCATGGTGCGTCTCCTTTCAGGTGGGACCGCTGGGTACGCCCGGGTCGCCGCGGCGGCGTCCCGGGCGCGCAGCAGGTCGTCAGCCGCCGAGCGTGGCGCTGGCGCTGGTCGCGCGGTCGCCCGACGTCGCCTGGATCAGCACGACGGCGGTCGACGCCTTGCGCAGGCCGCGCGCGGCGCTGCTCGCGGGCCGCAGCGTGAACGCGCGGTTGCCGGTGCCGTCGAGCGTCACGGCGGAGGTGGCGACGATCCGCGAGCGCAGCCCGAGCCGCTTGGCCTGCGCGGCGCCGATCAGGGCGCGCACGCCGACGCGCCGGCCGGGCGGTCCGCTGAGCCCGAGCGCGATGCCGTTGCGGGCCGCGCCGGACGGCGACGGGATCGTCGCCGGCAGCGACAGCTCGAGGCGGCGCAGCGCGGCGTTGAGCTCCTGGATCTGGGCCGTCAGCGCGCTGACCTGCGCGGCGGCGTTGTCGCCGGCGGCGCCGAGCGAGCCGATCCGCGCGTGCTGCGCGGCGAGCTGGCCCTGCTGCGCGGCGATCGTCGCGTGCAGCGGCGCCGCCGCGCGTCCGACCGGGCCCGAGGACCACGACGCGATCGTCGCCTGCGTCTCGTCGGCCGGAACGTAGGAGCTCGCGGTCGCGCCCGGCAGCGCTGCGCAGGCCGCTGCGCGCGCCTCGTCGGAGTCGGCGACGGCGTCGAGGTCGACGCCGGTCGCCCCCAGCACGGTGCTGCGCCAGGCCGCGGCCGAGCCGTCGTCGTCGACGCCGGCGGGACCGCGCTGGAACGGCACGTAGGCATAGAACGGGTCGCCCTCCTGCCAGCTGCGGACCGCGGCCGGGCTCGTCAGCGCCGGCACGTCGCAGGTCGCGTGGATCTGCGCGCCGGTCGTCGGCCCCAGCGTCGTCGAGAACAGGTCGAAGTCGCTCGCGGCGGCGAGGCCGGTCTCGCCGCCCGGCCGGTGTGGGTAGCTGATCGCGCCTCCGGTCGTCTTGCCGTTGGACTCGCGCAGCAGGAAGGTGTTGCCGTGGTTGGTGAAGACGTAGCGCGTCTGCGTCGTGCAGGTCGCGAGGTACTGCGCGACCGTGAACGGCGCCGCCGGCGAGCCGCAGGCGGTTGGCGCGGACGTCACGTAGACGCTGGGGTGTGCCAGCGCGGCGGCGGGCGCGGCCAGCGCCGCGACGGCGGCGGCGACCCCGATGAGGTGGGACTTGCGAACGGCGATCATCGAACGACTCCTGACCTGGATGTGGACCGCTCGGCACGCTTGCCGGACGGGATGAAGACGGCCTGGTAGCGGCCGCGGACGAGACGTCTTGCGGCGATGCGAAAGCCGCCGAGGCGGACCTGAGCGGTCGCCGAGGGCACGACGGCGTTCGTGCGCAGGAGCAGGACGCGGCCCGGCAGCCGCGGGCTGACGCGGCCGCTGATCGCGGTCCTGCCGCCGCGCACGCGGCGCAGCGTCAGCCGCACCGTCGAGCGGACGGTGACGGTGCGCGACTGCGCGTTGATGCCCTCGGCGACGGCGCTGACCACCGAGCTCTCCGACGGCGCCAGGGAGGCGGCGAAGCTGCCGTCGGTCAGCGTCGTGACCGTGCGCGCGGTCGCCGCCCGGCGCGAGAAGCGCGGCTTGGCGGTGAGGCGGACGCGCACGCCGGCGCGCGCCGGCAGGATC
>JAUYGN010000096.1 GCA_030690545.1 Solirubrobacteraceae bacterium
GGCGCGAACGGCGCCGCGAGCGCGCCTCCCGCGGACCCCGTGGCGCCCACCGCCGGCGACGCGGCCACGCCCGCGACCGCGTCAGGTGGAGTCACGCCATAGTCGGCCTCACCGAACGGCGTGTCGGCCTGCTCTTCGCCATCTTCCTCGCGCTGCTGGCGATCGGCGCGAGCCGCGCGACCTGGCTCGGCGCCGTCCGCGGACCATCGCTGCAGGCGGTCGCCAGCACCCAGCAGGTCGAGGAGCTCGGCGTCCCCGCACGCCGTGGCTCGATCATGGACCGCAACGGCATCGAGCTGGCGGTCTCCGAGCCGGCCGACGACGTCGCCGTCACGCCGTACCTCGTCAAGCAGCCGTTGACGGTCGCCAAGCAGCTCGCGCCGCTGCTGGACATGACGCAGGCCGAGGTGTTCGCGAAGCTGTCGCAGAAGAGCGGCTTCGTCTACCTCGCGCGCAACCTGCCCGGCACCGAGTCGGCGAAGCTCAAGAAGCTCGAGATCGAGGGGCTGCAGTTCATCCCCAGCTCGCGGCGCGCGTACCCGCGCAAGTGGCTGGCCTCCCAGGTGCTCGGCTGGGTCGGCACCGACGGAGACGGCCTCGCCGGACTGGAGTACGCCCGCGACAGCAAGCTCAAGGGCAGCGACGGCAAGCGGCGGATCGTCAAGGACGCGCTCGGCAAGCCGATCGTGCTGCAGGAGACCGAGCGCTCCAAGCCGGGCGAGGATCTGCGCCTGACGCTCGACGCCGAGCTGCAGGGCAAGGTCGAGGACGTGCTGGCGCAGGTCGGTGTCGCCTGGCGGCCGAAGGGCGCGACGGCGCTCGTCATGGATCCGTACTCGAACACGGTCCTCGCCCTCGCCAACTGGCCGCGGGTCGATGCCAACGACCGCGCGGGCGCACCCGACTACGCGGCGCAGAACCGCGCCGTCGGCTTCAACCACGAGCCCGGCTCGACGTTCAAGGCCTTCACGGTCGCCGGGGCGCTGGAGGAGAAGGTCGTCACCCCGACGGACGTCTTCAACCTGCCGCCGACGATCGACGTCGCCGACCGCACGATCGGGGAGGCCCACGAGCGCGGGACGGTCGACCTCTCGACGTCCCAGATCCTCGCGCAGTCCAGCAACGTCGGCACCGTCCGCATCGGCCAGCGGCTGACCGCGACGAAGTTCGACAGGTGGGTCCGGCGCTTCGGCTTCGGCAAGCCGACCGGCATCGAGCTGCCCGGCGAGCAGTCCGGCCAGGTGCTCGAGCGCAGCGAGTACTCGGGCTCGTCGATGGGCAACCTGCCGATCGGCCAGGGCGAGTCGGTGACGCCGATCCAGCTGGCGACGGCCTACTCGGCGATCGCCAACGGCGGCATCCTGCGCACCCCACGGATCATCGCCGAGGTCGGCGGCGAGCCGACCCAGACACCGCGCGGCGAGCGGATCCTCGACCGCGAGACGGCGGCCCAGCTGCGCACGATGCTCGCGGGCGTCGTCGAGGCCGGCGGCTCGGCGAGCGGGGCCGCGATCCCCGGCTACATGCTGGCCGGCAAGACCGGCACGGCGAACAAGATCGACCGCAAGACCGGCGAGTACTCGAGCTCGCGCTACATCGCCTCGTTCGTCGGCTTCGCTCCCGCCCGCAAGCCGAAGCTGCTCGTGACGGTCATGGTCGACGAGCCGCAGGGCGAGATCTACGGCTCCGCGGTCGCCGCGCCCGCCTTCCAGGAGATCATGCGCTTCGCGCTGCCGTACCTCGGCGTCGCCCCGGACGGGTGATCCGTGCCCCGGATGGGCAACTATCCTGGCACCATCGCGCTGCTGAGCATCACGATCGAGCTGCCCCGCGTCTCCGCGTGCCGGCGGCCGCGCTGATGACGCTGCGCGAGGTGCTCGGCGAGGCCGCCTCCGACGCCGCGGACGTCCCCGTCACCGCGCTGGCCTACGACAACCGGCGGGTCGCGCCCGGCACGGTCTTCTTCTGCGTGCGCGGCTTCACGCGCGACGGACACGACTTCGCGGCTGACGCGGTCGCGCGCGGGGCGGTCGCGCTCGTCGTCGACCACCCGCTCGCGCTCGGCGTGCCGGAGGTCGTCGTCGACGACGTGCGCGCCGCGATGGCGCCCGCCGCCGCCCGCCTGCACGGCGACCCGACCGCCGCCCTGCGGACGATCGGCGTCACCGGGACGAACGGCAAGACGACGACGGCCTACCTCGTACGCGCGTTGCTGCACGCCGCCGGCGAGCCGACGGGCATGCTCGGCACGGTCACCTCCGTCATCGGCGGCGTCGAGCATCCGGTCGCGCGCACGACGCCTGAGGCGATCGACCTGCAGGCGACGTTCGCCGCGATGCGCGACGCCGGCGACCGCAACGCCGTGCTCGAGGTGTCCAGCCACGCGCTCGCGCTCGGCCGTGCCGGCGCGATCCACTGGGCGGCGGCGATCTTCACGAACCTGACGCAGGACCACCTCGACTTCCACCCGACGATGGAGGACTACTTCCACGCCAAGCGCAGGCTCTTCGTCGACGGCCGGCCGCAGGTCGCGGTCGTCAACGTCGACGATCCGTACGGCGCGCAGCTCGCCGCGACGCTGCGCGGCTCGCCCGCGCGGCTCGTCACGATCGCGATCGACGCGCCCGGCGCCGACCTGCGCGCGACGCGGATCCAATCGACCTT
This sequence comes from Solirubrobacteraceae bacterium, assembly GCA_030690545.1. Lineage (GTDB taxonomy): Bacteria > Actinomycetota > Thermoleophilia > Solirubrobacterales > Solirubrobacteraceae > CADCVQ01. Next base: position 2,665 of record JAUYGN010000096.1, read on the forward strand.
CGCCGGCTCGACGTTCGTCGCCGGCGGGATGGCGCTGCGCTCGCCGCTGCCCGGCCGCTTCAACGTGATGAACGTGCTCGGCGCCGTCGCGGCGGTGCGGGCGCTGGGCGTCGACGACGCGACGATCGTCGCCGCGCTGCCCGAGGCGGGGCGCGTTCCCGGCCGCTTCGAGCCCGTCGACGAGGGGCAGGCGTTCGCCGTCCTCGTCGACTACGCGCACACGCCCGACTCGCTGGAGAACGTGCTCGCCGCCGCGCGCCCGCTGACCGAGGGGCGCCTGCTGTGCGTCTTCGGCTGCGGCGGCGACCGCGACCGCGGCAAGCGCCCGCAGATGGGGGAGATCGCGGCTCGCCTGGCCGACCACACGATCGTCACGTCGGACAACCCGCGCTCGGAGGACCCGGCGGCGATCGTCGAGCAGATCCTCTCCGGGGTCGAACACGGCGGCGGCGACGACGTCGAGGCGATCGTCGACCGCGATGGCGCGATCGAGCGGGCGATCGGGCTCGCCGCGGCCGGCGACGTCGTCGTGATCGCCGGCAAGGGCCACGAGCAGGGCCAGGAGTTCGAGGACGGGCGCAAGCTGCCGTTCGACGACGTCTCCGTCGCGCGGGAGGCGCTGCGTGCGCGACTGGTCGCCTGAGCTCGTCGCCGAGGCCGCGGGGGTCCGGCTGGAGGGCTCGGCGCCGCTCGCCGGCGGCGGGCCACCGGGGCCGCTGCGCGTGACGATCGACTCGCGCGACGTCGCGGCCGGGGACCTCTTCGTCGGGCTGACCGGCAGCAACGAGGACGGCGGCCGCTACGCCGCCGACGCGCTCGCCGCCGGTGCCTGGGGGGTGCTCGTCGCGCCGGAGTTCGCGCGCAGCGTGCCGCGCGAGCATCCCGGCGTCGTGCTCGCCTCCGACGATCCGCTCGCCGGGCTGCAGGCGCTCGCGCGCTCCTGGCGCCGCGCGCTCGGCGCGCAGGTGATCGCGATCACGGGCTCGGTCGGCAAGACCTCGACGAAGGACGTGCTCGCGGCGATGCTCGCCCAGCAGCGCCGCGTCGTCGCCAGCGCCGAGAACCTCAACACGGAGATCGGCCTGCCGCTGTCGATCCTCGCCGCGCCGGCCGGCACCGAGGTGCTCGTGCTCGAGATGGCGATGCGCGGCGCCGGCCAGATCGCCGAGCTGGCGGCGATCGCCGAGCCCGACGTCGGCGTGATCGTCAACGTCGGGCCCGTCCATCTCGAGCTGCTCGGAACGGTCGAGGCGGTCGCCGCGGCGAAGGCCGAGCTGCTGGTCGACCTGCGCCCGGGGGCGACGGCCGTGCTGCCCGCCGGCGAGCGCCTGCTCGATCCGCACGTCCGCGCGGACCTGCGGACGGTGACGTTCGGGCCGGGCGGCGACGTCGACGAGCTCGGCGACGACCTCGAGCTGCCGTTCGCGTCGGAACACATGCGGCTCAACGCGCTTGCCGCCCTGGCCGCGGCGCGCGCCGTCGGGGTGCGGCCGCGCGGGCGCCTGGAGATCACGCTCAGCGCGCTGCGCGGCGAGCGCATCGAGCTGCCCGGACCGGTGCTCATCATCGACGACTGCTACAACGCCAACCCGATGTCGATGCGCGCCGCCCTGGACGACCTCGCCGAGTCCGCGCCCGTGCGCGGGCGGCGCGTCGCCGTGCTCGGCGACATGCTCGAGCTCGGCTCCGAGGAAGCGCGCTTCCACGCCGAGATCGGCACGTACGCGCGCGAGTGCGGCGTCGGCGTGCTCGTGACGGTCGGGCCGCGTGCGGCGCTGATGGCCGCGCCCTATCGCGGTGACGACGGCCACGGCGAGCATCACGCGACGGCCGATGCGAGCGGCGCAAGCGCCCTCGTGCGCGAGCTCGTCGCGCCCGGCGACACCATCCTCGTGAAGGGCTCGCGCGGGGTCGGCCTCGAGGTCGTCGCGCAGTCGCTGCGGGCCGGGGTCTGAGCGCGCCATGGGCGAGGTGCTCATCGCGGGTACCGCGGCACTGCTGATCTGCATCTTCCTGTCGCCGAAGTTCATCGCCTTCCTGCAGCAGCGCGAGTTCGGCCAGTTCATCCGCGAGGAGGGACCGGCGAAGCACCATGTCAAGGCCGGCACGCCGACGATGGGCGGGATCATCATCGTGATCGCGATCGCCGTGCCGTTCTTGATCCTGTCGGAGTACGACTGGCGGGCAATCGGAGTCTTCGGCGCGGCACTGGGCTGCGCGCTGCTCGGCTTCGCCGACGACTACACGAAGATCGTCCGCCGCCGCTCGCTGGGGCTGAGCGCGCGGATGAAGCTCGGCATCACGATCCTCATCTCGATCGGGCTGTGGTGGATCGCGACCGAGAAGGCGGGGCTGCCCCAGACGCTGCGCATGCGCGTCATCGACTACCAGATCGACCTCGGCTTCCTCGCGGGGTTGCCGTCGCTGCTGGTCATCTACATCGTCGTGGCGGGCACGACGAGCGCCGTCAACCTGACCGACGGCCTCGACGGCCTCGCCGCGGGCTGCGCGGCGATCGTCGCGCTCGCCTACATCGGGATCACGTTCATCACGCCTGGCCAGCACGACCTCGCGCTGCTGTCGGCGTGCGTCGTCGGCGCCTGCGTCGGCTTCCTGTGGTTCAACGCGTTCCCCGCGACGATATTCATGGGGGACACCGGCTCGCTCGCGCTCGGCGGCGTGATCGCCGGCCTGGCGGTGATGACGCAGACCGAGATCCTGCTGATCCTGCTCGGCGGGATCTTCGTCGTCGAGGCGCTCAGCGTGATGATCCAGGTGTTCTCGTTTCAGACGTTCCGCAAGCGGCCGTTCCTGATGGCGCCGATCCACCACCACTTCGAGCTGATGGGCTGGTCTGAGACGAAGATCATCCTGCGCTTCTGGATCATCGCGGCGATCTGCAGCGCGATCGGCTTCACGCTGTATCAGGCGTCCGTCGCGTAGTGGCGTCCAGGCCGCGACCGCCGTTGCCGCCGGGCCCCTGGCTCGTCGTGGGCCTGGCGCGCTCGGGCATCGCGGCGGCGCGCGCGCTGCACGCGCGCGGCGAGCGGGTCGTCGCGGTCGACAGCGGCGCGGCGTCGTCGCTGCCCGAGCCTCGGCTGCCGGCTGGGATCGAGCTGCACGCCGGCACCGACGGGCTCGCCCAGCTCGCGCAGGCGCACGCGGTCGTCAAGTCGCCGGGCGTGCCGCGCGAGGCGGCGGTGATCGCCGCGGCGCGTGCTGCCGGCGTGCCCGTGCTCGGCGAGCTCGAGCTCGGCTGGCGGCTGCTGCCCAACGCGTTCGTCGCCGTGACGGGCACGAACGGCAAGACGACGACCGTCGAGCTGCTCGGTCGCATCCATCGCGAGGCGGATCTGCCGGTCGCGGTCGCGGGCAACGTCGGGACGGCGCTGACCGCGCTGGTCGGCGAGCTCGATCGTGCCGCCGTCGTCGTCTGCGAGGCGAGCTCGTTTCAGCTCGAGGACACGCTCGCGTTCGCCCCCGAGGGCGCGGTGCTGCTCAACCTCGAATCCGATCATCTCGACCGGCACGGCACGCTTGCCGACTATCGCGCGGCGAAGCTTGAGATCTTCGCCCGTCAGGGCGACGACGATGTCGCCGTCGCGCCCGCGGGCCTCGCGATCGATGACGCGGGCGGCGGCGCGCGGCGCGTGCGCTTCGGCCCCGGCGGCGAGCTCGACGACCGTGACGGCCGGCTGTGGTGGCACGGCGAGCCGCTCGTCGCGCACGACGAGATCCGCCTGCGCGGCGCGCACAATCGCGCGAACGCGGCCGCCGCGGCGGCGATCGCGCTGGCGCGCGGCATCGAGATCGACGCCGTGCGCAGCGCACTGCGCACGTTCGCCGGCGTCGAGCACCGGCTCGAGGAGGTCGCGCGCGTCGACGGGGTCCTGTACGTGAACGACTCGAAGGCGACGAACGTCGCCTCGACGCTCGTCGCGCTGGCGAGCTTCCCGGCCGACGTGCGCGTGCACCTGATCCTCGGCGGGCAGGGCAAGGGCCAGGCCTTCGCCGCGCTGCGCGACCCGGCGCACCGGACGTATCTCATCGGCGAGGACGCCCCGCGACTCGCCCGCGAGGTCGGCGGCGAGCTGTGCGGCGACCTCGCGACGGCCGTCGCGCGAGCTCGCGCGACGGCGCGCCCCGGCGACGTCGTGCTGCTGTCGCCGGCCTGCGCGAGCTTCGATCAGTTCGCCGACTTCGAAGCGCGCGGGCGCGCGTTCAAGGCGCTCGTGGCGTAGCCGGCGAGCGCGCGGGGGCGCAACCGTCACGGGGGTGCTCGCGTTCGCGTCCATATCGGGGACGCGAACGCGATGACCCCCTGGCTCCTCGCGAGCGCTACTGCAGCTCGTCCTCCGGCACGACGTAGTAGTGCTTGCTCGGCGCCTTGGGCCGCATGTCGAAGCCCTGGCGGGCGCGCACGCCGAACGTCTTGTCGGGATAGCCGCCGTGCTCGCGCACCCAGGCGAGCACCTCGTCGGGATCGCCGCCGGCGTCGACGACCTTGTCCTGCATGATCGCCACGGTGCCGGTGGGGTTGCCAAGAAAGAGCGCGGGCGGCAGGTCGGCCAGCAGCTCGCGGATCGGGTCCTGCTTCTTCTTGCTCACGGTGCGCAGCGTATCGCCGTCGCCGTGCGCGGCGGCCCGATCACGAACGCGCCGCCCGCAGCGCCGGGTACAGCGCGACGAAGCGCTCGCGGACCTCGCGGTAGGGCTCGATCCATTCCGCCACCGGCTCGACGATCGCTCCCGGGCGAACGCACGCGGCGACTGCCTCGTGAACGTCGGCGAAGACGCCGGCCGCGACGCCGCCGAGCAGCGCCGCGCCGAACGACGCGCCCTCGTCGACGGCCGTGCGCTGCAGCGGAAGCTCGAGCACCGACGCGAGGATCCGCAGCCACAGCTCGCTGCGCGCGCCGCCGCCCGAGACGCGCCCGAGCGCGGGACGGGTGGGCGCGGACGACATCCCAGCGACGAGGTCGAGGCCGTCGCGCAGGCCGAACGCGACGCCCTCGAGCACCGCCCGCACGAGCGCCCCGCGGTCGTGGCGCAGCGACAGGCCGGTGAACGCGCCGCGCGCGTCGGGGTCGGCGTGCGGCGTGCGCTCGCCGGCGAGGTAGGGGAGGAACGTCAGTCCCTCGGCGCCGGGCTGCCAGCGCTCGGCCTCGGCGACGAGCGCGCCGAAGTCGCGCTCGCCCGGCGCGACGGCGTCGCGCAGCCAGCGCAGCGAGCCGGCCGCGGCGAGCATCACGCCCATGCTGTGCCAGGCGCCGGGCACGGCATGGCAGAACGCGTGCACGCGCGCCTGCGCGTCGGCCGCGAACGCCTCGGTGGCGGCGAAGACGACGCCCGACGTGCCGAGCACGACGGACACCGCCCCCACCCGCCCCGGCCGGTCGACGCCGACGCCGAGCGCGCCGGCCGCCTGGTCGCCGGCGCCCGCGGCGACCGGCACGCCGGCCGCGGTGGCGCCGCTGACCGACGGCGACTCCAGCGCGCGCGGCAGCCAACCCGGGTCGATCTCGAGCGCCTCCACGACGGCGTCGCTCCAGCGCCGCCGCGCGACGTCGAACAGCAGCGTTCCCGACGCGTCCGCGACGTCGGTCGCGAGCTCGCCGCAGAGCCGTAGCCGGACGTAGTCCTTCGGCAGCAGGACGTGCTCGATCCGGGCGTAGACGTCCGGCTCGTGGTTGCGCAGCCACAGCAGCTTCGGCGCCGTGAAGCCGGCCAGCGCGCGGTTGCCGGTCTGCGCGATCAGCGCGTCGAGGCCGATCGACCGCTCGATCTGCGCGCACTCGGCGCCGCTGCGCCCGTCGTTCCAGAGCATCGCCGGGCGCAGCACGCGCCGGCCGGCGCCGAGCGCGACGAGCCCGTGCATCTGCCCGGTCAGCCCGATCCCGGCGATCTCGCCGGCGCGGCCGAGCACCTCGAGCACCGCCTGCGTGCCGTCCCACCAGTCCTCGGGGTCCTGCTCGGCCCAGCCGGGTCGCGGCGTCGACAGCGCGTGCGCGGCCTCGGCGCGCGCGACGACCGTCCCGCCGTCGGAGTCGACGAGCAGTCCCTTGACCGACGAGGTGCCGACGTCGATCCCGGCCAGCAGCGTCACCGCGCGGACCCGCCGGTGCGCGGTGTGTCGAATACGTCGTGACCGGCGCGACTCATTCGACGCACCTCCCTACGCGCCGAGCGCCGCGTACACGAGCTCGTAGGCCTTGATCGCGTCCTTGTCCCGCTGCGCGGCGCGCAGCGCCGCGTCGTCGATCCGCGACGCCGCGCCGTCGATGAAGCGCCACTGCAGGACGCTGCGGCGGACGACGTCGACGGCGTCCTCGGTGTACGGGTACAGGTCGAAGCCGAGCCGCTCGCCGCGCGTCCCGTAGCCCGCGCGGCGCAGCTCGACGGCGAGCTCGAGCGTCTCCATGAACGCCGTCGCGCCGACCATGTTGTCGTCGTCGAACGTGCCCCAGCCGGAGTTCGCGTGCTGGTGGCCGAGCAGGCCCTCGGCGTGCAGCAGCGCCGCGTACTCGGCGAGGTTCTCGCCGTTCATGATCAGGTGCTGCCAGTCCATGTTGACCTGGACGTTCGTGATCCCGCGCGCGCGCAGCGTGTGGATGACGTGCAGCGTCATGCCGATGTTGCCCATGTGGATCTTCATCGCCGGCTCGGAGTTCTTGTGCTCGAGCAGGAGGACCTGGTCGTACTCGGCGAGCGTCGTCGCGGCCTCGCCGATGCCGTCGATCAGGCGCGCCCAGCTGGAGGCGTACGGCGTCTGGAACGGGTAGTTGTAGCCCTCGATCCCGGGCCAGATGATCATCCGCGCGCCGAGCCGGCCGGCGAACCGCGCGCACTCGACGGTCAGCCGCACGGCTTCGGCGCGGGTCGCGTCATCGGGCGAGGAGAGCCCGCCGCGGGCGAAGCGGTTGTCGAGGTGCAGGCCGCTGGCGATCGCGTGGATCCCGTGCCCGTCGAGCGCCCCTTGGACCTCGTCGAGGTTCTCCTCGGAGAGCTCCTGCGGGTAGTGGAACTCGTAGTCGTCGATCAGCCCCTCGAGGCCCGCAACGGCCGCCGCGACGTGCCCGGCCGTGCTGCGCTTGGCGAGCTCGGGCTTGTAGCCGCCCGGGTTGAAGCGGGTGACCATCGCACCCATCGCCCAGATGCCGAGGCTCGTCTTCATGACCTGTCCTCCTCCGTCGTTTCGATGACCGCTGCCGAGCGCGCGCTGCGCCGCGCCGCCTCGATGACGCGCAGCGCCGCGACGCTGTCGCGCGCGTCGACGGGCAGCGGCGCCCCGTCGCGCAGCGCGTCGCGCACGCCGGCGTAGAAGCGCTCGTAGGCGCCCCGCTCGATCGGCGCCTCGTGCGATTCGCCGTCGGCGTCGACGACGCGCGCGGGCTCGCCGGCGCCCCAGCCGGGATCGCCCGGCCGCAGCCCGGCGACGAGCTGGTCCTCCTGCGGGTCCAGGCCCGGCGTCTCGATCCCGCCGCGCGTCCCGCTGACGCGCATGCAGCGCCCGCCGAGCGGCGCGAGCGCGCTCATCGACAGCTGCGAGCGCACGCCGCCGGGATGCTCGAGCGCGACGAAGACGTCGTCGTCGACCAGCGCGCCGGGGCGCCGGACGTCGATCTCCGCATACACGCGCGCGGGAAACCCGAACAGCGTCAGCGCCTGGTCGACGAGATGCGCGCCGAGGTCGAGCAGCAGCCCGCCGCCCTCGCCGCCGTCGGCCTGCTCGCGCCAGGCGCCGGGATCGACCTGCGGGCGGAAGCGCTCGTAGCGCGACTGCAAGCGGGTGATCGCGCCGAGCTCGCCGGAGGCGATCGCGCGCCGCACGGTCAGGAAGTCGCCGTCCCAGCGGCGGTTCTGGAAGACGGTGAACGGGACGCCGGCGGCGGCGAAGTCGGCGACGAGCGCGGCCGCTGGCGCGGCGTCGGCGGCGAGCGGCTTGTCCATCACGACGGCGATCCGGCGCTGCAGCGCAGTGCGCGCGATCGGAACGTGCGAGCGGTTCGGCGTCGCGACGACGAGCAGGTCGATCGGCGGCCCGTCGCGCAGCAGCGCGTCGGCGTCGGTCAGCACGGCGACGCCCGGATACGCAGCGCGCGCCCGCTCCGCGCGCGCCGCGTCGGAGGTCGTGACCGCGACGACGCGCAGCCCCTCGGTCGCCGCGACGAGCGGCGCGTGGAAGACCTCGCCGGCGAGCCCGTAGCCGGCGATCGCGACGCGCAGCTCGCCGACCGCGCTCATCGCGCCGGCACCGGATCGTCACCGGCGGCCAGGGGCGTCTCGCACGTCGGGCGCACGCCGCGCCGGGCCGTGGTCAGCGCGTTGCTCATCCGACCGGCACCGAGGCGTCCTCGGCGGCTGCGCGGTAGAGCGCGTCGATCGTGCGCGCCTGGCCGAGCGCGTCCTCGCGCCCGAGCAGCGGTGCGCGGCCCTCGCGGATCGCGGCGCTGACGTCGTCGAGCTCGAGCCGATAGCTGTTGACCGGCTCGATCTCGACGACCTCGGCCTCCGCGCCGGAGCGCTCGACGACGAGCGCCGGCGCGCGGCAGTGCCAGGGGTCGGCGAGCACGATCCGGCCGTCGGAGCCGACGACCTCGAGCTCGTCGCGCGCGGCGACGTCGAAGCCGCAGTCGATCGTCGCGAGCACGTCGCCGGGGAAGCGCAGCAGGCCGCACAAGCGCAGGTCGACGCCGGACGGGCCGGTCACGGTCTGCGCCGAGACGCGCTCGGGCTCGGCGCCGGCGGCGAGCCGCGCGCCGCTGACGCAGTAGCAGCCGACGTCCATCAGCGCCCCGCCGTCGAGCGCCGCGTCGAGGCGCACGTCGACGTCCGCCGCGAGCGGGAACGAGAACGACGCGCGAATCAGCCGCACGTCGCCGATCGCGCCGCTGTCGAGCAGCGCGCGCAGCCGCAGCGTCTGCGGGTTGTGGCGCCACATGAACGCCTCGCTGAGCACGAGCCCGGCCTGCTCGGCGGCGTCGAACGCCTCGGCGACGCGCTCGGGGCGGCGGTCCATCGGCTTCTCGCAGAGCACGTGCTTGCCGGCCTGCAGCGCCCTGATCGTCCAGTCGACGTGCATCCCGTTCGGCAGCGGGACGTAGATCGCCTCGACGTCGGGATCGGCGAGCAGCGCCTCGTAGGAGTCGTGTGCGCGCGCGATCCCGTGCGCGTCGGCGAACGCCCGCGCGCTCGCCGCGCTACGGCTGCCGACCGCGACGATCCCGGCGGCGGACGACTCGCGCGCGCCGGCGACCAGCGCGCCGCCGATCCGCGCGGTCGAGAGGATGCCCCAGGCGACCGGTCGATCCTGCGAGCTCGCTAGCCCCACGAGCCCTCGCTCATCGGCCGGAACGTCGTCGTCAGGAGCCGCATCCCGCGCGGGCGGGTGAGCGCGAACAGGACGACCTCCGCGACGTCGTCGGGCGACATCATCCCGTCGAGCTCGGGCATGCCCGCGGTCCGTCCGGTGCCGATCGCGAAGTCCGTCGCGACGCCGCCGGGGCAGATGCTCGAGCAGCGCACCCCATGCTCGCGCAGCTCGATGTCGAGCGCCCGCACGAAGCCGACCTGGCCGAACTTCGAGGCGTTGTAGACCGCCTCCCCGGGGAACGCGTTGAGGCCCGCGACCGACGCCAGCGAGACGAAGTCGCCGCCGCCGCCGGCCGCGATCAGGTGCGGTAGCGCCGCGCGCGCCGTGTACAGGACGCCCTTGAGGTTGACGTCGATCATCAGCTCGAGCTGCTCGGGATCGAGCTCGAGAAACGGCCCGTAGGCGCCGACGCCGGCGTTCGCGACGACGATGTCGAGGCGCCCGTGCTCCTCCACGACAGCCGCGACGAGCGCGTCGACCGCCGCGGGATCGCGGACGTCGGTGGGGAGTGTCACCGCGCCCGCGATCCCGAGGTCGTCGCCGCTGCGCGAGCCGAGCCCGAGCGCGACGCCGGCGGCGGCCAGCCGGCGCG
>JAUYGN010000113.1 GCA_030690545.1 Solirubrobacteraceae bacterium
GGTGCCGGCGGCTGGCCGGCGTTGCCCGCAGGCGGCGCGTCCGGTGCCGGGGGGCCGGTCGCGGGCGGCGCCGGGGGAGGGTCCGGCGCCGCCCGCTGCTCGGGGTCGTGCTCGTGCGCGGTCACGGGCTAGCGGCCTTCCTCGACGACCTCGGCGTCGACGACGTCCTCGTCGTCATCCGGAGCGGACGCCTCGGGCCCGTCGCCGTTGCCCGACGGTGCGGACTCGCCCTGCGCGCGGGCCTGCTCGTACATCGCCTCGGAGACCTTGTGGAAGGCCGTCTGCAGCGCCTCGGTCTTCGCCGCCAGCTCGGCGGCGTCGTCGGACTCCAGCGAGTCGCGCAGGTCCTTGATCAGGCCCTCGATCTCGGTCTTCGAGGACTCGTCGATGCTCTCCTCGAGATCCTTCAGCTGGCGCTCGGCCTGGTAAGCCGCGTTCTCGGCGCTGTTGCGCGCCTCGGCGAGCTCGCGCAGGCGCTTGTCGTCGTCGGCGTGCGCCTCCGCGTCGGCGACCATCTTCTTGATCTCGTCGTCGGCCAGGCCGGAGCCGGACTTGATCTCGATCTTCTGCTCCTTGCCGGTGCCGAGGTCCTTCGCCGACACGTTGAGGATGCCGTTGGCGTCGATGTCGAAGGCGACCTCGATCTGCGGGATGCCGCGCGGCGCCGGCGGGATGCCGGTCAGCTGGAACTTGCCCAGCGACTTGTTGTACTGCGCCATCTCGCGCTCGCCCTGCAGGACGTGGATCTCGACCGAGGGCTGGTTGTCCTCGGCGGTCGAGAACGTCTCGCCCTTGCGCGTCGGGATCGTCGTGTTGCGCTCGATGAGCTTCGTCATGACGCCGCCCTTCGTCTCGATGCCCAGCGTCAGCGGGGTCACGTCGAGCAGCAGCACGTCCTTGACGTCGCCGGCGAGCACGCCGGCCTGGATCGCCGCGCCGATCGCGACGACCTCGTCGGGGTTGACGCCGCGGTGGGGCTCCTTGCCCGTCAGGTCCTTGACCTTCTCCTGGACGGCCGGCATCCGCGTCATGCCGCCGACGAGGACGACGTGGTCGATCGTCGACGCACCCTTCTCCTTGGCGTCGTCGAGCGCCTGGCGGACCGGAGCGACGATGCGCTCCAGCAGGTTGCTCGTCAGCTCGTTGAGCTTGGCGCGCGTGAGGCGCACGTCGAGGTGCTTGGGACCGGAGGAGTCGGCCGTGATGAACGGCAGGTTGATCTGCGACTCCTGCGCGGTCGACAGCTCGATCTTCGCCTTCTCGCCGGCCTCGTAGAGGCGCTGCAGGGCCATCGGGTCGTTCTTCAGGTCGATGCCCTGGTCCTTCTTGAACTCGGTCGCCAGCCAGTCGACGAGCGCCTTGTCGAAGTTGTCGCCGCCGAGGTGGTTGTCGCCGGCGGTCGACTTGACCTCGAAGACGCCGTCGCCGATCTCCTGCACCGACACGTCGATGGTGCCGCCGCCGAGGTCGAAGACGAGGAGCGGCTGGGCGGTCTCCGTGTCGAGGCCGTAGGCCAGCGAGGCCGCCGTCGGCTCGTTGATGATCCGCTTGACGTCGAGGCCGGCGACCTTGCCGGCGTCCTTCGTCGCCTGGCGCTGGTCGTCGTTGAAGTACGCGGGGACCGTGATGACGGCGCCGTCGACGGTGTCGCCGAGGTACGCCTCGGCGTCGGCCTTGAGCTTCTGCAGGATCATCGCGCTGATCTCGGGCGGGCTGTGCTGCTTGCCGCCCGCGTCGACGCGGGCGTCGCCCTTCGGGCCGGCGACGACCTTGTAGGGGACGATCGACTCCTCCTCGCGGACCTCGGCCTCCTTGCGGCCCATGAAGCGCTTGATCGAGGAGATCGTGTTCTGCGGGTTGGTGACCGCCTGGCGCTTGGCGACGGTGCCGACAAGGCGCTCGCCCGACTGCGCGAAGGCGACGACGGAGGGGGTCGTGCGACCGCCCTCGGAGTTCTCGATGACGGTGGGCTCGCCACCCTCCAGCACGGCCATGCAGGAGTTCGTGGTGCCCAGGTCGATGCCGATGGTCTTGCCCATGGTGGGAGGGTCTCCTTCTTTGAAGCCTAAGAAATCTGCGTCCGAGTGTAGTAGATCTCAACCGCGTGCTCGCGGACGCGCCGCTCTGGCGCCGGTGCGCGCCGGTAGGGTTCCGAGCTATGCGGTTCCTCATCACCGGTGGGGCCGGGTTCATCGGCTCGCACCTTGCCGAAGCGCTGCTCGCGCAGGGCGATCGCGTGCACGTTCTCGACGATCTCTCGACGGGCTCGATCGAGAACGTGCGCCACCTCAAGGCCGACTCGCGCTTCGCGTACACGATCGACTCGTGCGCGCGCGAGCGCGTCGTCGCCGAGCTCGTCGACGAGGCCGACGTCGTCTACCACCTGGCGGCCGCGGTCGGAGTCGAGCTGATCGTCGAGAGCCCGGTGCGGACGATCGAGACCAACGTGCACTGCACGGAGGTCGTGCTCGCGCAGGCGGCGAAGAAGCGCAAGCCCGTCCTCGTCGCCTCGACGAGCGAGGTCTACGGCAAGTCGACGACGTTCCCCTTCCGCGAGGACGGCGACCTCGTGCTCGGCGCGACGACGATGGGCCGCTGGTCCTACGCCTGCTCGAAGGCGATCGACGAGTTCCTCGCGCTGGCGTACTACAAGGAGCGCAAGCTGCCGACGGTCGTCGCGCGCCTGTTCAACACCGTCGGCCCGCGCCAGACCGGCCGCTACGGCATGGTCATCCCGAGCTTCGTCGCGCAGGCGCTGGCGGGGCGGCCGATCCGCGTCTACGGCGACGGCACGCAGACGCGCTGCTTCTGCCACGTCGACGACGTCGTGCGCGCGCTCGCCGGCCTGATGGCGCATGGCGGCGATGCCCACGGCGAGGTCTTCAACGTCGGCTCGCAGGAGGAGGTCTCGATCCTCGCGCTCGCCGAACGGGTCCGCGAGCTGACCGGCTCGGCGTCGGAGATCCGGCTGATCCCCTACGAGGAGGCCTACGAGCAGGGCTTCGAGGACATGCCGCGCCGCTATCCCGACATCGCGAAGATCGGCGCCGCGCTGGACTGGGCGCCGACGCGCTCGCTGGATGAGATCCTCGGCGACGTGATCGCCTTTCATCAGGCCGCGGCCGCGCTCGTCTGAGCTGCCTGTGGCGGCGACGGACGTGGCGGCGGTCGACGCAGGTCTGACGATCTACGAGGTCGGCAGGTGCTCGACCTGCCGCAAGCTGGCGGCGCTGCTGGACGAGCGCGGCATCCCCTACGAGGGCGTCGAGTACCACCGCACCGGACTCGACGAGGCGACCGTTCGCTCGCTGCTGGCGAAGTCCGGCCTCGGCCCGCGCGACATCCTGCGCATGCGCGAGCCGCTCGTCGCGCAGCTCGGCCTGCTGGAGGGCGACGGTGCCGGCGACGACGAGCTGATCGCGGCGATCGTCGAGCACCCGCGGCTGATGCAGCGCCCGATCGCCGTGCGCGGCGACCGCGCCCTGCTGGCGCGGCCGATCGAGCGGGTCCTCGAGCTGCTCGGGTGACGGCTCACGCCGGCGAGCCCCACGGCGTGCGGCGTGCCACGCGCGCCGACTTCGGCGTGCTGGCCGACGTCCTCGCGCGAGCCTTCTACGACGACCCCGTGACGGCCTGGTTCTATCCCGACGACGCGCGACGGCTGCGCCACGCGCGGCGCTTCTTCGCGATCCGCCTGCGCCAGCTGGCACGGCACGGCCTCATCCACACGAACGCCGAGCGGACCGGCGCCGCGCTGTGGGCGTCGCCAGGCCGCTGGCGCGACGACGTCCGCCAATCGCTGATGATGCTGCCGATGCTGCCGGTCCTGCTGCCGCGGATCGTGCGCTCCACGCAGGCCGTTCGCGAGATCGAGCGCCGCCATCCGGTCGCGCCGCACTACTACCTGTCGGTGCTGGGCACCGAACCGGCGCGGCAGGGCGGAGGGATCGGCTCCGCCCTGCTGGCTGCTGCGCTGCGGATATGCGATGCCACGGGCACGGCGGCCTACCTCGAGTCCTCCAAGGAGAGCAACGTCTCCTTCTACGCTCGCCACGGGTTCGCCGTGACGGAGCGCATCGAGCTGCCCGAGGCGGGGCCGCCGCTGTGGCTCATGTGGCGGGAGCCACCGAGCCGCCACCGAACAGGCCACCCAGCAGACCGCTGATCAGGCCCGTGACCGTGTTCACGATGCCGCCGATGCCGGCCACCGGGCTCGAGCCGCCGCCGGAGCCGCCGCCGAACAGGCCGCCGAGCAGCCCGTCGAGGATCCCGCCGATCCCGCCCGGCAGGCTCTGCGAGCCGCCGCCGACGAGCCCGCCGAGCAGGCCGCCGAGACCGAACATGCCGCCGCCGGAGGCCGACGCGGAGCCGACGAACGGCAGCGAGCCGATGATCGTGTCGATCAGGCCGGTGACGGTCGTCAGCACGGTCGGGACGATCGTGCCGACGGTCGACGTGACCATGTCGAGGACCATCGCGAGCGGGCCCTGGGCGGCTGCGGGCAGCAGCGGGACGAGGCTCTGGATCATGCCGAACGCATCGTTCAGCAGCGCGGTCGCCATCTCCAGGCACTGGGCGACGATGCCGGAGATGTTGACCGGCAGGCCGCCACCCTCCAGCGCGCTGCTGAGGTTCGTGATCTCGGTCGCGTTGCCGGCGCTCAGCACGGTGATGATCGACGCGATGATCGGCTGAGCCTGCGCGGGCACCTGCGGGAGCAGGCCGTTGAGGACCTCGATGATCCGCTGCTTGCCGGCGAGGCTCGGCGCGATCGCCCTGGCGACCTGCGTCTGGGCGCTGCCGCGGACCTGGTCGACGATCGCGGTCACCGCCGCGATCAGCTCGTCGTACTGCGTGCCGGCGAGCGTCAGCGCCTGAGCGGCGATGACGTTCTGGTTGCCCGTCGTGGCCCGGTTGGCCATCCGACGGGCCTTCTGGGACGCGGCGGCCGACTGCGACCGGGCGATCTTCAGCTGCCTGGTGACCCCCCGCTGGCTCCCGAGCCGAGCGTGGCGCTTGAGGTGCTGGACGGCCTTGTCGGCCTTGTCGACGTTCTTCTGGACGGCGGCCTTCTGGGCCGCCATCGACGTCGGCGAGGAGGATTTCGTGGACTGCGCCGCGGCTGTGGCGGGAAGCGCCACGACGACGGCGAGCGACGCCATGACGGCGACGATGCGACGGGATTGAGACATTGATGCCCCTTCGGTAACTGGGCGGCCTCGGCGAGGCCCCTGGTTTTGCGCGCCCGCCTCACGACGGGGTTGCCCTTTCGATCTGGTCTGGCTGCCCTTACCACGGCGAGCGGCCCTCGTTGTGATGCGGTACCTGCCGGTTCGTCCTGAGTTGGCGCGTTGGCGCTCGTCCTAGCGCCGGCCGAACAGGCTTTGCAGCAGTCCGTCGACCCCGCTGAGGAGCGACTGGACGGGGGCCATGACGTTGGTGGCGGTCTGGCCGCTCGATGACGACGACGGCGGCGGTGGCGGCGCGAGGTTCGACGGCAGCGTCAGGCCGAAGGTCGCGAGGACCTCGTCGAGCAGCGGGCCGACCGAGGCCAGCGTGCTCTGGACGAGCGCGTTGGCGGTCGCGAGCCCCGCCTGCGTGCCGGTCGCGGCGATCGTCTGCGCGTCGTTGAACGCGGCGAGGATCCGGTCGCGGATCCGCCCGATCTCGGAGATCGCGGCCGGCGTCGGCGTCAGGGTTGGCGCCGGATCGTGCGCGACCGGTTGCGTGGCGGCAGGGGCGGGAGCTGCCGGGGCTGGGGCGACCGGAGTGATCGCTCGTGCCTTCGCTGTGCCGCCGTCGGCGATCGCGACGCCGCGGCTCGGACCGGTGCCCGTGCGCACGCGAGCGTCGGCGCGGGCTGCGCGGGCGCGTTGCGCGGCGGCCCGCGCGGCCTCCGCGATCGCCTGCTCGCGCGCGGGATGGTGCAGGGCGGAGATGGCGGGCGCCGCGGCGCGCGCGCTCGACGGTGCCGGGGCCGCGTCGCGGGTCACCTTCGGCAGCTCGACGGCGGCGGTGCCGGTCGTCGCGACGACGGCGGCGACCGCAAGGCCCTTCATCGCGACCGGCAGTCCGCCCCAGCCGACGCTGCCGCCGCCGAGCGCCGCCGCGCCGCCGCCGCTGCTGGCCGCGGCGAGGATGCTCCCGCTGGCGAGCGTGGCGGCTCCACCGGAGGCAGCGCCGACGCCGACGATCCCGAGCGCGCCGGCGCCCCCGATCCATGATCCGAGCAGATGCAGGTCGGTCTGGCGCGCGCCGATCGCCCGCTCGAAGGTCGCGCAGTCGTCGCAGGCGCGCAGGTGGGCGCGCATGCCGCGGGCGCGCAGCCGGCGGCGGTCGCCGTCGGACAGGCAGCGGCGGACGTTGACGCACGCCGTCGCGCGCCCGTCGACGGCGTCGTGCAGAGCGCTGCGGGCATCGAACACGGCGCGCCGCGCGGCCTCGCCGGAGATGCCGAGCGCGAGGCCGATCTCGTCGTAGCTCAGCCCGCTCAGCTCGCGCATGACGAGCGCGCCGCGCTGGCGCTCGGGCAGCATCCGCAGGTCGTCGACGAGCTGGGCCAGTCGCGTGCGCTGCTCGGAGGCGACCTCAGGGCCCGGCACGCTCAGCAGATCGTCGGTGTCGATGCCGGTCGCGACGGGCTGGCGCCGGCGGACGACGTCGATCGCCTCGTTGTGCGCGATCCGGTACAGCCAGGGCTTCAGCGGACGGTCGGCCTCGCGCCGCGGCAGCGCGCGCAGCGCCTTCTCGAGCGCGCTCTGGGCGGCGTCATGGGCGTCCTCGGCGTCGAGCAGGATCGAGCGGCAGTAGTTCAGCAGCGGGTCGTGGTAGCGCTCGTAGAGGGCGGTGAAGGCGGCCTCGCTGCCGGCTGCGGCGCGGCCGGCGAGCGCTTCGTCGCCCATTCGCGACCAGGCGACGATCCGTGGACCGCGGGGCGCGAGAGCGGCGGTGGTGGCCATCGTGGTGCCCGTATCGGCAGCCCGGGGCGAATGTCTGAGCCCGCATACTCTGGGGCGGCATGCTCGTCCACGCCTCGCTGGGCTCCAACGTCAGCTCGTTCTTCGACGCCGTCGGCTCGTTCTTCGACTCGCTGTCGAGGGTCGGCTGGCTGTCGCTGCTGATCGGCGCGACGGCGTTCGTCATCTACCTGTCGCTGCGCGCGCGCGGGTTCTTCAACAGCCTGCGGGCGGCGTATCCGGACGCGCCGATCCAGTATCGCCGCATCTGGGGCGCCTACATCGCGGCGTACGGCTTCAACAACGTGATCCCGGCGCGCGGCGGCGACGTCGTCAAGCTCTTCCTCGTCAAGCGCTCGGTGCCGAACTCGTCGTACCCCGCGGTCGGCGCCGCGGTCTGCGTGGAGGCGGTCTTCGATGCGGTGATGGCGGTCTTCATCCTGACGTTCGCGTTCAGCCAGGGCGTCTTCCCGAAGCCGCCGGACTTCGCCAACCTCAACGCGTTCGACCTGTCGTTCTTCGCCGCCCACCCGCGGTTCACGCTGTTTCTCATGACCGCGCTGGCGATCGCGGTGCTCGTCGGCGTCGCGTTGCTGTCGCAGCGCGTGAAGGCGTTCTGGGCGCGCGTGCGCCAGGGGCTGACGATCCTCTCGGACCGTCCGCGCTACCTGCGCGAGGTGTTCGCGTGGCAGTTCGCCGGCTGGTGCTTTCGCTTCACGGCGTTCTGGTTCCTGCTCGAGGCGTTCAACATCGGCGGCTCGGTGCAGAACGTGCTGCTCGTGCTCGGCGTGAACGCGGTCGCGGCGGTCGTGCCGTTCACGCCCGGCGGGGCGGGCGTGCAGCAGGCGCTGCTCGTCAAGGTCTTTGCCGGGACGGCGGCGGGCGCGACCGTGGCGGCGTACTCGGTCGGTCAGCAGATCGTGATCGCGGTGACGACGCTGGCGGTCGGGTTCTTCGCGCTCGCGACGATCTTCAGGATCCATTCCTTCAAGGAGGCGATCCGGCTGGGCAAGGAGGATCGCGACGCCGAGCGGCTCGCCGAGGCCGAGGCGAAGGCTGCCGCCGGGGAAGCGGCCGGGGCACGGTGAGGCTGCTCGCTGCCGCCGCGGCTTGCAGCGGGCCGGGGCCGGCGCGGCGTGGCGGCGGTGCCTGCGAGAGCGCCTGGCGAGAGCGGCTACGTGGCGCCGGCGAAAGCGCCCGGCGAGAGCCGCTACTGAAGGCCCTGGCGCGCTTCGCGCACGAGCGCGACCGCGTCGGGGAAGACCGTCGCCATGACCGCGCGGATCTGCTCGGCCTGCTGGTCGATCGTGCCCTGGATGTTCACGCGGTTGATCGCCGCGACGGTCATCTCGACCGCGAGCTTGATGGCGTTGTCGGCCCAGACGAGACCCTGCTGAGCCTGCATCGACTCCGCGAACTCCGCCATCTTCTTGGCGAGATCCTCAGGGTCGCCGAACAGTCCTCCGAATCCTTCCATGCTCGTAGCGTAGCTGTCCGTCGCGGTCGGGCACGTCGGTCGGCCGCGCAGTAGCGTCCCGCGCATGCCGTTCGTCGAGGGTGCCGGGGTGCAGCTGCACTACGAGTCGCGTGGCGCGGGGCCGGCGCTGCTCGTCGTGCATGCGATGGCGTCGGACGCCGCCGCGTGGACGGGGGCGCTCGGCGCGCTCGCGTCGGCGGGCGCGCGCGCCGTCGCCTACGACCGCCGCGGGTACGGGGCGAGCGGGGCTCCCGAGCCGTACGCGGCGACGACGGTGCAGGAGCAGGCGCAGGACGCCGACGCGCTGCTGCAGGCGCTCGAGCTCGAGCCCGCGCTGCTCGTCGGCGAGGGCTTCGGGGCGCTGATCGCGCTCGAGCTGCTCGTGCGCCGCCCGCGGCTCGCGCGCGGCGCGGTCCTCGTCGACCCGCCGCTGCACGCCTTCGTGCCGGCGGCGACCGAGGCGCTCGCCGCGGAGCGCGCGCTGCTGGAGGAGGCGTTGCGGGCCGGCGGTCCGGCGGCTGCGGTTGCGGCGTGGCTCGGTGCGAGCGGCCGGGGCGGCGGCAGCGATGCGGGCGACAGCGATGCGGGTGGCGCAAGCGATGCGGGCGGCGCGGAGGCAGCAGGAGCGGGTGCCGAGTCGTCGCGCGTCGAGCGTGCGGCGACCGCGCCGCTGGGCTTCTTCGCTGACTACGCGGGGCAGGCGAGCTGGTCGCCGTCGCGGCGCGAGCTGCGCGCGGTCGGCGTTCCGCTGGTCGTCGTCACCGGGCCGGGCACGCCGGCGCACGTCGTCGTCGCCGCCGAAGTGGTCGCGGCGCTCGTGCCCGGCGCGCGGCGCGCCACGGACGGCGACGCGGTGGCCGCTGCCCTGACCGCGCTGGGGTGAGCCACGGCGACCGGAGCAAGCTCGGCGACTCGGCGGCGGCGCACTGGCACGTCGGCGAGTCACGCGGTGCTCAGGAGTGCCGCGACCTCGGCCGCGGTGCGGACCGCGCGCTCGAAGACGTCGCCGTACGTGTAGGCATGGTGGTTGGAGCGCCGACGTCGTGCGACATCGGCTTCGAAGGCATGGCGGGTGGCGTGGTAGCGGTAGCTGAGCAGCTCGACCGTCAGGTCGCGATCGGGCCAGCGGCAGTCGACCTTGTCGCCCCTGTGGTCGATGTTCGTGCGCGGCCGCGGGAGCCCATGGGTCTCCAGCAGGACGAGAAACGCGCTCTCGAGGTCGCTCAGCGTGACGTCCGCGCCGAGCGCGTGGCGCAGCTTGCGGGCGCCGGGCTTGTGCGGGTTGCGCGCGATGCATGCCTCGACCTGTCCGGGCGTCGTCGCGTGGCGTACCCAGGCCTCGTGGCAGGCACGGCTGAGGCGCTGCGGGCTCAGGCGTGGCGCGAGGTCCAGCAGGATCCGCGGGACGATCGTGATCGGGATGCCGTCGAGCGTGTCGTGGTCGAGGCGGTGCAGGCGAGAGCGGTGGATCGTGATGCCCGGCCGGCGGCGGCCCGAGGAGACGGCGATCGTGACCTCCAGCGGCGTCACCAGACCGGGCACGATCCTCAGGAGGTAGGCGGCGGTGTCGTGGCTGGCGACAGCGGTGCTTCCCGCGGCGAGCACCGCCGACATGCACAAGCCCCGCGCTGAGCGGTCGGGGTGCCCGAGGGTGAACACCCCGCGGTGCTCTCGCCGCAGGCGCCCGTCGGCGACCCACCGCCCGATCCGGTTGCGACCGACCCCGGCAGCGACGAGCTGCTCGTAGGTGACTCGGCCGTATTGCGTTCTCGCGATCCACGCGACCTCGGTTGCCAACGGGTTCATATACAGCTCAGTCGCCAGCCACCCGAAGTTCGCCCCCCTCCGCGACAATCTCTTCGCTACCGAGTCCGGCAGGTTGTGCTCGGATAGCGAGTTCAAGCTGCCAGACAAGCGCGTGACGATTGCCGGTGGTGACGAGGTTCGGATGAGGCGGGCAGCTTGTGCTCGGATAGCGAGCTCAAGCTGCCAGACGGGAGTGGACGACGAGGACGGCGCGGCGCGGCCTGGCGGGGGCGAGGGTGCCGTGGCCGCCGCGGGCGGGGCGGGGCGCCGCCGGGGCTGAGCGGTCGCCGCGAGGGCCAAGGCCTGAGCGTGCCGCCGCAGCGCCTAGCCGGGGCGGCGGGCGACGACGGCGATCGTGCCGCCGCTGCGGGCCAGGCCGCAGGCCAGCTCGACCGCGACGGCGACCGGCGCGAGCGGCAGCGCGGCAGCCGTGACGAGCGCGTCGCGGCTGCGCAGCGGCGCGTTGTGCTTCAGCGCGTGGTATAGCCAGGAGGGGGTGCGGGTCGCGCGGCTGACGAGCGACTGCCAGAGTCCGAACGGGTTGTGCTCGGCGAGCACGTGGTGGGTGGCGACCGGCTCGAGGCCCTGGCGGCGCAGCAGCGCGTGCAGGCCGTCGACGGTGAAGTGCGTGCGGTGGCGCGGGACATCGAGGTGATACCAGCGCGCGCCGCCGACGCGCGCCTGCACGCTGGCGAGGTTCGGCACGCCGATCACGAGCAGGCCGCCGGGGCGCAGCCAGCCGGCGATCCGCTCCAGTGCCGTGCCGGGATCGTCGAGGTGCTCGAGCACGTGCCAGAGAGTCGCCGCGTCGAGCGAGCCGGGCGCGACGCGCGCATCGTCGATGCCGGCTTGCTGCAGCTCGATCCCCAGCTCGCGCGCGCCGGCCACGCCGCGCAGCGACGGCTCGATGCCGTCGGCGTCCCAGCCTGCGTCCCGCGCCTGGGCGATGAAGCGCCCGCGGCCGGCGCCGACGTCGAGCAGGCGTCCGTCCGGGCGCGCGCCCGCGCGTGCGAGGAACCGCAGCCTCCGGCGGTCGAAGGCGCGCAGCAGCGGCGACGCGAGCCCGGCGGCGCGCGGCCTGCCACCGCCGTAGGCGCCCTCCTCGTGCGCCGCCGGCGGCGCGGCC
>JAUYGN010000120.1 GCA_030690545.1 Solirubrobacteraceae bacterium
AGCTCGACGAGCGCCTCGCGCCCGACCTGCGCGATGAGCTCGGCGCAGCGCGCGGCGCGCTCGGGGTCGCGCGCGACGAGCGGCTCGGCGCCGGCGGCCTGGATCGCGATCACGCTGATGCTGTGCGCGACCGCGTCGTGCAGCTCGCGGGCGACGCGCATCCGCTCGGCGGTCGTTGCCGCGCGCGCCTCCTGCGCGCGCGCCTGCTCGTCGCGCGCGGCCTTCTCCGCCGCCTCGGCCGTCAGCCGCCGGTGGCCGCGCACGGTTCGCCCGACGATCCACGGCAAGGTCACGCCGCCGAGCAGCGCGGGCACGATGCCGGCGGGGTAGAAGACGGCGGCGTGGGTCGCCGCGCCGAGCGCGGCGAGCACGAGTCCTCCGATCGCCGCGCGCCGGTCGGCGTGCGCGCCGATCGCGTACGTCGCGCAGACGAGCGCGGCGATGTCGAAGGCCGGGAAGGCGTCGAGGTCGAGGACGGCGCTCTGGACGGCGACGGCGCCGAGCACCGCGGCGAAGACGAGCACGGGCTGCCGGCGGCGCCCGAGCAGCGGCGCCGTGATCGCGATCGCCGTCAGCGCGGCGGGCAGCCGCAGGTCGTCCGGCGCCTGGATCGCGAGCTCGATCTCGGCGCCGGCGAGCAGCGCCGCGACGAGCAGCCGGTCGATCCGCCGCCCGTCGCCGGCGAGCGCCCGCGGCCACCGCGGAAGGCGTTGGAGCGCGCCGGGCCGCAGGGGGGCGGCGGGCCGAGGCGACGCGCGGTCGGGGCCGATCGCGGCGCGGCGCGGCGTGCTGCCGGCGATCGGCGGCGATAGGTGGGCTCGCGCCGCTCCGTCTCCCAGCGCGTCACCGGCGATCGGCGGCGACGGGTCGGGTCGCGTCGCCCTGCCTGCCGGCGGGTCGCCGGCGATCCGCGCCCCCGGATCGGACTGCCGCGCGCTCGTGTGTGCGTCGTCGGTTCCGACGAGCGGCGGCGCGAGCGGCGCGGCCTCGTCCTCGCGGCGCAGGATGCCGAGCACGCGCCGCACGTCGTCGAGCACGTCGCGCGCGGTCGCCGCGATGCTCGCGAACGTCGCCGGCGCGTGCGCGCGATCGCCGCCGCGCAGGGATCCCGACAGCGCCTGCGCCCGCTCGACGATCTCGCCGAGCCCGCCCGCGACGAGCTCCTGCAGGTCGGACGTGATGCGCACGCGCTCGTCCTCGGCGGCTTGGCGCGCGCCCCGCACGCGCTCGCGCTCGAGCTGCTCGATCTTCGCCTCGAGCCCGTGCCGCAGCTCGACCTGGCCGCGCGCCCAGCGGCCGACGAGCAGCGGCAGCGGGACGTAGAGCAGCGTCAGCGCCGCGTCGGCGACGCGCTCGACCGACGGATCGAACGCGACCCGCGTCGCGACGAGCGCTGCGACGAGCGCGGCTGCGCCCGCGAGGCCGCGCGTCCCGGCGACGTGGCGCCCCGCGCTGTAGAGCGCGACGACGAGCGCGACGAGCGGCGTGACGGCGTGCCCGATGAGGAAGCCGTCGAAGGCGCCCTGCGCGAGCAGCGCGACGGCGATCGCCGCTGCGGGCAGCAGCGGATGGCGCCGCCGCAGCGCCAGCGGCAGCGTCACGAGCGGGATCGCGAGCGCGCTCGCCAGGCGGCTGCCGTCGGCGGCGCCGCCGAGCAGGACCTCGAGCAGGCCGGCGATCGTCAGCGCGCTCGCCAGCGTGAGATCGACCCACGGCGGCGAGGCCCTGATTCGCGCGACGATCCCGCTGAGGGCGCTCACCGGGCCACCGTAGCGCCCGCGCGCGCGGGCTTCGTCGTGCGCTCTGATGAGCCCGATCTCCTCCTCGGGGACGAGATCCGCCGCCGTCTCGCTCGCGCCGACGAGCCCACGATCACCGTCGCGGCCGACGACGCGGCGCGCCCCGGGCTCGAAGGTGGCGGTCATGAGCCACGCACCCACCGACATCCTCACCAGCCGGCCGACGACGACCGCCGCGATCGCCGCCTCGGCCCGCGACGCGGTGAAGGTCTACGACAGCGCCGCGGGCGCCGTCCGCGCGCTCGACGGCGTCAGCGTCGACTTCGTCCGCGAGCGCTTCACGGCGATCATGGGGCCCTCGGGCTCCGGCAAGTCGACGCTCATGCATTGCGTCGCCGGCCTCGACCGCCTCACGTCCGGCGAGGTGCGCGTCGGCGGACAGGAGCTGTCGCTGCTGTCCGACCGCGAGCTGACGCTGTTGCGCCGCGAGGCGATCGGCTTCGTCTTCCAGGCGTTCAACCTCCTGCCGACGCTCTCGGCGCGCGAGAACATCACGCTGCCGCTGGCGCTCGCCGGCGACCAGCCCGACGGCGCCTGGCTGCACGAGGTCGTCGCGACGCTCGGCCTCGGCGACCGGCTGGCGCATCGGCCGAGCGAGCTGTCCGGCGGTCAGCAGCAGCGCGTCGCCGTCGCCCGCGCGCTCGTCGCGCGCCCGCAGCTGATCTTCGCCGACGAGCCGACCGGCAACCTCGACTCGCGCGCGAGCGGCGAGATCCTCGCGTTCCTCGGCCGCGCCGTGCGCGACCTCGGTCAGACGATCGTGATGGTCACGCACGACCCGGTCGCGGCGGCGCATGCCGACGACGTCCTGTTCCTCGCCGACGGCCGCGTCGTCGGCGAGCTGTCGGATCCAACCGCCGACGACGTCCTCGACCGCCTCAAGGCGCTCGGCGACGAGGAGGCGTCCCGATGACCCGCATCGCCCTGCAGAGCGCGTGGGCGCGCAAGCGCCGCCTGCTCGGCACGCTTTTCGCCGTCTTCATCGGCGTCTCGTTCTTGTCCGGCGCGCTCGTGCTCGGCCAGACGCTCGAGCGCAACTTCGACGGCCTCTTCGCCGACGCGAACGCCGGCACCGACGCCGTCGTGCGCAGCGCGACGAAGATCACGACCGACGGCTCGTTTCAGCGCGGGCCGATCGACGCAGCCGCGGTCGAGCGCATCCGCGACGTCGACGGGGTCGCCGCGGCCGTCCCGTACGTCGAGGGCTACGGCCAGCTGCTCGGCGCCGACCGCGAGGCGATCGGCGGCAACGGACCGCCGCGGCTCGCGGCGTCCTGGATCTCCGATCCGCAGCTCAACGCGTATCGCCTCGTCGAGGGCCGCGCGCCGCGCGCCGCCGACGAGGTCGTCGTCAATCGCGGCGCCGCCGTCGCGGGCGACCTGCAGCTCGGCGACAGCACGACGCTGCAGACGCCCGCCGCGACGCGCGTGCGGATCGTCGGCATCGCGACGTTCGCCTCCGCCGACGGCTTCGGGGAGTCGACGTACACGGCGCTGCGTGTCGACGCGGCGCAGCGGCTCGTGCTCGGCGGCCCCGACCGCGTCTCGAGCATCCGCGTGAAGGCCGCGGCGGGCGTCTCGCAGCAGCAGCTCGTCGCGCGCCTGCAGCGCGCGCTGCCCGCTGGGACGCAGGCGGTCAGCGGCGTGCAGCTGACCGAGGAGAACACGCAGGACATCAGCGACGAGTTCCTCGGCGCGCTGCGCGCGTTCCTGCTCGTGTTCGCCGCGATCGCGCTGCTCGTCGGCGCCTTCAGCATCCACAACACGCTCTCGATCCTCGCCGCGCAGCGCACGCGCGAGTCGGCGCTGATGCGCGCGCTCGGCGCCTCGCGGCGCCAGGTGCTGCAGGCGGCGCTGATCGAATCGCTGCTGATCGGCGTCGTCGCCTCGGTCGCCGGCCTGGGCGGCGGCGTCGGGATCGCGACGCTGCTGAAGGCGATGTTCAGCGCGTTCGGCGGTGCGCTGCCGGACGGCGGCCTCGTCTTCACGGCGGGCAGCGCCGTCGTCGCGGTCGTCGTCGGCGTGCTGATCACGGCGGTCGCGGGCGTCGCTCCGGCGCGCCGCGCGTCGCGCGTCGCGCCGGTCGCGGCGCT
>JAUYGN010000121.1 GCA_030690545.1 Solirubrobacteraceae bacterium
AGCGCCGCCGTGTCGCCCGCCAGCGCGCGGGCGCGCGCGTCGGCGCTGACGAGGTCGCCGTGCCGGCGATGCAGCTCGAGCTGGCAGCGCGCGAGTGCCGCGACGTCCGTCGTGAGGCCGCCGGGATGGCGGCGATAGCGCACGAGCGGCGCGTCGAGGCAGACGAAGCCGCCGCCGCGCCCGGCCAGCCGCAGCCAGAGATCCCAGTCCTCTGCGAGTCGCACGGGCGAGGCGAACCCGCCGGCGTCATCCAGCGCCGCCCGGCGCAGCACGACGCTCGAGGTCGGGATCGGGTTGGACGCGTAGAGCAGCGTCGCGAGATCGGCACCCGCGTGCAGTCCCGGTCGCGGCTTCGCCCAGCGCTCGCCGGTCTCGCGCCCGTCGGCACCGACGATCCGCGCCCGTCCGAAGCAGGCGACCGCATCGGGGGCGCCGTCGAGCGCCGCCAGCTGCGCGGCGAGCTTGTCGGGCAGCCAGGCGTCGTCGGCGTCGCACAGCGCCACGAGCGACACGCTGGCTCCCAGCGCCTCCAGCCCGCTCGCTCGCGCAGCCGCCGGGCCGCCACACGCGGCGCGCCGCACCAACCGGCACGAATCCGCGTGATCGGGGTGCAGCTCGAGTGGCTGCGGCGATCCGTCGTCGACCACGACGATCTCGACGCGACCGATGTCGATCCCGCGCTGGGCGAGCACGCAGTCCAGCGCCTCGGCGAGATACGGCGCGAAGCCGTGCACGGGGACGATGACGCCGGTCACAGGCTCGCCAGCGTAATGGGCCGGTCCTTGCAGCCGGAAGGCGTGCGTGTGCCGGCGTGGAAGCAACCCGCCGGGGTGGGGGCGTCGACACGGAAACGATTGCGGCCGGTGGCGACGCTGGCGCGCCGGACATTGCTGCCGCCGCTGCTGGCGGCGGTCGCGATCGTCTGCCTGCTGCTCGCCATCGCGATCTCCTTCGGTCAGGACGCGAAGTCCGGCAACCCGCTCGCCGGCACCCCCCAGGACCGGCTCGCCGAGCAGCTCACCGCCGACCTCGAAGGCACGTTGACGCCCGCCGACATCCGCCGCGCGCAGCGCCCGCTCAGCGAGCGCAAGCGGCTGCTCGACGCGCACCCGTACTCCCGCCTCTACGCGATCGCCAGGCAGCGCTTCGACGTCTCCTTCTACCTCGTCGCCGCCGTCCACTACCAGGAGACCGGCTTCGACCGGGCTCCCGCCAAGCTCGCCAAGCACAAGGCATGGCTGCGCCACCGCGACGCCGGCCGCGGCATCGAGCGTCCGGCGCGCTATCCCAACAGGGTGCAGCGCCATCCCTCGGTGTACGACGACTTCGACGTCGTGATGGCGATCGCCGCCGGGCTGAAGGCGCAGGGCGCGCGCGATCTCGGCACGGTCGCCCGCACCGCCCTGCTCGCCCGCTACGGACCGCACCCCAACGGCCGCCTGGCGACCGCGATGGTGATCGAGCGCGCCCGTGCCTGGCGGCTGCTGGGCTTCCTGCCGCTGCCCGGCCGCGGCGAGCTCGCCACGCCGGTCAAGGGCGTCGTCGGCGGATGCGGGTACTTCGGCTGCCCGCGCCCCGGGCACCTGCACAACGGCGTCGACTTCCTCGCCCCGACCGGAACGCCGATCCGCGCCGCCGACGGGGGCCACGTCGCCGTCATCGAGTCGACCGCGGAGTCCGGCGGCTACGGCAACTTCGTCTGCCTTCAGCACCGGCCGAGCCTCGCGACGTGCTACGCCCACCTGAGCGCGTTCGCGGCGGTCGTCCGTCCCGGCGCTCGCGTGCGCCGCGGCCAGGTCATCGGGCTCGTCGGCTCGACCGGCAGGAGCACCGCGCCGCACCTGCACTTCGAGGTCCGCCGCGGCCCCGCCGCCTGCTCGTCCTGCGCGGTCGACCCGCTGCCGATGCTGTCCGGTGTGGTCCCGCAGGACGATCTGCCTGCGTTCGTGGCCCGTCGGTCGCCTGCCGTGAGGCCGGTGTCGGTCACCAGCGTCGTGCCGGCGCCGGTGGCGGCGGGCACACCCGACGCGACGGCGCCGACCCCCACCGGCGATCGCGAGGACGGCGAGCACGACGCCGACGAGCGCACGCCCGATATCCCGGCGACCGACCCCCGCGGACGCGACCGGCCGGCGGCGGGGACGCCCGGCAGCGGTGGCTCGCCGCCGGCCGGCGACCTGCCGGCGCGCACGGTGCCACCGGTGCCAGACCCTGCACCAGCCTCCGTCCCGCCGCCGAGCGCGACGCCGCCGATCCCCCAGCAGCCGCCTGCCGGCGACAGCGGCACCGGGGGAAGCGTGCCGGCCGTGACTCCGCCGCCGCCGCCTCCTCCGGTCGTGGTTCCGACCGCCGTGACGACGCCGCCGGTCGGCTGAGCGCCGTCGGCGTGGTTGGACCGGCCCCGGCGCACGGGCACGGCCACCGACTCCGGGTGCCGAGCGCGCATCGCTCCCGCACGCTTCGATGAGAAGGAGAGCAGCTATGAAGGCCGCTACCTGGCATGGCAAGCGCGACGTTTCGCGGGGGCGGTCGCGGTGCTGCTCACACCGCAGGCGCGAGCGTGGCGATCTGCGAGCGCCGTCGACCTGAGCAGAGTCAGCAACGGCCGCGACCGCGTGGGCGCACGCGGCCCGGCATGCTGCTCGATGGGCGGTGGCGGGATCGAACCGCCGACCTCCTGCTTGTAAGGCGGATCGGGGGCGCGAGCGCATCGCTCGGAGCCGTAATTGCGGGCATCAAGCGCGGGCTTCGCGTGCGGCTCGCAGTGCTCGCGGATGCAAGCGGGCACGCTGTGGGCACGGACACGGCACGGCTCGACGGCCCGCTCATCCGCAGCCACGCGAACGCCAGAGCGCAGCCGTCGCCGTCGTCAGCGCCGGACGGCTGCGCTTCCGGGTCGTTCGTGTCGCCTTGCTGAGGGCCGGAACCCATCGAGCCCCAGTCGGCCGTGCCGCGGTCCGCCGTCCGGAGGGCGCCAGCCCGGAGGACGACGTGGCCGCAGGCAGCGGCGCGGCCGGCGGCGGCGCGAAGCGCCGCCCTTGATGAAGTAGAGAAGGTCGTCACGCAACCGCGATATCGGCAGCGGTCCGTGCCGGTAGTAACGGAAGGTGCACCGAGGCGACCGACAGGTTCGCCATAGTCGGAGCCTCGATGACGGACGTTCTCCGCGAGCTTGACCGCTGCGTCTTCTGTGACGCGATCGGCGTGACGGAGGAGCACTTGATCGCCGACTGGGCGTATCGCGCGTTCGTGCGCAAGCGCCGGCTCCACGACGAGCTCTTTCTACGAGGCAGGTTCGTGGGGCCGGGGCAGCTTCAGATGCATAGCGAGAGCGAGGCGATTCCGACGGCCAAGGTTGTGTGCGGCCCGTGCAACAACGGATGGATGTCAGGCATCGACCAAGCGGCGTCGCGGGTACTACGACCGCTAATCCGAGGCGAGCGCGAAGCCGTACTTGACCCCGACGGCCAAGCTGCAGCTGCTGCCTGGATATTCAAGAGTGCGTTGATCCTCGACGTTGCCGACCACGGCATCGGCGGGCCGCTCGCGTCTCTGCGCCCGGCATTCGCTGAAAGCCGCATGGCGCCGCCTGGCTGCGTGATCTACGCGGGGCCGGCCGGGGCCCCACCGAGCCTTACGGTTGGCGATCCACCTACGACCGTGAATCTATGGATGCTTGGGGTTCGTCCGGCCAACGGTAGGATGCGAGTCACGGGCAGCGTGAGGCATCCTGATGGAACGATCACGAGTGGGGTGCCGCGCGATATCCCCATACCTGGTTACCAGGTCATGGTCGGCGCTTTCTGGGCCTACGTAGGTGGCCATCTTCCACCCGTCACGCCGGAATCGCTCGTCGGTTTCGAGCAGGTTTGGCCAGTACAAGAGGTGCCGGTCACCTTTCGTGCAGCTTCGCTGAGGACCGCAAAAGACGGGATGTCCTGAGCGGGATGTCTGAAGTCGCGGTGATCGATCACCACGGCCGGGCAATCCAACAGCTGTAATGAGAGCTGGCCTCGGTCCCCCAGGGCTGCGCCGCTGGCAGTAGGAGCGACAGCGGAAGCCCGGGTTGGAGTACGGCGAAGCCAGCGCGCTGATAAAAACGGGCGTCCTCGCGTGCGCATGCCCCATATATTCCGTTGAGTCGGGCGATCGCTGGCGTTAGGCTCACGATGACTTCTGGGAGCATGGTAAGTAGAACGGTCCCGATCCCGCGCATACGCCATTCAGGATCGACAGCGAGTTGCCAGAGGTATGCCCAGGGTTCGCGCGAATCGCCTAGTGTGTGGACTCCGGCGACGCAGACGCCGATGACGTCATCCGTGTCCGAGAACGCGGTGATGGTTACGGTTGAAACCCGTGGATCGAAGTTTCCGCTGCCGCGCACCTCGGTGCGAATCAGGGCCAGCACTCGTGAGTCGGTGGCCGCGATGTCGTTCCGGAACGTCACGCCACCAGCGACGAGCTCACCGGCATACTGCATATGCCGTGCGTGAACACGTTCGGGCGAGACGGGACCCTTCAGGAGCATCGACGTAGCGGCCTCACGGCAAACGTTTGCGACGCGGTGCGAGGTGCTGAGGCACCAGCAACTATTCCGCGATCAAGCTGAGGTGCTTCGCCTGCTGGCGCATCGCGTCAACCTCAGCGAAGGCGTCTCGTGCCTGGTCGGTGTCGATGTGCGGCTTGTAGGTGCACAGGGAGCTGACCCGTGCGTCAAGACTGGCGTTGGGTAGTTCGGACTCCACGAGGAGAGCAGTCGCGAGCCTTTCGAGCTGTCCGACTCCAGCGCTGCTGAGCTGTTCGACGATGAAGTCCAGCTGTGGCCGGTACTTGCTGCGAGTCTTCGGGAAGCGCGTCTCCAGCTGTGCGGCGCCGTCGGCAACCGCGAACTTCGGGCCGTACGGCGGGCGCTGCGGTTCGAGTTTCAGCTGGCCGAGCCCACGCATGTCGCCGAGTTGCTCGCTCAGGTCGAACGAGAAGGGCCCGTACTTGTAGAGCTGGAACGCGAATCCCATGGGGACACGGAGCAGCTCCTGAAGGAAGAAGACGGTCTTCTGGACATGCGTCTCGCCAGCCCAGCCCCCGGCGGATCGCAGGTCCCCGACCAGAGCGGCGACAAGTGCCGCGCGTTGTGCGCCCTTCATGTATCGCCCTCCTCTTCGTCTTCGGGGCGGGCTTCGATGATGTCCGCCAAGTTCGTGTCTTTCCAGCGCCTGGCTTGGGGCGCAAGCTCGGGCTGAATGAAGACGTAGTGGCTACTCGCTATCGGAACATTGCCAAGCACGTCGGACAGACCATTCGAGGCCTGGACGCCTTCCGTCGTCAGCACGGGGAAGGTGTCGGTGCTCCCGCCCTTGGAGTAGCGGTCGTACCGAACCGCTTCCGATCCGTACTTCTCGCACGCTGCGTCGAAGAGCTGCTTGGCGCCGGCCGCGTTGGCTCGCACGTCGATCGGCGTTGGAGCGTAGAGCACCTTGAAATGGTCCCGGTTGACGACGCGGCGAGCGTGAATGTGGCCGGGCGCCGTGGTGTCGGCGGATGCCTGAAGCATTGCGACGGTCACATGCGCGTCGGTCATGGCCAGGTGGTCGTCGAGCCGTCCGCTGAAGTGGCCGGCTGGCAGCCACTCGACGAGGAAATCTTCGAGATGCTTGTCGTAGATACGCCGGACCCGATGCAGATAGACCTGCGAGAACATGAAGTATCGCGCGAGAACAAGGGCCTCCGCGCTCTGGAGCCCGCCGAGCGTGACCCCGAGTTGCGGGGTCGGATCTCCGGGGTCTGACTCGGACTCGTCTTGTCGCGCCGCCGGAAGGATGCGCAAGGTGTCGATGAGGCGAGCGTGGTCGAAGCGGCCGTATGCAACTCCGGAGTGCAGCGAATCACGGAGGAGGTAGTCCATCCGGTCGGCGCCGAAGACCGCGCCGGTGATCATCTCGTTCAGGATCGCCTTCCAAGGAGGAAGGACGACACCGTCGCCCGGCTCCACGGCGAGCGCGACGATGTCGTCGGCGTCGAGATGCATCTCCTTCCAGATCGCGCTCATCTCGTCCGATCGGATCACGGCCTC
This sequence comes from Solirubrobacteraceae bacterium, assembly GCA_030690545.1. GTDB lineage: Bacteria > Actinomycetota > Thermoleophilia > Solirubrobacterales > Solirubrobacteraceae > CADCVQ01. The sequence continues at coordinate 6,071 of JAUYGN010000121.1, forward strand.
GCTGAGTATCTCGTGATTGACGCCGTCCGGCAGCAGTCGCTCCTCGGCCGCGTGCGAGAACGGAAGATGGCCCGTGTCGTGGCAGAGCGCGGCCATCCGCAGCACCTGGCGCCAGTACACCCGGGCGTGGGTGCCGGCGGCAGGCACGATGTCCCGAACCTCGTCAGTGAGGTTTGCCGCGTCGCAGACAACGTCGTAGATCCGGGTCGCAAGCTCCATGACTCCGAGCGAATGCTCGAACCGTCGGTGGGTTGCCCCTGGATAGACGAGATAGCTCATGGCAAGCTGATGGACGTGGCGGAGGCGCTGGAACGGCCGGCAGTCGAGGACTGCTCGTTCGGGTCCTTCCAGCTTCACGAAGACGTGAAGCGGATCGCGAATCTCGGTGACGCCTGCCACGCGTCGCACCATAGGGATCGAATCGGCGGGTCATCCCGTCAGGCCCCCGACGAGCTCCCCGGCTCTTCAGGCCCCGGAACGGTAGCCAGCAGAGACGGCGTCACGGATGCGCCCGTCTCGGCACCGCCAGTCGTCATTCAGGGTCGGTCGCGACCTTCAATCCGACCCAGGAGCCGGCGGCTTGCTTGATGTCGCTCTCGGTCGCGAAGACGTAGTGCCAGTCGCCGAACCCGCCTTCGTCGCGAACGGCCCGCGCCCAGCGCTCCGCTGCCTCCTTCTTGCGGAGAACGTCGGCGTCCTGGGAGTGCTTGTCGGACTTGCCTTCGATGACCCAGTGGGATCCATGGGCGTCGATCGCGATGAAGTCTGGGAAGTAGTCGCCGTCCCTGGGGGTGCGAATGAATGCGGGGCCGCTGGTGTAGAGGCGCAGCCACCAGCGGATTTCGTCATCACGGTCGAGCAGGTGGGCGATCGCCCATTCGGTGGTGCCTGCGTCGAACGATGCGATCGGCATGACGTTCCGTTGCCAGCCGCCGTAGTGGAGGTGCTTCACAAAGGGGTCGGAGTACGCATCGAGCGGCGCTTCGACGATCACGGGCTCGATCGGGAGGGTGATGGGGTCGAGTGCGTAGGTCATCTCACGGTGCTGCCTGGCCAGGGCCGCCTTGATCAGGCTCCGCATGCCGGCGATGGCCTGCTGACGCCGGTTCTCGCCCCACTCGGCCGTCTCGTCGCCGGTCACGACCCCAGCGCCCTTGAGGAACGCGTTCGTGATGCGTCTGGCCGCACGCTTCTCCGTCGCCGTCTCTGCGACCAGCCGGAACATCGCGGCGACGAGGTCGGCTCGGATCGTGTCGATGCCGGACAGCGTCTGCTGAGCCTCGACGTGCTGCTGGGGGCGGACCTTGATCGTGACGTTGTCGTCCTCTCCGCGTACGGCGGTCAGTTCGTCGCGCGCGAGGAAGGTTGGGACCTCGGTAATGAACCGAGCTCCGGCCGCCTGCGCGTCGCCGTCGGGGATGTCGGACAGCGAGAAGGTTGCGACGGTCAGTCGCGGTTCGCGTCGCGGGAAGTTGATCTGCGGCGCCCCGGGAGTCCGGGACACCGTCTGAGGGGAGGGAGTCGCGACGCGTTGCTTGAGCTCCTGGCCGAAGAGCGTCGGTGTCGCGGTGCCGCCGTCGTCGTGGGATTCGGTGAACGTGAACGGCCGCGGGCCGCGTGCGCCATCGTCCCGTACATCCCCTCCCGCCTGGTCGTCTGCGTCGAGGTCGCCGTCCCCTCCGGCCGCCTGCCCGGTCTGGGTGACGCCGCCCGGAGCCCCGGCGGCGCCATGTTCATCGACCTCCACCTCGGCGGGTGGGCTCTCGATGCGCTCGCGTAGCGCGTCCTTCTGCGCAAGCAGTTGCCGGTAGGAGTCGTGTGCGACGAGGTCGACCTGGTCGACCGTCGGCACGCCAGTCAGCTCGCCGAACGGGAGTCGGAGGCCGCGGCCGAGGATCTGCTCGGTCAGGCCCTGCGATGCGAGCTTGCGTAGCGCGACGATCACGGCGATGTTCCGCACGTCCCAGCCCTCGCGGAGCATGTTCACGGACACGATCGCCCGGATCGGCGAGTCTGGCGCCTCGCACGCGGCGAGCGCGGTGAGGGCCTCGTCGGAGGACTGCGACGTGATCTCCAGCACGGCGCCGGGATCTCCGATGAACCCGTCCTGCGCCAGGCGCTGTCCGACATCAGTGGCGTGGTCGATCGACGTGCACACGACGAATAGCACCGGCTTGACGTGTGGCAGGTCAGGACGCGTCGCCGACAGCTGCCGGTAGGCGGCGTCCTTCTTGCGCAGCAGGTGGCAGGCGTCGGCGAGCTGAGTGTGCTCGTCCTTCGTGCCGTCCTTGCGGTACACGATCACAGGCGTCTTCACGTGACCGTCGGCGATCGCCTCGCCGAGCGTGTACTGGAACACGACCTTGTCGAGGTCCGACTTCGCGGGCGTGGCGGTCAGGCCTACCAGCGCGACCGGGTTCAGGTCCCGGATCGCGGCCGAGAACGCCTTGGCCCGCTCGTGGTAGATGTGATGCTCGTCGGCGATCACGAGCAGGTCACCGGCATTCTCGAGATGCGAGTAGAGGTCGTCGCCGAGGTTCTCGTCGGTATCGCGCACCTTGCGCGACACCTTGTCGGTCGGCCGGATCAGCTGCTGGACGTTAAACACGAAGACCTTCAGCTCGTCCGGATCCCGCAGCGCGGCGCCGACGCTCGCAGCGCGGAAGTTCTCCGGCGTGATCACGACAGGCTCGTGATCGGCGCCTCCGACATACTTCGCGCTGGCTACGTCGAAGTTCGCCAGCGTCTTGTTCTGGATGACACTGCCCGGCGTCACGACAAGCACGTGCCGGACGCCCTGCGCGGCGGCATAGTCGACGAGCGACGACATGAGGTACGTCTTGCCGACGCCGGTCGCGAGGTCGGCGACGAGCTCCGGATACCCGCCGGAGTCACGGCCGTCTTCGGCGAGCGCCTTGACCACAGCATCCAGCGCGCGGCGGTTGGGCTCGCGCAGGTCGAAGCGGGCGGCGACTTCGGCGATCAGTGCATCGTCATGAGTGATGTCGACCGTCATGTCACCTCACTGTTCGTTTCGGGAACAGATCCCGCGGGGCCTTCTTGATGCGCGAGCCCGGTGCGGACTGCGCGAGCCGCGACTCGGCCTCGGGGAGCACGACCTTCGCGACGATCACGGCGCGCTCCTTCGGACCGAGGTGCTCGACGACCGTACCGACGACGATTTCGTCGGCGACGCCATCGATCACGGCCAGCCGCTGGCGGCCGCGCGCGCCGCAGAAGACGGGGTGATCGGGCGTCAGGGTGAACCGGAGCTGGGCAGCGACTGCCTGGGACCAAGGGCCGTTCGTCGCCGCCGTCGACAGGTAGACGTCGCCGTCATCCTCGTCGACGTCGTACATCGACGGGCCGACCGCGAGATGCGTGAACCCGCCGCCGCCGTGCCAGGTCACGGTCGTCTCGTCGCGCGTTCTGGTGGCCGCACGGAGCGCCCGGACCGTTGCCGGGTCGAGGTCGTCGCGATCCTTGGCGACCTTGCCGAGCAGTCGGCCGAACTCCTGCGCCTCGGCAGGCGTCATCTCCGGAAGGCCCGCGTCCGTCGCCGCGACGCGCTCGGTCGACTTTGTGATGCCGCCCGGGTCGTCGCCGTCGACGACACGCGTGAGACGCGGCTTGGCGAAGGCCGAGGCCGTGTCCGCGATCAGCTCGCTCGTGATCCACCGGCGCCCCATCTTGTGCGCCACCGCGGCGGTGGTACCCGAGCCGGCGAAGCAGTCGAGTACGACGTCATTGGGGTGAGTCGCGACATGAATGATTCGATGGAGCAGCCGTTCGGGCTTCGGGGTGGCAAATGGGTCGATCCCCGGGAAGAGCGACTGGATCTCGTTCTTGGCGGTCTGGTTGTGACCTACATCGCTGTAGAACCACATGGTGCGCGGCACGGCCCCACGAACGTCGCTCAGGAAACGCTTGACGGCAGGTACGTTCGATCCATCCGCGCCCCAGTAGATCCGGCCATCGGCATCCATCTCCCGCAGCTTCGTCGCTGAGACCCGCCAATACCGTCCGGGTGGAGGCCCATCGAGTTCTCGGCCGGAAGGCGTGGTAATTGGGTAGCGTCCAAGGCTGTAGGGCTTGTTCGCAAGAAGGTCACCGGGCTTCCACGGGCCGCGGGGGTCCTTGTCCGGATTTCCATACGCGGCGTCCATCGAGGCTGACCGACCGAGGTCGTTGGGTCTCCACGCATCCGCAGACTTCGCGTAGACCAAGATGTAGTCGTGGTCTACTGACAGGTACTTCGCTGAGTTCTTCGGGGAATACGCCTTCTGCCACACAATCGTGGCGATGAAGTTGCTCTCCCCGAGTTCTTCGTCCATCACTGCTCGGCACCGGTGCACCTCCGCGTCATCGAGATGGACCCACACCGAGCCGTCGCTCGCCAACAGCGGTTTGATCTGGCGGAGCCGGTCTCGAAGCATCGTGAGCCAGATCGAGTGCTCGATGTTGTCCTCGTACTGCGGGAACGCCTGTCCTGTGTTGAACGGCGGGTCGATGTAGACGAGCTTCACCTTGCCTACGTACTTCTGTGCCCACTCCGGCGTCTTCGAAAGGGCATCGAGGACGTGCATCGCGTCGCCGGTGATGAGCAGGTTCTCCCGGGTCGGTTCGGGCAGATCGTCGGGCCGCTCCTCCGGAATTGGCGCCTCGACGCGGTCGACCTCGTGCAGGAGTCGGACCTCTCGAACGCGGGGGTCGGCACGATCGACGAAGGTGTAGTCGTAACGGCCGTCGCCTGCCGATAGAAGCGCCTTGTCCTTGTCGGTCCAGGTCAGCTCAAGCCGGCCGGCGTGCTTTGCCATCTCTTCCTCGCGTCATGTCGGGACCAACGTATCGCCGGGAGGGCGACTGCGTCGACATGGCGAGTCCGCCCAGCATGGTGCGTGCCCGCGAGCCGCGACCGAGCCGGCGCGCCACCCGCCCGAATTATCTGGCGAGCTGGCGTCCAGCGAACGAACCCAGCGTCGATGCGTGACGACGGACCTTTGATAGCTAGCCTGATAACCTATCGACCTGGCGATCGCACGGAGAGGTATCTGCATGAGACGTCTCACGAGCCCGGATCAGCGAGGCCGTCGGAACGAAGTGATCGCGTGATCAGTCGCAGTCGAGCTGTCGCGACTTACATCTGGGTCGGGCTGCTGCTGTTGTTCGCGATGGGGTTCGCGGGTCCCGACGGCGAGGCGCTGGGCCTCCTCGCGTGCCTGCTGCTGAGTGTGCTGGCGGTCGTTCGCTTGGATCGTCGCGCGGTCGATCAAGGGCGGGTCGACGGCTGGGTCTCGTCGCGCACGGCGACCGCGGTCTCGGTCCTCTGGGCGACGTGGGCTGTGGTCGCGAGCTCGCTGATCACGGGGGCGGGCGGTTCCCTTGGGCCCGGTCTACGATGCGTCGGCTCGCTGCTGGTGCTCGGCCTGGCGGCGCGGCGCATCCGCCGGTTCTCGCGCGAGCCCGGCGCTGATCGCCTCGAGCTCGTGTGGGGCGTCGTCGTCGATCGTCACCGGATCGTGCTGCTGGCCGTGCTCGCCGTGGGCGTGGTGGCAGACCTCGCGGCTGCGGCGACCGCGATCTCGGGCGGGCCGATCCCGCTCGTGCTCGGGCTGTCCGGGCTGTTCGCCGCGGGCTGGCGCGGTGGCTGGCGGCGCGATCGGATGGTGCGGCAGCTGCGGATCGTCGCCGCGAACGCGGGGCGCGTCGCGGACCCGTCGAACGTCGACATCCACGTGCGGGTATGGGACGACGTCTTCATCGAGCGCGCGACGGTCCTGTATCCGATGACCTCCTGGGTCGCGCCGAGCGATCCGGCACCGTTGGAGCAGGCATTCGCGGCCGAGGGATGGCGCGCGACGCTGCATGCGGACAAGCGCATCGTGGACGTCGAGCGGCTGCCAGCGCGGATGGAGCTGCCGGAAACTGACGCACTTGAACCCTACGAGCGCCCAACGGGCCTCGCGCTACGGCTTGGCGTAACGCACGACGAGGACGGACGAATCGTGCCCGCGATCTGGGATCCGGACGCTGCCGACCCGCACCTGCTGGCCATCGGGCCGACGAAGTCCGGCAAGTCCGTGCTGCTGCGGTGCCTGCTCGCGCAGGCGATCGCCGGCCGCTGGACGTCGGTCATCGCCGATCCGAAGGGCGTCGACTACCGCTGGGCTGCCGACCTCCCCGGCGTGGCGCTGCGAGCGAGCGGCGACGACGCGTTCGAGGCGATCGACTTCGCCGTGGAGGAGATGCACCGCCGGCAGGCGTGGATGGAGGAGCACGCGGCGCTGACCGCGACGAATCTGTCCGAGGTCCCGGACAACCCGTTTCCGAACATGCTCGTCGTGGTTGATGAGATGGCCGAGCTGGCGATGCTCGGGGACCGCAAGCGCCGCGAGCAGACGATGGCCGGCCTCGGGTCGCTCGCACGCCGCGCACGCTTCGTGAACATCGTCTTGGTCGTCGCGACGCAGCGCCCGGACGCGACGATCATCCCCGGCGAGATCCGCGGCAACCTCGGCACGCGAGTGCTCACAGGGGAGGGCGAGCAGCAGCACAAGCTCATGGCGTTCAGCACGACGGACGTAAGCCCGCTGCCACCTGGCTACCCAAGAGGCCGTGGGCGTCTGATGGTCGGCGGTGCGCCGCCTGCGGAGTTCCAAGCAGCGTTCATCGACCCACGCACGGTGATCGATGTGCACGCAGTGTCGGCGGCCGGATCTGCAGGGGCCCGAGCGCGCTCGAACATCGTCAAGCTCTGCTGAGGGGCAGGCCTAGGCGCGCCCCGCGCGCCGAGTTCGCTGAGCGGTGGGCGACGGTCGCCTGCGTGCCTTGGCCCTCGTCCCACCACATGAGGTTGTCGCGATCGTTCGTCAGCGCCCACCATTCGATGACGGGCCGGCGGCAGCTCAGGAGGATGGGCAGGCTCTCGATGGCATCGGCAGCTAGAACGTCCGTGATGGCTTCGTTCATCGAGAGCTCGCCGAACGGCGCGTCGCAGTGTGGGCAACCATTCGTTAGATAGCGCTCGCGAAGCGACTTGCTCCAGCGCGTCTTGATGGCCGCCGCGGCGGGGTCTCGGGCGCTGTCCAGCAAGTCTCGGGCATACGCCAGCGGCGCATCGCGTGTCGTCACGAACGCGAGGTCTGCATGGGGTGAGTCTGCTGGGTGAGCAGGGCGGGAGGTCGGGCGAACTTCTTGCACCGCCGGCATTCCCTGTCGATACCGCGAAGGACAACGGACACCTCGCTGCTCGTGGCCTGTGCGAGCAGCGACTGTGCCGTCTGAATCAGGTGAGCCACATCGACAGGTTTAGCGTAAAGGCCGGACCCATGAGCTGGTCTGTTGCTGTGAGCACTCCTCGCTGATGTCGATGGGTGGTGTCGTCTCTGGTGTGACGACCTCAGGTGCCCGGAGCGGGCGGCGTTCGAGAGGCATTCGCGGCCCGCTCGATGACCGCGCGGCGTTGCGCCATCGTCGGCAGCCATAGGAGCCAGCACGCCAGTTCCACGAGCCGGTGCGTCTTGACCTCGGCGAGCGATGCAAGCAGGGGGTTGGGACCGACCAGGCTCGTGGCGACATGCTCGGCGCGCAGCTCTGTGCGCTTCACGATCTGGAATACGAAGGCGAGCCATGCGAGTAGGAGCAGCAAATCGGCGGCGTGGGCGTGCTCGGGAGGGAACCCTGCATTCGCCAGTGCGAAGCGCCCGGCGACAACGAGGACTGTCATCGGCACGATCACGCGGCGAAAAAGGCGAATGTCGCCGTTGATGATGTGCGCGAGTTCGTGCGCGAGTAGTCCTGTGAGTGCCGTCGCCGGGCGGGCGAGAGCGGCGCTGGTCACGGTGATGCGGTCCCGGCCTCTGAACGATCGCGGATGTCCGTTGTATGCGATGTCCTTGACGACCCGGATCCGCGGCATCGGTGTGTCAGCGAGCCTGGATAGCCGCGCGACCTCGTCGTGCAGGCTGTCCGGCACCGGTTGGCAGCGCGGGAGGATTTCACGCAGTACCGAGGCCGAGGCGTATGCCAGCACTCCGAGCAGCGAGACGACGAACCCTGCTTGTCCGATGGCGGAGGCGGTTGCGGAACTGCTCCCCGCGAGCATGACGCTGACCACCAAGGCCGCGGCCGTGCCGAGTGGCCAGTAGCGTGTGACACGGGCCATCAGGCCACCTCCGACTCAAAGCGGTCGTACCGTGGTCGGTAGTGCACTCGTGGCTTGGGCTGAGATCGGTCCCGATCGCGGTGAACCTCGTACAGGACGTGCCGGGAGCAGTGGAGCGCCGCCGCGAGCTGGTGTTCCATTTGTGTAATTGGCTCCATCAGAAGATCGTCGATCTCGATCGTCTCGACCGTCTCGTCTGCCTGCTCCAGCAGTGGCACGAGCGCTTCGACGGCGTCGCAGGCCAAAAACAAACCGCGCTGAATGGCCGCCACTGCGGCGTCGAGCAGACGGGACGCGTGTGCTACCTCGTTTTGCATCATTCCGAGGGGAGTGAGGTCGGGGTCGCTGCTCTCGATCATCGCCGCCCAGACATCGCCCAGCTTGCGGAACCCCTTGTCGAGGTCGGTCATTTTCGCGCAGGTGCGTGTCCATGCATCGCGCAGCGGCGCCCGGACCTCACGGGCGAACTCCGCAATGATCCCGATCGCTTCGCTGGCGATGGGGTGCAGCTCACACGCGGTGACGGCGTGCAGGTGCACCTCCGACACGGAGCGCATGAGCGACGCGACGTACGGGGCCGGCGCGAGTGCTCGGACATCGGCCGCGAGCTGGTTGTAGCGGCCGTCGGCCATCGTCTTGCGTAGCCAGACCTGATACGCGTGCTGGTTGTCGGCGATCCGGAGGGCGGCGTCGTATCGGACGTGTCCCGGCGAGATCCGCCTGATGTCTCGTGCTTGCTTTGCGCGCCTGGTGTCGCCATCTGCCATGGGTCTCCTGCCTTCGGTGGCGCCCGCGCAACGCGACCGAAAATGCCCAAGGAGGGGGGAACAGATCAGACGCTAACGCAGGCCCGCCCGAGACGGCTTGTCCGTTGTGGCCGCGGGCGCGGGCCGCGTGGCCACCGGAGTGCGCTGCTACATCAGCACATCGATCACAGTAGAGCACGCTACCGACAGAACGCCCACCCCAACGCAACGCATACGACGTCATGCGCCGTTGGTGAGCACTCGGGCGCAATAGTCGGCCGCGCGACATGGCCCCATGTGGTCCGCGGTCGCGGTCGGCGAGCTACCCAGATGCCCCGGACGGTCGGTCGTCGGCCGGATGTGCCGCGACGGTCGCGGCGGCGTCCAGCGCGCGCCTCGCTCGCAATCCGTCTGCTCAGCGTCAGCGCTGGGCGCCGAGGATCTCGCTCCTGCGGTCAGCCGAGCGACGAATGTGGCCTGCTCAGCGGCGAGACGGGGGCTCTTGTGCGTGATCGTGTGCCAGGGTGGTGTCCTGCCATCAGGTCTGCCTCGTGTCGTCGTCGACTTCGATGCGCAGTTCGCGGATCTGCGAGCCGGCCGGCAGCAGTGACGTGATGGCGTTGCTGGCAAATCGTGCGGCGTCGGCGAGCGTCGGGGGTGTCGTCAGCGAGCACGATCACGGCGCTGCCCATCGGCCTCGAAGCTGATGACGGGTCCGAGGTCGGGGCGGTCGTGTTCGAGGGTGCTGATGAGCGGTGCCCATCTGGCTTCGTCGTCGAACGGCAGGTTTGTGATCGTCGTCCAGACGCGGTGCATCGCTTCGTCAGAACTGCGGTCGATCGGCCGGTGGCGGGGAGGTTCAGCCCGCCCAGGGGTCCGCGACCACGTCGAGATCGACGGGAGTGCCTGGCGGATGGCATGTGATCTCGTGGGCGATGAGCTGTCCGTCGCGGTCCGAGGTCGTTGTGGTGACGGAGAGGAGGTAGGCGCGGGATCCGAGTCCGAGGTCGTCAGCGGCGGTCCGGTGGTCTCGGGTCGGCGAGCATGCGACGGTCGTCTTGGTGGATGCCGGGATGCGCCCGGTCTGCGAGCCGATGTACATGGGGGCGCCGCCCAAGAGCAGCTTGGTCTTTAGCAGGAGCGGGCACGTGTCGACGAGTTCGCCGGGGAAATAGCTGACGCTGGACATCAGCGGTGTGTCGTCGGGGTCGACGGTCACGGTGCGACGCACAACTACGTCGTCCTGGCGGTCCGTGCCGAACGCGTCTGCGAGATCCGCCGGGAGGCGTCGGAGGTCGGCCTCGACGACGCGTGTCTGTTCGCCGAGCGGCAGCGTGCGGGTCACTCGGGGCCAGCTCGACGTGGGGATCTTGGATGCGTCGAGGTCAGAGAACGTCACGGCGGGCTCGGTGATGAAGCTCGGTGTGCCCGGTCTCGACTTGATCAGGCCGAGCGCGACGAGCATCGCGCGGGCCTTCGTGACGGTCGGCTTGCTGACGCCGAACTCGGCGGCGAGCGTGGCGTCGCCGGGGATCGTGTCGCCGGGCTTGTAGCGGCCGTCGTCGATGCGGGCGCGCAGCTCGTTGGCGATCTGCTCGGCGGGGCTGGCTCGCTGGACGGACATGGCGGGCAGGTTACCTCTCTAGCCGCCTGTGCGCCAATCGAGGGGACAGGTGCTAGCCTGTAAAGCAGGCAAGCAATCGAGAAAGGGGCAGTATGCGGATTCCGATCGACACGGCTGGGCTGACGTTTATCGCGGGCAACGATCCGTCGATGGTGCTGGACATGGAGGGCAAGCCTCGCGCGGATCGCGCGACTGGCGAGGTGCTGTGGGGCTTGGACCTCGTCGCTCTCGGGAGCGAGGACGGCGCGGAGGTCTGGGCGGTCCGCGTCGCGGGTGAGCCGAAGGGCGTTCAGGTCGGCCAGCCGCTCAACGTCGAGGGCCTGGTGGCGATGCCGTGGGAGATCGACGGGCGGCACGGGATCAGCTTCCGTGCGCGCAAGCTCGCGGCCATGGGCGGCTCGCAAGCGAAGGCGACCGCTGCGGCGGCCTGACGGACCGACCAGGATTCGAGCGGGGCAGCGGATGCGCGAGATGGCCACACGGCCGGAACCCGTGACGGCGCCGTCCGCTGCTCTGCTCGAAGCGGTCGTCGACCGCGTCAGCCGCCCGGACTTCCGACGCTTCGAGGCGCAGCTTCGGTCGTCGGGGTACTGCCAGAAACCGGTGCTGCTCGCGGGCCGAGTGGAGGTCTGCGACGGCGGCGACACCCGCCGCCCGGTCTGGTCGACGGATGGCGAGCCCGATCAGGTGCTGCGCAAAGCGTGCGGCAACCGCCGCGAAGCGGTCTGCAAGCCGTGCTCGGAGCGCTACCGCGGCGACGCCTGGCAGCTGATCGCGGCCGGCCTGCGCGGCGGGAAGGGCGTCCCGGAATCGGTGGCCGGTCATCCGACGCTGTTCGTGTCGCTGACCGCGCCGAGTTTCGGCGCCGTCCACAGCCTCCGACGTACCAAGGACGGCGAACCTGCGCGATGCCGTCCGCGGCGCGCCCGCGAGTGCTGTCCGCACGGGATCCCGCTCGGCTGCCCCAAGCACCACGACCCTGACGACCCGTGTCTTGGTGAGCCGTTGTGCCGTGAGTGTTTCGACTACCGCGGCGCGGTGCTGTGGAACAACGTCATGAGCGAGCTGTGGCGCCGCACGATGATCTACCTCCCGCGCGAGCTCGCCGCGATCCTCGGATGGACGCAGCGCCGTCTCAACGAGGAGGTCCGCGTCTCCTACATCAAGGTCGCCGAATACCAGGCACGCGGCCTGGTCCATGTACACGCCCTGATCCGCCTCGATCGCCGGATGCCCGCGTACCGGGTCGATGAGGTCCACGCGCCCGCCCGTCGTTTCACCGCCGAGCTACTCGAACAGGCGCTGCGAGCCGCGGCCGAGAACGTCAGCGCGCCCGCGCCGGAGGAACTCAGCGGCTCGCCCGCCTGCTGGGGCGAGCAGCTCGATGTCCAGCGCCTCGACGGCAACGCCGACGAGCGCGGACGTCGCGCGAGCTATCTGGCGAAGTACTCGACGAAGGGCACCGAGCAGGCCGGCGGCCTCCCATACCGCGTGCGCCGCGACGGTCTCGATCGGCTCCCGGTCCGCGAGCACGTCCGCGAGCTCGTTGGCCAAGCCTTCCACCTCGCCGACGAGGACACCGAAGGAAGGCGCCGGCTCGCTCCGTGCGCGCACATGTTCGGCTACCGCGGTCACTGCCTGAGCAAGTCGCGGCGCTGGTCGACGACGTTCAAGGCGCTGCGCGAAGCCAGAGAACTCCACGTCCGTGAGCAGCTCGCCAAGCACGGGACCGACGCGGTGCAACGCGCGCTCGCCGAAGCCGAGCCCGAGGACCGGATCGGCGAGTTCTCGTTCGTCGGGCTGGGTCATCTCACAAGTGCCGACGCCTACCTGGCCGCTCAAGCAGCCGCCAGCGCCCGCGAACGACGGGAAGCCGGGCGCGAAGCCCGCTTCGACCACCACAACGGAGGAGGCAGGACCCGATGGCCGCAGACGCCACCCGAAGTCATGGCCGCGTGACCCCGGCCGACACGTTCGAGCCGTTCCTGACCGCCCGCGAGGTCGCCGACCGCCTCCGGATCGCACCGTGCACGGTGCTGCGCTATTTCGACGAGGGCGTCCTCCCCGGCCGCCGGCTCCGCGCCGGACGCTGCCGCCCGGTCCGCTTCCGCTGGAGCGAGATTGAGGCCGCGCTGCTCACGCAGGGGCGGACCGAATGAGTCGTCGCTCCGGACAGGCCCGCACCGGGGAGATCAAGCGAACGGCGACCGGCTGGGCGATCCGCTACCGCGACGCCCGCGGAAACCGCAAACAGCGCGCCGGCTTCCGCACCAAGGCCGACGCCAAAAAGGCGCTCGATGAGGAGTTGCGCAAGGCGAGTCTCGGCCCGCTGCACCGGCCCGAGGTCACACTGCGCGAACTGGTCGACGTCTTCATGGAGCAGTACGAAGCGGCACCCGCGAGCCGCGAATGGATGCGCCACCACCTCGGCAAGGCGACCGCGGAACTCGGCGACATCCCGCTCGGCGAGCTGGACGCGCTCACGGTTTCCCGTTGGCGGGCGAAGCTGCCGTTGACCACGAGACACGGCGCCCACCGGGCATTGCGGCAGGTGCTCGCCGCCGCGGTGCGATGGCAGTGGATCGAACGCAGCGTCGCGCTCGACGTCGCCAATCCGATGCACGCCCGCGACGAGTTTCAGACCTTCGAGTCGTGGCAGGAGGTCGACACGCTGGCCGCTGAGCTCGGGGACTTCGGGCCGCTCGTCATCTTCTGCGTCGGCACGGGAGTGCGGCCCGAGGAGGCGTTCGGAGCCGACTGGACCGACATCGACCTCGACAGCCGCATCTTCACGGTCCGGCGCGCCTACGCGAAGAGGCGACTGAAGCCGTACCCGAAGACGCAAGGCTCTCGCCGTCGCGTCCCGCTGCGGGCGAAGGTCGTCGAGGCGCTCCAGGAACTGCCGGCGAGAGACGGCGTGCTGTTCCCGCGCACCGATGGCGGCCGGATCGACATCAACAACTTCCGCTCGCGCGAGTGGGCCCCCGCGCTGGTCGCTGCCGGGATCGAGCATCGCCGCATCTACGACATGCGCCACACGTTCGCCACGTGGAGCCTCGCCGCCGGGATGAGCATCTTCACGCTCTCGCGACGCATGGGCACGAGCGTGCAGATGATCGACCGCACCTACGGCCACCTCGCGCAGGACGCCGAACAGCACGACCGCGCCCTGCTCGACGCATACGACGCCGAGGCCGGCGCGGAGTCAGTGGGCACGTAGTGGGCACGACGCTCGGGCGGTGGACCCGGCGCCCGAGCCGGGAACGCCACGAATAGCGGGCTATGGGCGGTCCCGGGCTCGAACCGGGGACCTCCTGCTTGTAAGGCAGGCGCTCTGACCGGCTGAGCTAACCGCCCGTGCTGCCTACGACGCTGATGGGCCGCCTGGGGCTCGAACCCAGAACCTAGGGATTAACCTGCCGCACCGGCTCTCACCGGCCGCGCTTCGCGTTGCGGTCTGGACCATCTCTTCACCCTCGCCCGTTCGCGTTAGGGTGGGCAGCGTATGGCCTCTGAGGGCTCTCCCTTGCGGGGTTGCCTGCTGATTGCCCAATCCTGAGGATTGTCACCACGATGGGTACCTCAGGCTCTCAGGGGATCCCAGCAAACAGCTGCCGACCAACCAGCGGTTTCCCGACTGGCGCTCCGTACCGAAGTCCCTTGCTCTACCGATTGAGCTAACGGCCCTCACGCCGCCCAGCTTAGTTCGTCGCGCGCGCCGCCATTCGCGACGCGACCCGTGCGGTGCTTGACTTCGGGGAATGGATGATCCCCAAGAGCGCCCGCTGCCCGACCTCCGCGCGTCCGACGCCGATCGCGAGCGCGCGGTCGCGATCCTCGGGCGCGCCGCGAGCGACGGTCGCCTGAACGTCGAGGAGTTCGAGGAGCGCTCGCAGCTCGCCTACGAGGCCCGTACCCATGCCGAGCTCGAGCGGCTGCTGGCCGACGTCGCCGTCGAGGCCGACCGCAAGGCCGCGCCGGTGACCCGCGTCGTTCCGGGCGGCGCGAACGGCACGTCATGGGTCGTGTCGATCATGGGCGGCAGCGACCGCAAGGGCCGCTGGCGCCTGGCCAAGCGCTGCACGGTGATCAACGTCATGGGCGGCAGCGATCTCGATCTCTGCGATGCGGAGCTGACCGACTCCGTCACGGAGCTGCGCGTCTACTCGCTGATGGGCGGCTCGGGGATCCGCGTGCCCGACGACGTCGACGTCCAGGTGTCGAAGTTCGCGTTCATGGGCGGCCACGACGTGCAGCTCGGGACCGACGTGCCGCCGCCACCGCCCGGCAGCCCGGTCATCCGCATCCGCATGATCTCGATCATGGGCGGTGCCGAAGTTCGCCGCGGTCGCAAGCGCGACCGTCGCGACGGGGACCGCGACCAGCACCGTCTGCATTAGTACCCCCAGGGGGAATCGAACCCCCGCTACCAGCGTGAAAGGCTGGCGTGCTAACCGCTACACCATGGGGGCGAGGCGGCCCCCGGCAGTCTAGTGTCGCGAGTCAGAAGTTCGCATGCATCTGACGGCGCCGGACCGCGTCTGCCGGCACCCGGCATCGACGGACGTACCACCAGTACGACAGTGGATGCCGGTCACCGGCAGACACGCCCCGCATCCGTCATCTGCACACGAACTTCCGCCTCACGAGACTAGGAGGCGCGGCGTGCGCGGCGGCGCGCGAGGCGGTCGAGCTCGGCCTCCAGCAGCTCGACGGAGCGCTCGAGCTGCTCGAGCGACGCGTCGTCGACGCTGGCGATCCTCGCCTGGCGGTTCAGCCACGTGTTGATCTCGCGGTGGGAGCGGCCGTCCATGCCGGCGAGCGTGCGAACGAGCGAGGTGCGCTTGTCGCGCAGGCGCCGGCGGCGCTGGAAGACCGGCTCGGTCGCGATCGTCGCGGGGAGCGCGGACGCGTCGCCCGCGATCGGGGGCCCAGCGGACGGCGCGGGCGGTCCAGGCGCCACGGCTGGTGCCGGCGGTGGCGGCGGTGCGGGCGGCGGCGGTCCTCCGCTGAACAGCGCCAGCTGCGGCGCGACGTCGGCCGCCAACGGCACGAACGCCTCGACCTCGGTGACCTCGCTGCGCCTGCGCGGCGGCTCGTCGAACGCCTCGCCCGGATCGTCGGAGACCGATCGCAGCACGTGGCGCAGCTCGGACTCGACCTCGGCCGCGTGCGCGCGCAGCAGCCGGTCGGCCGGCAGGAAGAGGTAGCTGTGCTCGGCCGGTCGGCCGGCCAGCGTGCGCACGAAGCGCCCGACGATCTGGCGGAACATCAGCGGCGTCTTGGCCGCCGTCGCGTACACGCCGACGCGCAGCCGCGGGATGTCGACGCCCTCGGAGACCATGTTCACCGCGACGACCCAGCGCTCGCGGCCCTCGCCGAACGCGCGCAGCTTGCCCGCCGCGCGGGCGTCGGTGTGCACGACGACGACCGGCGAGCAGCCCGTGATCTCCTTCAGCAGCGCCGCGACGCGCCGCGCGTGGCCGCCGTCGGCGGTGACGACGAGGCCGCCGGCGTCACGGTGCCCGCCGCTGCCGCGGATCTCGCCGAGGCGCTCGTCGGCTGCGCGCAGGATCCGCGGCAGCCCGTCGGCCAGCTCGGTCGAGATCGCGGTCCTGTAGCGCCGGCTCGCCTCGCGGCTCGTCAGCTCGGCGTCGGAGAACGAGGACTCGATGACGTCGTCGCCGGACTGCCAGGACAGCACGCCGTCGTAGGGCACGAAGACGACCGGTCGGCAGATCCCGTCGCGCACGGCGTCGGCGTACGTGTAGCTGACGTCGGGCACGCAGACGCCGTCGGCGTCGTAGCGCACGCCGGCGATCGCCGAGCCGTCGGAGCGAAACGGCGTGCCCGACAGCAGCAGCCAGCGCTGCGTCGCGGCGAACGCGCGCGCGAAGCCCTCGCCCCAGGCGAGCTCGTCGCCGAGGTGGTGTGCCTCGTCGGCGATGATCAGCGTGCGCGTGCCGCACTGCGGCGCCCAGCGCGCCGCCGACGACGCGACCCGCGCGTACGTCGCGGCGATGCCGTGAAAGTCGCGCGGCGGCTGCAGCTGCTCTGAGTCCGGCGCGAGCTGGATGCCGAAGCGCCCCGCGACCTCGGCCCATTGGCGCGTCAGCGGCGTCGTCGGGCAGATGACGTGCACGCGCGTGATCGCGCCCGCGTCGAGCAGCCGGCGCGCGAACGCGAGGCTCGGGATCGTCTTGCCCGCGCCCGGCGCGGCGGACAGCAGGAAGGAGCCGTCCTGCCACGCCGACATGCGCTCCAGCGCATGCTCCTGCCACGCCCGCAGGACGGTCAACGGGAGGCTGGGCAGGCGGTCGAGACGAGCACGAGCGGCGCAGTGTGCGCGATGCGTCGGACGGATCGAGCCGCCGCGCGAGCTGCCATGCGGAGCTCGCGCGCGGCCTGCTCGGGGTGGTCGTGGCAGGCTCACACACGGGTGACGGGGTCGACACGGTGCGGTCGCTTCGCTTCAGTGACGGAAGTGCCGGCGGCTCGTGAAGACCATCGCGATCCCCGCCGCGTCGGCCGCTTCGACGACCTCGGGGTCGCGCCGCGAGCCACCCGGCTGGATGATCGCCGTCACGCCCGCGCCGATCGCGATCTCCGGCCCGTCGGAGAACGGGAAGAACGCGTCGGAGGCGAGCACCGCGCCCGCGAGCGACTCGAGGCGCGACTTGTCGACCGCCAGGCGCACGGAGTCGACGCGGCTCATCTGGCCAGCGCCGATGCCCGCCGTGGCCTCGCCGCGCGCAAGCACGATCGCGTTGGAGCGCACGTGCATGCAGACCTTCCAGGCGAACATCAGGTCGCGCCACTCGTCGTCGCTCGGGTGACGCTCGGTCACGACCTCCATCTCGGTGCGGTCGGCGAGGTCGACGTCGCGGTCCTGCACGAGCAGCCCGCCCATCACCTGCTTGATCTCCGGCTCGGCGAACAGCGGCGCGCGGCGCTCACCGTCCTCGAGGATCCGGATCGACGGCTTGCGCTGGAGGATCTCGAGCGCGCCCTGCTCGAAGCCGGGCGCGATCAGGACCTCGACGAACTGCTCGGCGAGCCGCTCGGCCGTCGCCGCGTCGACGGGGCGGTTGAAGGCGATGACGCCGCCGAACGCGCTCAGCGGATCGGTCGCGAAGGCGCGCTCGTAGGCCTGCCGGGCAGCGTCGCCGACGGCCGCGCCGCACGGGTTGTTGTGCTTGACGATGACGCAGGCCGGCGTGTCGAACTCGCGCACGACCGCGCGCGCCGAGTCGAGGTCGACGAGGTTGTTGAACGACAGCTGCTTGCCGTGGTGCTGGTCGATGCCCGAGAGGATGTGCGTGCGCGCGCCGACCTGGCGGTAGTAGGCGGCGCGCTGGTGCGGGTTCTCGCCGTAGGGCAGGTCGGTGACCTTCTCGTAGGCGCGGACGTGCAGCGGCGGGAAGTCCTCGGACTTCTCCGCGAACCAGCGCGCGACCGCGGTGTCGTAGCGCGCGGTGTAGGCGAACGCCTCGGCGGCGAGCGACTCGCGCGTCGGCATCGACAGCTGCCCGCCGGTGCCGCGCAGCTCGTCGAGCACGGCATCGTAGGACTCCGGGCTCGTCACGACCGCCGCGAAGGCGTGGTTCTTCGCCGCCGCGCGGATCATCGTCGGCCCGCCGATGTCGATGTTCTCGATGATCTGCGCCGGCGGCAGCCGGCTGGCGACGGCGCGCTCGAACGGGTAGAGGTTCACGCACACGAGGTCGACCTCCTCGATCTCGTGCTCGCCGAGCGCGGCCATGTGCGCCGGGTCGTCGCGGACGGCGAGCAGGCCGGCGTAGAGGCGCGGGTGCAGCGTCTTGACGCGCCCGTCCATGATCTCCGGAAAGCCGGTGAAGTCCTCGATCGCGCGGACCTCGAGCCCGGCGTCGGCGAGCGCGGCGGCGGTGCCGCCGGTCGAGACGAGCTCGACGCCGAGCGCGGCGAGGCCGTTGGCGAAGTCGACGATGCCGCGCTTGTCCGAGACGGACAGCAGCGCCCGGCGGATCGTGACCGCTGCTGGAGCGGTGAGCGGCTCGGGGCGTTCGATGTCGGGCTCGCCGGCGATGGCCGCGAGGATATCTGTCGCGTCGACGGACGACCCCGACGGCAGCGCACGGTCGGATGCGTGGCGGATCTTGGGCGGTATGCGCCCAGGAGCTGCCACACGCCGCCGTCGGGCGAGCGCGGTCAGCGCTCGGGAGCGACGACGATCCGGCGCGGGTTGCCGGGATCGCGCGAGACGGCGCCGCGAGCGATCAGCCGGACGGCCTCGGGCAGGAGCGCGTGCTCGACGGGCCGCAGCGCCTCGTGGACGGCGCGCGGGTCGACGGCGCCGGGCAGCTCGACGGCGCCCTGCACGATCACCGGGCCGGTGTCGACGCCGCCGTCGTCGAGCACGAGATGGATCGTGACGCCGAAGATCTTCACTCCGTAGTCGATCGCCTGCTCGATCGCGCGCACGCCCGGGAAGGCCGGAAGCAGGGAGGGGTGGACGTTGACGATGGCGTCGGGGAAGCGGCTCAGGAAGGGGCTCGTCAGCAGCGCCATGTAGCCGGCGAGGACGACGAGCTGGACGTCGTGCCCGAGCAGCCAGTCGGCGATCGCGCCGTCGCGCGCGGCGCGGTCGGGGTAGTCGGCGAGCGCGAAGACGGCGGTCGCGATCCCGGCGTCGCGGGCGCGCTGCAGCGCGCCCGCAGTCGGCTTGTCGGCGGCGACCGCCACGACGACGGCCTCCCGGCCGTGGACGCCGTCCAGCAGCGCCTGCAGGTTCGTGCCGTCACCGGAGGCGAGCACGCCGACGCGCAGCGGCGCGCCGGACGAGCCCGGCGCATCGTGCGCGCCGGACGAGCCAGGCGCGTCGTCCGGTTCCGCGACGCTCATCAGGCCGCGGTCTCGAGCTTGGGGTACATCCCGCCCGTCGAGCGCAGCGTGCCGGCCGTCAGCAGCTCGTCGACGCGGGCCATCACCTGCTTGGCCGTGAGGTGGTCGAAGGTGCCATAGGCGGGCAGCCCGTCATGGCCGCTCTTGACGAGCGCCTGGGACCGGCCGCCGCGCAGGATCTCGACCGTCCGCGTGCGCCCGACGGACGGGTCGGCGTTCTGCACGACCTCGACGATCGCCGCATCGAGGTCGCCGGCGGCGACGGCGGGCGCGCCCGCCGGGCGCTTGCGGCTGGATGCCGACGCCGGCGCGGCCGGCACCCACGAGCGGTCGCAGACGTCGCAGCACGGGACGCCGGCCTCCGGCGCCGGCGTGCTCTCGTCCCCGAAGTGGCGCAGGATCGCCGTGCGCCGGCAGGCGTCGCTCTCGACGAACGCCCACACGGCGCGGTACTGGCGCCAGCGCGCGCGCGTGCTCTCGCCGGCCGACGTGCGGCAGGCGGCGCGCGCGCGGCCGTCGAACGGTCCCTCGATGCGCCCGCGGACGCGGTCCGGCGAGGACGGCGCTGGGCGCAGCACACCCGCGCGCGCGAGGTGCCCGACGACGGCGCGGACCTGGTCGTCGTTCTCTCGCCCGCCGCCGTCGAGCAATGACGCGAGCTCGTCGGCGCCGAGGTCGTAGCGGCCCTCGCTCGCGCGCGCCTGGATGCGCATCGCGACCGTCGCGATCGCCTGGTCGGACAGCTCGCCGCGCTGGATGAAGAAGACGTGCAGGCCCTTGTCGCGACCCTCCGCGAACAGCAGCGCGCGGGCGGGCCGCCCATCTCGGCCGGCGCGCCCGGCCTCCTGGTAGTAGGCCTCGATCGAGCCCGGCACGCTCTCGTGGCAGACGGTGCGCACGTCGGCCTTGTCGATCCCCATGCCGAACGCGTTCGTCGCGACGACGACGTCGAGGCGGCCGTCCATGAAGCGCCGCTGGACCTCGGCGCGCTGCTCGCGCGCGAGGCCGGCGTGATAGGCGGCGACGGCGCCGTCGAGGTTGCCCGACAGGTGCCCGGCGAGCTTCTCGGCGCCGTTGCGCGTGCCCGCGTAGACGATCGCCGGGGTCGCGCCGTCCTGCTCGAGCGTCGCGGCGATGTGGCGGTGCTTGGCCTGCGCCGACGCGCAGGGGATGACGCCGAAGGAGAGGTTCGGGCGGTCGAAGCCGGTCGCCACGCGGGCGGGCTCGCGCAGGCCGAGGCGCTGCACGATGTCGTCGGCGACCTGTGGCGTCGCCGTCGCGGTCGAGGCGATGATCGCCTCGACCTGCAGCCAGCGCGCGGCGTCGGCGAGGCGGAAGTAGTCGGGCCGGAAGTCGTGGCCCCACTGCGACACGCAGTGCGCCTCGTCGACGACGAACAGGCCGATCTCGATGTCCTTCATCGCCTGCAGGAAGGGCGCGGACGAGAAGCGCTCGGGCGCGACATAGAGCAGCCGCAGCTCGCCGGCCGCTGCGGCCTGCAGCGCCGCGCGGTTGTCGGCGGCGTCGCGCTGGGAGTTGACGAGCGCGACGCGCCCCGGCGCGATCTTCTCCAGCGCCTCGACCTGGTCTTGCATCAGCGAGACGAGCGGCGACACGACGAGCGTCACGTCGTCGCGCACGAGCGCCGGCAGCTGGTAGCACAGCGACTTGCCGGCGCCGGTCGGCATGACGACGAGCACGTCGCGCGCGGGCGGGCCGATCGCGGCGCGGACGGCGTCCTCCTGGCCGGGGCGGAAGGCGTCGAAGCCGAAGGTCTCACGCAGGGCGACGGTCGGATCCATGGCGACGATCGACCTTAGCGGGCGGTCCGGCGCGCGCCCGCGTGCGTGCCGGTACCTGCGCGAAGTCGTTGCATCGCCGGCGCAATCCGCGGTCGTGCCGCGCGCCCGGCGTGTCGCCGGCGCGCGGCGGCCCTTCCCCCCGGCGGTACGCTGCTTGACAGGTGCCGGTCGGCTTCATCTTCCGTTGTCAGTACTGCGATGCGCAGCCTGATCCGCTGACGCAGCTGAGGTTGTGCGAGGCGATGCGCGAGTTCGTCTGGGGCGCCTACCAGAACGCGCTGCCGGGGCGCTGGCTGATCTGGCACGGGCGCGGGCTGTACGGCCCGGCGCGCTACGCCTGCCCGGACCATCGCGGCGACCTCGTCGCCTACCTGCGCGAGCACTACGGGACGATCGGCTTCCATCCCTGGAAGCGACCGCCCTACCCGAACAGCCTGGCGTCCTCGGACACCGATCACGCCTGGGACGTCTCGACGAGACGGGCGCGCTGGAGCGGGTTCTGAACGACGGCGCTCGCACCCGCGGCTGACCGTCGCGGTCGCCGGCGGCGCGCGACGATAGGCAAACCCGATCGGGGCGTAGGTCATATCGACTTGACGCGGTAGCGGCGACAGGCCAATCTCTTGATTTCCGATCAAGTTTATCTACTATCCGGCGCATCGGCCGGTCCCGAGACCAATGCCCCTTACGTTCCACTGGTTCCTGCCCACATACGGCGATGGCCGCCACATCGTCGACGGCGAGCATGGCCTGCCAAGGACTGCGGCCGGCGCGCGCCACGCGAGCCTCTCCCGCCTCGGCCAGCTCGCCGAAGGCGTGCTGCCGGTCCTTCGCACGTGCGGGCGATGGTGTCATCAGGGCGCGGAGGCGGCGCAGGATGTCACCGTCGCCGTGCCCCTTCGCTCCGACCGCCGACCTCGCTATCCGATGACCCTCCGACTTCACGAACGAGCGCGAACTCACCATGACCGTTCCAGGACCCATTCCGATCGCCCTGCCCGAGTTGCTCCCCGACCGCTCGGTCCGTGCCCTTGTGATCGATCCCCACGACCTCACCCGCATCGGGCTCGGCGTCCTGCTCCAGCGCCAGCGCTGGATCGGGCGCTGCCTGCTTGCGACCGACCAGCAGGAGGCCGTGGCGCTGCTACGCCGCCACCGTCCGCATGTCGCCCTGCTCGACGTCGCCAACCTGGGACCGTTCATCGCTCCGGCCGTCGCTGCGCTGCGGGCCGCGCATCCGGCCGTGCAGGTCATCCTCAGCAGCCGCTGCCAGCGCACGGCGCCGATCTCGGCGAAGGGCTATGGGGCGACGACGTTCCTGCCCGCGGATGCCGGCGCCGCCGACGTCGTCGGCGCGATCCGAGCCGCGCTCGTCGGCGAGCGCGCGCCCACGCAGACGCCCGCGGCCAGCCTGGGCGCGCAGACGCTCGGCTTGACGGCGCGCGAGCGCGAGGTGCTCGAGCTGCTCGGGACCGGCGCGACGAACCGCGAGATCGCGGCGCGGCTGCACCTCGGCCCCGACAGCGTCAAGAAGCACGCGACGGCTGTCTACCGCAAGCTCGGGGTGCGCAACCGGACCGAGGCGGCGCAGCGTGCGGCGACGCTGTTCGCGGCGGCGTAGGGAGCTACGCGGCCGCGACCGCGACGCCGTCCTCGTCCTCGGCGGCGGGCCCGCTGGATGCATCGCAGCGGCGCAAGCCGCGACGCGCCACCTCGCGGCAGGACGTTGACACAGGGCGTCTTACGCTATGACCTCTAGACCATGCTCGCGCAGCCCTCCGGCGAGCGCGCGGTCACGGCCGTCGAGTCGCAGCCGCAGGACGCCGGCGCGCCGCAGCAGCCCGGCCGCGATCGCGGGATCGGCCGGCTGCCGCGCGCCGCAGAGCGGTGCGGCCGTCGCCGCGCGCTTCGTGTAGAGCACGACGCCGGCGCCGTCGGCGACGATCCGCGCGATCGCTGCGTCGAGGTCGGCGCGGCACGAGCACAGCAGGGAGCCGAGCGTGTCGCCGAACAGGCAGCCGGCGTGCGCATGCACGAGCGGCGCGGGCCGGGCACCCGGGTCGCCGTGCACGAGTGCGAGGGCCGCGTCGCCGCCCGGAAGGCTGAGGTACGCGGTCGCCGCGAAGTCGGCCTCGCGGGTCGGAAGCGTGCACGTGACCGCGAGCTCGCCGATCCGGCGCGCGTGCGCGCGTCCGCGCAGCTCCGCGCTGCTGGCTAGCGGCAACCGCGCCAGGGCGGGATCCCGGCGCGCATCGGCGAGCCGTGCCGCGCCGCCGGCGCGGTCGACGACCATTGCGAGGCTCACCGCCGGCGCACGCTCGGCGAGGCGGGCGAGCTCGAGTGCCGCCGGCGCCGCGCCGTGCCCCGCGTCGGCAGCGATCCGTGCGGGATGGACGTGCCCGGGGACCGTCAGGTCCAGGGGTCGGGACGCGGGATCGGCGGCGACGCGCATCGTGTGCGCGCGGTCCGACAGCGTCCAGCCACCGGTGATGCCGGCTGCGGCGTCGATCGGCGCCGTGAACGGCAGGTCGACGCGCGGTCGCGCCGCCGACGGCGTTCGTGCGAGCCCGAGGCGGTCGGCGGTCGCATCGTCGATCCCGAGCACGAGCATGCCGCGGCCCAGATCGTGCAGCCGCTCGAGCGTCGCCGGCGTCAGCGTGTCGGCCGCGGCGGCGACGAAGATCGTCGCGTCGTCCGCGTCGCCGACGAGCACCGGCTCGCTGTGGGCGAGCTGCTCGGCAGCCGCCGCGAGGGCGGTCACGCTCGCTCGAGGCGCGCGTAGGCGCCGCGGTAGTGCAGCAGCGGCTCCGCGCCCGAGTCGGGGTTCGTCTCGACGTCGAGCACGCGGCCGACGACGATCTCGTGGTCGCCGCCGGGCAGGTGGTGCTCGACGCGGCAGTCGAGCGTCGCCAGCATGTCGTGCAGCTGCGGGCTGCCGCTGTGGCCGCGCCGGTGGCGCACCGCGTCCCACGTCGCCGCGAGGCTGCTGCGCGCGAAGCCCGCGGAGACCTCGCGGTGCTCGGCGGCCAGGACGTTGACCGTGAACGCGCCGTGCGCGCGGACGGCGGCGAGCGTGTTCGAGGCGAGATCGAGGCAGATGAGGACGAGCGGCGGATCGAGCGACAGCGAGCTGACCGCGCTCACGGTCGCGCCGGCTGGCTCGCCCGCCTCGTCGAGCGACGCAACGACGGCGACCCCGGTCGCGAAGTGGCCGATCGCGTGTCGCAGGCCGGAGGCCGAGACGTGGGTCTCTGGAATCGAGGGCATCGCGCCAGCGGACTCCACCACATGACGCGCGGCGCGACCGGGCTGCGCCCGCATCCGCCCCCTTCGGGTACTCGCGCTCGTCCGCGGACCGCTGAGCGTGTCGACTTCCGTCGATCGTGCAGCAGGGGGATCGTCGAGGCGCCGGGTACGTAGCGGCGCGGCCTCGGCGCCGCTGGGCGAGGCGGTCGGACACGCCCCCCCCGGATGGGTACAGAGCCGCCGCCGGCGTCGGACCTGCTCGATCGATCCGCCAGTCTCGATCCATGATCCGCAACTCCTCGACCGATCTCGATCCCTCGACTCGATGGGGAGGCCGACGCGCACTCACGCTTCCCATCGCTGCCTCCGTCGTCCTCGCCATGGCGCTCGCCGGCTGCGGCGGCTCGGACGGCTCCGGAGGCGCCTCGGGCCCGAAGGCGGCGGCGATCGCCGCCAAGGAGGCCTCGCAGCCGCGCCGCGGAGGGACGATCGAGTATGGCCACTATCAGGAGCCGCCGTGCCTCGTGACGACATGGGTGCAGACCGGCTATCTCACCCGGCAGTACCTCGAGCAGCTCATCACCGTCGACGACAAGGGGAAGTTCCTGCCCTGGCTCGCCGACGCATGGGAGATCTCCGACGACAAGAAGACCTACACGTTCCAGCTCAAGCGCGACGTGACGTTCAGCAACGGCGAGCCGTTCGACTCGGCCGCCGTCAAGGCGAACTTCGACAACTGGTTCTCGACCGATCCCACGCGTCGCAACGGCTATGTCGCGTTCCACGTCGAAGACCACATCGACCGCATCGAGACGCCCGACGACCACACCGTCGTCTTCCGGCTCAAGCATCCGCATCACCCGTTCCTCAGCGCCCTCTCGCAGTACGCCTTCGGCTTCCTCGCCCCGAGCGTCATCAAGAAGGGGCCCGAGGAGTGGTGCGTGCGCCCGGTCGGCACCGGCCCGTTCGTCGTCGAGAAGTGGAACCGCGGCTCGAACGTCGTCCTGAAGCGCAACCCGAGCTACAGCTCGCCGCCCGGCGACGTCGAGAACAAGGGCCCGGCGTACGTGGAGGGCATCAACTGGAAGTTCCTCAAGGACAACACGGCGCGCTGGGGATCGCTGAAGTCCGCTGAGTCGGACGTCATCTACGACGTTCCGGGCGTGAACTGGGCGGAAGCCAACCAGCGCTACGAGATCCTGCAGCACGTCACCGGCGGGCGTCCCAGCCAGCTCGCGCTCGCCGTCGACCACGAGCCGTTCAACGACGTCCGCGTCCGCAAGGCGTTCCAATACGCCTCCGATCGTCGCAAGGCCGTGGAGACGGTGTTCCAGGGGGCGGTGCCGTACAACGGCAACGGCGCGCTGAGCACGAGCTCGCCCGAGCACGTGGAGGAGCTCGAGGACTACTACGGCCACGATCCCGACAAGGCCAACCAGCTGCTCGACGAGGCTGGCTGGACCGAGCGCAACGGCGACGGTACCCGGACAAAGCGGGGCAAGCCGCTGACGGTCCGCATCGTCTACGGCGCGGGCTCCATCATCAGCGGCGACGGCGCGCAGTTCCTACAGGTCGTGCAGGACCAGGCCAACCAGGTCGGCTTCGACGTCCAGCTGAAGCCGATCACGACAGCCGAGTTCTTCGCCGGCAAGGGCCGCCAGCCGGGTGAGTACGAGATCCAGCCCGGCTACTGGGTCGCGCGCAGCGCGGAGATCTTCCAGGTCGTCTGGAAGCCCGACGCGAAGGTCCCGGACGGCACGGTCATCCCGAACGCGAACAACCCGTCCCGGTTCCAGGAGCCGGAGGTGTGGAAGCTCGTGCGCCAGGCCGATCGCACGTACGACGACGCGAAGCGCACGGCGCTCTATCAGGAGGTCCAGCGCGCGCTCGTCGAGAAGCACGCCGTGACGGTGGGCGCATACCCGCTGACGGTGACGCTGGCGCTCGGTGACAACCTCACCGGGATCCGGTTGAACGCGTCGATCGGCGAGCCGATCTTCAATGACGCGTACTTCGTGAAGTGAGCGCGCCGGTGGGTCACGTCGTGGATGGGGCGCCCCGCGACAGGGTGTCCCGCCGTCCGCTTCGAGCGGCCCTCACGGTGGCCCGCCGGCTCGGCGGAGCGGTGTTCGTGCTCTGGGCGACGGCGACGTTCACGTTCGTCGTCCAGCTCTTCATGCCCGGCGACCGGGCGACGATGATCATCAACACGCAGGCGGGCAACCTCCAGAGCCCCTCGGCCGAGCAGCTTGCCGCGCTGAACGCCAGGTACGGGTTCGACGACTCGTATCTCGCCCAGTATGTCCGTTACATCGGCGATCTCGCGCAGGGCGACCTCGGCATCTCATACAACCAGCATCAGCCGGTGACGGAGATCATCGCCGCGCAGATCGGGCCGACGATCGTGCTGACGCTGTCGGCGCTCGTGCTCGCGTGGCTGATCTCGCTCGTCGTCACCGTGCTCGCGACCGGGCGTGACAATGCCTGGTCGCGCGCGGCCACCGGCTTCCAGATCGTGACGGCGGCGCTGCCGCCGTACTGGATCGGGACGATCTTCCTCGTCGTGCTGTCGGTCCAGCTCGGGATCTTTCCCGTCGAGGGCAGCAACACGCTCGTCGGGACGATCCTGCCCGCCTTCACGCTGGCGATCCCGCTGTCCGGGTTCCTCGGGCAGATCACGCAGGACGAGTTCGCCCGCGTGCTCGACCAGCCGTTCGTGACCTCGTCGCGAACGCGCGGCATCGGCGATCTCGGGGTCCGGCTCAAGCACGTGCTGCGTCACGCCGTCCTGCCCGCGGTCACGCTCTCGGGCTGGGCGCTAGGCGCGCTCTTCTCCGGGGCCGTGCTGATCGAGGTGGTGTTCTCCCGCCAGGGCATCGGCGGCGTCCTCGTGCAGGCGACCAACGGCCGCGACATCCCGCTCGTGACCGGCGTCATGCTCGCGTCGGCCGCGATGTACATCGTCGCGAACCTGCTCGTCGACATCGCCTATCGGTTCATCGATCCGCGGCTGAAGAGCGCATGAGCACGATCGCGATCGATGCTCCCGGCGCCGCCGGCGCCGCCCGGATCGGGGCGCTCCTGCGGAGCCTGCCGGTCGGGGTTCGCATCGCGGGCGCGATCGTCGCGCTGTATCTGCTCGCCGCGGTGCTGCCGGGCCTGCTGCAACCCCACGATCCGTTCGCGACCGATCTCGACGCTGCGCTGCAGGGCCCGTCGGTCGCCCATCCGTTCGGCACCGACCAGTCCGGTCGCGACGTCCTCTCCCGCGTCATCGAGGGCACCCGGCAGTCGCTGGCGATCGGCGTCGGTGCGACGGCGCTGAGCTTCGTGTTCGCGCTGGCGCTCGGCATCGCCGCGGGTCTCGGGGGGAAGCTCGTCGACGGCGCGATCAATCGATTCCTCGAGGTGCTCTTCGCGTTCCCGATCCTCTTCGTGGCGCTCCTGTTCGTTGCCGTGTTCGGGCAGAGCGTGACGACGCAGATCATCGCGGTCGCGATCGGCACCGCGCCCGGCTATGCCCGCATCATCCGCGGACAGTTCTTGACGGTGAAGGGCTCGGCGTACGTCGAGGCGGCGCGGGCCGTCGGGCACTCGTACGGGAAGATCGTGCGCCAGCACGTCTTCCCCAACGCGATGCGGCCGCTTGTCGTGATGTTCACGCTCGGCGTCGGGCAGGCGATCGTCTGGGCTTCCGGCCTGGCGTTTCTCGGGCTGGGCGTCGCTCCACCGTCTCCGGAGTGGGGCGCGCTGCTGGATGCCGGCCGCGCCTATGTCACGAGCGCGTGGTGGCTCGAGCTCACCCCCGGCCTCGCGATCGTCGTATTCGCCTTGTCGGTCACGATCGTCGGCCGACACGTCCAAGAACGTCTCGAAGGAAAGGTGAAGGTGCAGCCACTATGAGCACGCTTGCCGTTGATCGCGACGAGGCCCCGCTGATCCGCCTGGCTGGCCTGCGCGTCTCGTTCGGAGGACCCGCCGACGCCGTCTGCGACGTCTCGTTCGCTCTGCAGCCGGGGCGTGCGCTGGCGATCGTCGGCGAGTCCGGGTCTGGCAAGAGCGTCACCGCGCGCACGCTCGTCGGCCTGACCGGTGGGCGCGCGCGCGTCGGCGTCGACCGCTACGAGTACCGCGGACGCGACGTGTCCGCCCTGCACGACCGCGAGTGGCGTCGGCTGCGCGGCAAGGAGATCGGGTTCGTCACGCAGGACGCGCTCGTCTCGCTCGACCAGCTGCGGCCGGTCGGCAAGGAGGTCGGAGAGGGCCCGCGGCTGCACGGCGAGGCGGGCTCGCGCGCGCAGCTGCGCGCGCGCGTCGTGTCGTTGCTGCGCGACGTCGGCGTCCCCGAGCCGGAGCTGAAGGCGCGTCAGCTGCCGCACGAGCTGTCGGGCGGCCAGCGTCAGCGGGCGCTGATCGCCGCCGCGCTGGCGCTCGATCCGGCGCTGTTGATCGCCGACGAGCCGACGACGGCGCTCGACGTCACGATCCAGGCGCAGGTGCTCGAGCTGCTGGAGGCCACGCGCGAGCGCGGCAAGGCGCTGATCATCATCAGCCACGACCTCGCCGTCGTCTCGCGGATGGCCGACGACGTGCTCGTCATGCGCTACGGCGAGGTCGTCGAGCGCGGGCCCGCCGACGCCGTCTTCGGCGATCCCCAGCACGCGTACACGCGCAAGCTGCTGGATGCGGTGCCATCGGCGCATTCGCGCGGCGCGCGCCTGTCGCCGTCGTCGGCGCCGCGGCTCGCGACGGCGTCCTCCGACGACCGCACGCACGTCGCCGAGCGCGTGGGCGGCTTCGATGGCCCGCTGCTGCGGGCCACGGGCCTGTTCAAGAGCTTTCGTGGACCGGATCGCGTCTCGCGCACGGTCGTGCAGGACGTGTCGTTCGAGCTCGGGGTCGGCGAGACGCTGGGCATCGTCGGCGAGTCCGGCTCCGGCAAGTCGACGACCGCGCGGCTCGTGCTCGCGCTCGAGCGCCCCGATGCCGGCACCGTCGAGCTGGCCGGAAAGCCGTGGTCGCAGCTGGCCGAGCGCGAGCGGCGATCGCGGCGCCAGGACGTCTCGGTCATCTATCAGGATCCGCTGAGCTCGTTCGATCCGCGCTGGCCGATCGAGCGGATCGTGCGCGACAGCGTCGACAAGAGCCACATCGGCGATGGGCGCGCGCGCGTGGGCGAGCTCCTGGACCTCGTCGGGCTGGAGCGATCGCTGCGCCACCGCCGGCCGCTGGAGCTCTCCGGGGGTCAGCGTCAGCGCGTCGCGATCGCGCGTGCGATCGCCGTCGATCCGGCCGTGCTCGTCTGCGACGAGCCGGTCTCCGCGCTCGACGTGTCGATCCAGGCGCAGGTGCTCGACCTGCTCGCGGACCTGCGCGACGAGCTCGGCGTGAGCCTGCTGTTCATCTCCCACGACCTCGGCGTGGTCCACCACCTGTCCGACCGCGTGCTGGTCATGAAGGACGGCATCGTCGTCGAGCAGGGGCTCGCCGACGACGTCTTCCTGCGTCCGCAGCATCCGTACACGCAGCATCTCGTGGCCGCGGTTCCGCGACTCGAGGTCGAGGCTCCGCGGGTCGCGGCATGACGCACGTCAGGCTCGGCGTCAACGTGCTCGGCGTCGGGTGCCATCCGGGCGCCTGGCGCAGCGGCGAGGTGGCGCCGGCGGCCCTCTACGACGTCGAGTACTTCCGGCGCGTCGCGCGGATCGCCGAGCGCGGGACGCTCGACGCGATCTTCCTCGCCGACCAGCCGGGGCTGCAGGAGCTGCCCGTGCAGCGGCCCCCGATGACGTCGCTCGAGCCGACGGTCGTGCTCGCGGCGATCGCCGCCGCGACCGAGCGGATCGGCGTCGTCGCAACGGCGTCGACGTCGTACAACGAGCCGTTCAACATCGCCCGTCGGATCGTCAGCCTCGACCACGTCAGCGGCGGTCGCGCCGGGTGGAACGCCGTCACGACGTACTCGCCGACGGCGTCGGCGAACTTCGGCAGCGCCGCCCCGGCGAGCCACGACGATCGCTACGGCCGCGCCGACGAGTTCCTGACCGTCGCGAAGGCGCTGTGGGACAGCTGGGCCGACGACGCGTTGGTCGGTGACGTCGACCAGGGCACGTACGCCGACGCCGAGCGGATCGAGCCGATCGACCACGTCGGGGAGCACTTCTCGGTGCGCGGGCCGCTGAACGTGCCGCGCTCGCCGCAGGGCCGCCCCGTGCTCGTGCAGGCGGGCGGCTCCGAGCAGGGCCGGGCGCTGGCGGCCAAGCACGCGGAGGCCGTCTTCACGAGCCAGCTCACGCTCGAGTCCGGCCAGGCGTTCTACGCCGACCTCAAGGCGCGCGCCGCTCGTGCGGGGCGCAACCCCGACGGCGTGCTCATCCTGCCCGGGCTGACGACCGTCATCGGCGGCACCGAGGCGGAGGCCCGAGCGCGCTACGAGCGCCTGGAGGAGCTCGCCGGCGGCAGCGGCAGCCTGTGGCAGCTCGGGCTGACGTTCGGCCTCGACGTCGACGAGCTCGATCTCGACGCCCCGCTGCCGCTCGAGCAAATCGCGCCGCGCGCCGCTTTGCAATCGTCGCACGGCTTCCAGGATGCCTTCCTGAGCCTCGCTCGCCAGGGGCTGACCGTGCGCCAGATCGTGACGCGCTTCGCCAGCGGGCACCGGCTCGCGATCGGCGCTCCGGAGCAGATCGCCGACACGATCGAGCGGTGGGTGCGCGAGCGCGCCGCGGACGGCTTCAACCTCATGCCCGACGTGTTCCCGACCGGCCTGGAGGCGTTCGTCGACCACGTCGTGCCCGAGCTGCGCCGCCGTGGCCTGCTGCGCAGCGAGTACGAGGGCACGACGTTGCGCGACCACCTCGGGCTCGCGCGCCCCGCGCCTGCAGACGCGGTGGCCGCATGACGCGAGAGCCGGCCCGTGCCGGCGTGGCGCGTGCGGCGGCGTAGTGCCCGTCCGTGCCGGGTCGTGGCGGCCCGTGCTGGCCGTGCTCGCCGGCGGCCCGCTGCCGTTCCTGCTCGCGGCGCGCTGGCGCTGCTCGTGAGCATCGCCGCCCTGGCCGGCCTGCCGCACCGGCTGAGCAGGCAGCAGGGCCCCGCGGCGCGGCACCCCGGCGTCGTCGACCCGATACGCCGTGGCTGAGGACTGCACATCAGAGATGAACGATCAGAGGAGTGACCATGACTGACCAGCTACGACCGCTCGGACGCACCGGCGTGTGGGTGAGCCCGCTGACGCTCGGCGCGATGAACTTCGGCGCGCGCGCGAACGCCGACCACGCCGACGGCATCCGCATCATCCATGCGGCGCTCGACGGCGGGATCAACGTCATCGACACGGCCGACGTGTACTCCCGGGGCGAGTCCGAGGAGATCGTCGGCAAGGCCCTTGCCGGAGGACGTCGCGAGAGCGTCTTCCTCGCGACGAAGTTCCATGGGCAGGTCGGGCCCGCTCATCACCGCGGCAACTCGCGGCGCTGGATCTACCAGGCCGTCGAGGACAGCCTGCGCCGCCTCGGCACGGACTGGATCGACCTCTACCAGGTCCACCGTCCCGAGGACGAGACGGACTTCGAGGAGACGCTCGGTGCGCTCACCGACCTCGTGCGCGCCGGCAAGATCCGCTACGTCGGCACGTCGACGTTCGACCCGTGGGAGGTCGTCGAGGGCCAGCACGTCGCGCGCGAGCGCGGCTACGCCCGGGTCGTGTCCGAGCAGCCTCCGTACTCGATCCTCGCGCGCGGCATCGAGCGCGAGCTGCTGCACGTCACGCAGCGCTACGACATCGCGGTGCTGCCGTGGAGCCCGCTCGCGGGCGGCTGGCTGTCGGGCCGCCACCGGCGCGGAGAGGAGCAGCCGCGCTCGTCGCGCGCCGACCAGTTCCCGGCCCGCTTCGAGCCGAGCCATCCCGCCAACGCGCCGAAGCTCGACGCGGCGATCCGGCTCAACGAGCTCGCCGAGGAGGTCGGCATCCCGCTCGTCCATCTCGCGCTCGCGTTCGTGCTCGAGCACCCGGCGGTCAGCTCGGCGATCATCGGCCCGCGGACGCTCGAGCAGCTGGAGAGCCAGCTCGGCGCCGTCGACGTGCGGCTGAGCGACGACGTGCTCGACCGCATCGACGAGATCGTGCCGCCCGGCGTGACGATCAACGCCGCCGACGAGGGCTACGTCCCGGAGCACCTGGTCGATCCGCGCCGCCGGCGCGGCGGGCTGCGCGACCGCCC
>JAUYGN010000124.1 GCA_030690545.1 Solirubrobacteraceae bacterium
GCCGCCGGCGGCGCGGCCGCGAGCGTGACGGCGCTGCCGCAGCCCGAGCAGCGCGCAAGCGCGTACGCGCCGGGCAGGGCGGGGTCGGAGCCGGGCACGGTGCGCCACGCGGCGAGCCCAGGCTCGCCGCAGGCTGGACACGGCTGCTCGGCTGTCATGTCACGCGGCGAACTGCCGGCACTCGCTCGCACGCGCTCCGACGGAGCCGAGCTGGCCGCCATCCGAGCGGCGGGCCTCCGTCGTGGCAGGCGCTCGCTCGCACCCCGCTCCGATCGCGTCGAAGGAGGGCCTGGTGCACGGCTGGGCGCCGGAGGGGCGCAGGACACACGACTGCGACGCTCGAAGCGGCGCACGCGACGCTCCCGGAACGATCCCGGGTGCGGTCACCCGCCGCGATCGTGGAAGTAGAAGCCGGGCAGCGCGGCGCGCGTGATCTGCGCGGTCATGTGCTGCGCGAGCTCGAGGTCGCCGGTGCGCACGGCGAGGTCGTCGAGCGTGATGATCCCCGTCAGGCGGCCGCCGTCGACCACCGGCAGGCGGCGGATCCCGTGGCGCACCATCAGCTCGGCCGCGTCCTCGACGCCCATCCCCGGCTCGGCCGTGACGACGGGCGACGAGGCGTGCGCATCGACCGGGTCGGCGGGGTCGCGGCCGTCGGTCAGCGCGCCGATCGCGAGGTCGCGATCGGTCACGAAGCCTGCGAGCTGACCATCGTCGTCGACGAGCACGACGGAGCCGACGTTGCGCTCGCGCATCAGCTCGGCGACGTGGCGGACCGTCGCCGTCGGCGGGGCGCTGACGACGCCCTCGGTCATGACGTCACGTATGTCCACCGACGCAACATACACTTGCGCCGTGACCGCCACCCCGGAGGAGACGCTCGCCGAGGAAGCACAGCGTCGGACGAAGGCGGGCGCGACCGCGATCGCCGCCGGCCTGCTGACGATGCTCGGCTCGCTGCTCGTCCTGACGGCGAACGA
The DNA here is from genome assembly GCA_030690545.1 of Solirubrobacteraceae bacterium. Classification (GTDB taxonomy): domain Bacteria; phylum Actinomycetota; class Thermoleophilia; order Solirubrobacterales; family Solirubrobacteraceae; genus CADCVQ01. Next base: position 981 of record JAUYGN010000124.1, read on the forward strand.
CAGGTTCCCTTCGGCCGGCCTGCTGGAGGCGCTCGGCGCCCGCTTCGGCGACTCTCCCGAGCCGGGCCTGGTGGCGCGCAAGGTCCTCTTCTACAACGACAACGTCGTCGCGATCGTCGCCAGCCAGCTCGTGCCGGCGATCGCGCTGGCGCTGATCGGCGTCGCGCTGACGTACCTGTACCGCTCGACGAAGGCGCGCAATCCGGAGGTCAGCAAGCTCCCGATCATCGCCACGGTCTCCGGCGCGCTGTTCGTCATCGTCCCGGCGATCGTCGCGGCGGCCGCGCTGACGATCGAGGTCACCTCGTTCGCCGGCTCGGCCGACCAGAGCGAGCGCGCCGCGCGCGACGTGCTCGACTCGCCACTCGTCGCGGCCGCCTACTACCTCGTCCAGCTCGGCACGTTCGCGCTCGGCCTGGGATTCGTCTTCGGGGCGCTGTTCGCGATGCGGGTCGGCCTGCTGACGCGCTTCATGGGCGTGCTCGGGGTCATCGTCGGCATCCTGTTCGTCTTCCCGCTCGAGGCCCAGCTGCCGCTCGTGAAGGTCTTCTGGCTGCTCGCCCTCGGCGCGCTCTTCCTCAACCGCTGGCCGGGCGGCCAGCCGCCGGCGTGGAAGACCGGCGACGCGCGGCCGTGGCCCACCCAGCAGGAGCTTCGCGAGGCGCGGATGGCCGAGCGCGGGGAGCAGCCGCGCGGCGCGAAGAGCTCCGGCCGCGGCGCGAAGCAGGCCGCTCGCGGGGCGAAGGTCGCCGCGGGCGCGGCCGTCGAGGAGAAGGAGCGCCGTCCGTGGCGCGGGCGCTCGACGCAGATCGAGACGCCGGCGCCCGAGCCGCCCCCGTCCAAGCCGCACTCGTCCTCCAAGAAGAAGAAGCGCAAGCGCCGACGCTAGTACCACGCGGGCGATACGGTGCGCCCACGATGACCTACGAGGAAGCCTGTGCCGCACATGCGTGGCAGGTACCCGAGCGCTACAACATCGCCGCGGACGTCTGCGACAAGCACCCGCGCGACAAGCTCGCGATGATCCACGAGGACCCCGACGGCGCCGTCCGCGAGGTGTATTGGGGAGAGCTGCAGGACATGGCGAATCGGTTCGCGCTGGCGCTGCTCGAGCGCGGCGTGCAGCGCGGCGACCGCGTCGCGATGCTGCTGCCGCCGACGCCCGAGACCGCCGCCGCGTTCTTCGGCACGTGGAAGATCGGCGGCATCCTGCTGTCGATGTCGGTCCTCTACGGCGACGAGGGGATCCGCCATCGGCTGACCGACTCGCAGGCCGCCGTCGTCGTGACGAACGCCGCCAACCGCGCGCGCGTCGAGGGCCGGGCGCAGATCGTCGAGCTCGCGCCGGGCGACCTCGACAGCGGCTCGACCGACCACGAGACGCTCGACACGTCGTGCGACGACCCGGCGCAGCTGTACTACACGTCCGGCACGACCGGCCTGGCGAAGGGCATCCTGCACGCCCATCGCTACATCCTCGGCCACGAGGAGTTCGTCTACTGCCACGACGTGCGCGACGGCGAGCGCTTCCACGGCATGGGCGAGTGGGCGTGGGCGGCCGGCATCGCGCCGCTGCTCGGACCGTGGCGCTTCGGGGCGACGCAGGTCGTCCTGCAGCGCAGGGGCGGCTTCGACCCGCACCAGCAGCTCGCGTTCCTCAGTCGACACCGGCCGACGAACGTCTTCGCGACGCCGACGGCGATCCGCTCGATGATGGGCATCGGCGACGCCGGCACGCGCTACCCGCAGGACTTCCGGATCGTCTGCTCGGCGGGCGAGCCGCTGAACCCGGAGGCGATCCGCTGGTTTCGGGAGCAGTACGGCGTCACCGTGCTCGACTACTACGGGCTGAGCGAGAGCTACCCGCTCGTCGCGAACTACCCGTTCATGAAGGTCCGCGAGGGCTCGATGGGCAAGCCGATGCCGGGCTGGGACGTGCGGATCCTCGACGAGGACGAGCGGCCGGTGGCGGCCGGCGAGCGTGGTGAGATCTGCCTGCGCGCGCGCTCCAACCCGCATTATCCGCTCGGCTACTGGAACAACGAGCAGGCCGGCCGCGAGACCTTCGGCGGCGAGTGGTTCCACACGAAGGACGCCGCCTCGCAGGACGCCGACGGCTACGTCTGGTACGAGGGCCGCGCCGACGACGTCATCATCTCGGCCGGCTACCGGATCGGCCCGTTCGAGGTCGAGTCGGCCTGCCTCGAGCACCCGGCCGTCGCCGAGGCCGCCGCCGTCGCGTGGCCCGACGAGCGGCGCGGCAACATCGTCAAGGCATTCGTCATCCCGGCCGCCGGGTATGAGTCCAGCGACGAGCTCGGCAAGGAGATCGCGGCGTTCGTGCGCGAGCGCCTGTCGGCGTACGCCTATCCGCGCGCCGTCGAGTTCGTCGCCGAGCTGCCGAAGACCCTGACCGGCAAGATCCGCCGCATCGAGTTGCGAGAGAGGAGCAAGGCTCAGTGAGCGTCGACGCGTCGTCACACGAGGCATTGGCCCAGCGGTTGGAGGAGCTGCTCGAGGTCGAGTCGTTCCCGCCGCCGGAGGAGTTCGCGCGCGATGCGCTGCTCAACGACCCGGCCGTCTACGAGCGCGCGGCCGCCGACCCGCTCGCCTGGTGGGAGGAGCAGGCCCGCGCGCTGGACTGGTTCAGCGAGTGGGAGACGACGCTGAACGACTCGCGACCGCCGTTCTACACGTGGTTCGAAGGCGGGACGATCAACGCCTCCTACAACTGCCTCGACCGCCACGTCGCGGCGGGCCTCGGCGAGCGCGTCGCGTTCCACTGGCGCGGGGAGGAGGGGGAGGAGCGCGACATCACGTACGCGCAGCTGCACGCCGACGTCCAGCGCTTCGCCAACGCGCTGCGCGACCAGGGCATCGAAGCGGGCGACGTCGTCGGGATCTACCTGCCGATGATCCCCGAGGTCGTCGTCGCGATGCTCGCCTGCGCGCGGATCGGCGCGCCGCACAACGTCGTCTTCGGCGGCTTCTCGCCGGAGTCCGTCAAGGAGCGCATGGAGGTCTCGGAGGCGAAGGCGCTGATCACCGCCGACGGGGCGCGGCGCAAGGGCAGGACGGCGGCGATCAAGCAGTCCGTCGACGAGGTCGGGATGCCGGTCGCGACGACGATCGTCGTGCGCCACACCGGGATCGACTGCCCGATGGGCGAGGGGGACGTCTTCTACGACGAGATCATGGACGCGGCCGCCGCCGACTGCGAAGCCGTCGCGTTGGATGCCGAGCACCCGCTCTTCATCCTCTACTCGTCCGGCTCGACGGCGAAGCCGAAGGGGATCCTGCACTCGACCGGCGGCTACCTGACCGGCGCCGCGTACACGCACAGGATCGTCTTCGACCTCAAGCCCGAGACCGACGTGTACTTCTGCAGCGCCGACGTCGGCTGGATCACCGGCCACACGTACATCGTCTACGGGCCGCTGATGAACGGCGCGACGTCGGTCATGTACGAGGGCGCGCCCGACTACCCCGACAAGGACATCTGGTGGGAGCTCTGCGAGCGCTACGGCGTGACGCTCTTCTACACCGCGCCGACGGCGATCCGCGCCTGCATGAAGTGGGGCGAGCAGTACCCCGGCCGCCACGACCTCTCGAAGCTGCGCCTGCTCGGCACCGTCGGCGAGCCGATCAACCCGAAGGCCTGGGTCTGGTACTACCACGTCATCGGCGGCGAGCGCTGCCCCGTCGTCGACACCTGGTGGCAGACGGAGACGGGCTCGATCATGATCGCGCCGCTGCCGGGGATCACGCACTGCAAGCCGGGCTCGGCGACGCAGCCGCTGCCGGGCGTCGTCGCGGCGGTCGTCGACGAGGCCGGCGACGAGGTCGCGCGCGGCAAGCAGGGCCTGCTGACGCTGCGTCAGCCGTGGCCGTCGATGCTGCGCACGCTGTACCGCGACGACGAGCGCTACGTCGCGACGTACTTCGAGAAGTTCGGGCCGCGGACGTACTTCGTCGGCGACGCGTCGCGCGAGGACGCAGACGACTACTTCTGGGTCATCGGCCGCGTCGACGACGTGCTCAACGTCTCCGGCCACCGGATGTCGACGGCGGAGATCGAGTCGGCGGTCGTCTCGCACCCGAAGGTCGCCGAGTGCGCGACGATCGGCGCCGCCGACGAGGACACCGGCCAGGCGGTCGTCTGCTTCGTGACGCTCGAGGGCGAGCTCGAGGGGACCGACGAGCTCGTCGCCGAGCTGCGCGAGCACGTCGCGCGCAAGATCGGCAAGCTCGCGCGGCCGAAGCGCATCGTCTGGGCCGACGACCTGCCCAAGACGCGCTCGGGCAAGATCATGCGCCGGCTGCTGCGCGACATCGCCGAGGGCCGCGAGCTCGGCGACGTCACGACGCTGCGCGACCCGGCGGTGATGGGCCAGCTCGAGCAGCGCATCGCCGCGCGTCGCGACGAGGCCGACGCGTAGCGACGGGCGGACATGCATGGCAATCGGACGGGCGGGTAGCGCCAGAAGGTCCGCATCAGCCCGACGTCCTCACAGGAGCGTGATGAAGTCCTTGTCCCAAGAAGCACGCCTCGTCGCGATCAGCGGCGCCCTCGTCCTCGGCCTCGGGATCGCGACCGCCGTCGCGACGGCAGCGCCGGCCGAGCGGCATGTCGCGCAGGCCGCCGCGATCAGCTGCGAAGCACGGTCCAGCGGCAACAACGCCGCCTTCTACAACGGCAAGTCGGCCTCCTTCGTCTATGACCGGATGTTCAGCCGCGGACCGATGCTCCCCGGGCTGGCGACGCACACCCCGCAGGGCATCGCGACGTGGCACAACTGGAACGGCAGCGGCAACGACCTGCTCGTCGTCACGTCCTACCGCAACGGCGCAAACGCCTGGCTGATCGGCATCGACCCGAGCAGCGGCCGGCATGTCGGCACGGTCGCGATCGCCCCGACGCATGCCGGCGGCATCGCGATCACGAAGGGCTGGGCGTTCGTACAGGGCAAGAACTCGCCGACGGGGCACACGATCCGCAAGTACCGGCTGTCGACGCTGCGGACGAGGATGGCGCGGGCCGGCACGCCCTACTTCAAGCAGACCGGCACGGCGCGCAAGGTCTATGGCGCATCGTTCATCGCAAGCTACGGCGACAACCTCTACGCGGGGCGCTTCAACCAGCGCGGCCGCGACAGGATGTACCGCTACAAGGTCGCCAACAACGGTGCGCTCGCGACGCAGCCTGGCGCCTACGAGGTGCCGATGAAGGCGCAGGGCCTGCTCGTCACGGCGAACCGCTTCATCTACAGCACGTCGTTCGGCAACGACAACCGCAGCAACATCTACGTCATGAACGGTGGCGCGCGGGACATCGACAACGCCTCGACGCGCTGCTTCCGGGCGCCGAGCATGACCGAGGGGATCACCGAGCACCGCGGCACCGCCTACCTCGTCTACGAGTCCGGGGCGGCGCAGTACGTCGCGAAGGATCCGCGCAACCTCATCCGCCGGATGCACAAGGCGAACCTCGCCACGCTGGCTGCGTACTGAGCCTCTCTGGGCCGGCGCTCGCCTGTCGGCGGGCGCCGGCGAGCCGGCCGCCGATCAGGCGTCGGCGAACGGCAGCCGGTCGGCGAGATCGGTGATCTCGAAGACGCGGTGGACCTGCTTGGGGCCGCGCAGGATCGACAAGCGGCCGTCCGCGCAGCGCTCGGACGCCATCAGGAGCAGGCGGATGCCGGTCGAGTCGATGAACTCGAGCTGGCCGAGGTCGACGACGATCGAGCTGGCATCGCCGGCCTCGACGCTGCGCAGCTCGGACTCCAGGCGCGGCGCCCCGTCGAGGTCGAGCTCGCCGACGAGCTCGACGATGTGCGCCTCGCCCTCGCGCTCGCTGCGCACCACGAGGCTGCCGAGCTTGCCCGTGCGTGCGGCACGATCGCGGTCATCCATCAGCGGCCTCCTTTCGTCCCGTCAGATGCAGGCCCGCAGGGCGAGTCGCCCAACGACTCGGCCAATCTATCAACGCGCGTCGAGCTTGGCCTGCGTGCGCAGCTCGGAGACGATCCGCTCCAGGCGCGGCTCGGTGTCGGTGTCGAGGTGCGTCATCGCGGCCGCGACGGCGGGATGGACGGCGGCGATCCGCTCATGCATCGCGTGGGCGACGGCGCGATAGGACGGGTGCCCTTCGCGGCCGGAGCGCAGCTCGATCAGCTGCATCGCCTCGCGCGCGTTGAGATCGAGCACGTAGCGCAGCCGGTAGCCGAGGCAGAGCGCGTACATCGCGGCGCGGCGATCGTGGCCGGCGTCCAGCAGCCGCTCGTAGGCGGCGTGCGAGACGTCGAGCGCGCGACGGTAGGCATCGCCGACGCCGGCGTCGTCGACCTCGTGCGGGACGCCGGCACCGAGATCGGGCGTCAGCGCCTGCCATTGGCAGGTCAGCATCCGGTGGCGCTGCAGGTCGCGAAAGGCGCCGTAGTCGCTGACGATCTCGAAGCGGTAGCGCAGCGACTCCATCCCGCGGCCCGGCCGGTGGCGGCGGTTGGCGCGGTCGCCGACGAGGTCGGCGAGCAGCAGGCCGCGCGCGTCGTCGCTGAGCGCGTCGAGCGCCGCGCGCGTCGTGCGCTCGTCGGTCGTCGCCGCCTCGAAGAGCAGTGCCGACAGCAGCAGGCGCTCGTCGCCGTCGTGGTGCACGAGGCGCACCGAGGGGCCGCCCGCGCCGTCGTCACCGGCCGCGCGGTCCAGTCCCAGGCGCGCCGCCCAGCGCTCGGCGGCCTGCTCGCGACGCTGCAGGTAGGAGACCCACTCGCCGCCGCGGTCGGGGCGCCCGACGCGTGAGACGAAGCTCGGCATCACCGCCTGGACGGACTGCAGGATCAGCCGGCCGTAGTGGCGCGCCTCGGGCAGCGGGTGGCCGAGCAGGTGCAGGATCAGCTGCTCGTAGGTCTGGCCGGTGGCGAAGATCCCCATGTGCGACAGCGACGCGGCGGGGAGCAGACCGCGCAGCAGGTCCAGCGCCTTGGCGCGGATCGCGCGCTCGTGCGCCTGCGCCGACTCGCCCGCGGCGGCCGGGTACTGCTCGGCGGCCCAGGCCTGCACGCGCGGCAGCGCGGCCGAGTAGATGCCGAAGATCTCGTCCATCGCGGCCTCGTAGTCGGGCCCGAGCTCGGCGTCGCGGTAGTAGCGGTAGCGCGAGCTGCCCTCGATCGGCGCGTCGTAGGCGATGTAGCGCGTCGACTGCTCGAGGTAGGCGCCCAGGCGCGGGCGCTGCAGCACCTTCGTCATGACGTTGGAGACCCACTCGCAGGCGACGTGGGCGCCGCCGAGCTGGGCGACGGAGTCATCGCCATAGCCGACGAAGATGCGCTCGTAGAGATCGGCCGCGCGCTCGCCCTCGTCGCCGTCGTAGCGCCCGCGGTCATGCTCGGGCAGCGACCCGGCGAACTCGTCGAGGAACATCCGCCGCAGCGTTCCCTGGTAGCGCGAGTAGCGCGCGAACAGCGCGCCCTTGACGGTCTCGGGCAGGTTGACGAGCGCGAACACCGGCTCGTCGAGGTTCGTGAAGTGCCCCTCGAGGCGAGCGCGCTCAGCGGCGCTGAAGGTCTCGAGCGGGTACTCCACGGGGGCGCAAGGGTAGTGGGTCGACCGGCCGGGTCCGGCCGGCGCCGCGCTACACGCCCTGCTGCACGGCGGCGCGCTGCACGAGCTCGACGACGAGGTCGAGATCGTCGGTCAGGTGCAGCAGATCGAGGTCGCCGGCGTCGATCTTGTGCTCGCCTGCGACCCGCTCGCGCAGCCAGTCGACGAGGCCCGACCAGTACGCGCTGCCGACGAGGATGACCGGGAACGAGTGGACCTTCTCGGTCTGGATCAGGCACAGCGCCTCGAACAGCTCGTCGAGCGTGCCGTAGCCGCCCGGCAGTACGACGAAGGCGTTCGCGTAGCGGACGAACATCACCTTGCGACAGAAGAAGTAGTGGAAGTCCAGCCCCTGGTCGACGCAGCGACAGACGTGTCGCTCGAACGGCAGATCGATGCTCAGCCCGACCGAGTGCGCTCCCGCGTCGTGCGCGCCGCAGTTCGCGGCGTCCATCGCACCGGGCCCGCCGCCGGTGATGACCGCGAAGCCGGCCGCTCCGAGCCGGCGACCGAGCTCGTGCGCCAGCGCGTGCTCGGCCGATCCCGGCTGCGTCCGCGCCGAGCCGAAGACCGATACGGCGCGGTGCAGGCCGCTGAGCTCGCGAAAGCCCATCGCCAGCTCCGCGGCCATCCGCTCGGTGCGCGTGGCGTCGCTGATCTCGCTGGCGACGTCCTCGTGCTGAGCGCCGATCAGCTCCTCGTCGGGGGTGGTCGGGCGGCGAGACACGCGACCGAGGGTAGAGCTCCGGTCGGAGCGGGCGGCCTGGGCGATGACGCTCGGTGTTGCGGTCAGTCGGGTGGCGCGTCCTCCGCGGGCGACTCGGCGCTCGCAAGCAGGCGCGCGAGCGCCTGGCGGATGATCCGCGAGATCTGCATCTGGCTGACGCCGACGGCGGCGCCGATCTCGGCTTGCGTCATGTCCTCCTGAAAGCGCATCCGCAGCACCTCGCGCTCGCGCGCGGAGATCGTGCTCATCAGCTGATCGAGGACGGCACGCTCCTCCGCGCGATCGAAGCCGTCCTCGTGGACGCCGATCGCGTCGCCGAGCGTCGCGGCGTCGTGCTCGCCGCCGGCGCGCGGCGCCTCGAAGGAGACGGCGCGGTAGGCGCCGCCGGCCTGCATCGCCTCGAGGACGTCCTCGTGCTGGGCGCCGACGGCGGCCGCGACCTCGGCGACGGACGGCTGGCGACTCAGGTGCTCGGCAAGCTCGGCGACCGCGCGATCGACGCGCTGGGAGAGCTCCTGCAGGCCGCGCGGGACGCGGACCGACCACGTGCGGTCGCGGAAGTGGCGCTTGATCTCGCCCAGGATCGTCGGCACGGCGTAGGAGGAGAAGGCGATCCCGCGGCCGGGGTCGTAGCGGTCGACCGCCTTGATCAGGCCCAGCGAGGCGACCTGCACGAGATCGTCGAGCGGCTCCCCGGAACGCTGGTAGCGCAGTGCCAGCGAGCGTGCGAGCGGCAGGAAGCGCTCGACGAGCGCGTCGCGCGTGCCGCTGTCCTGCGAGTCGGCGGCCAAGCGCGCGAACAGCGCGTGCTCGTCACGCAGGCGCTGCGTTCGCGAGTCTCGTCGCGGATCCCGGTCTTCGGTCGTGACGGACAAGTCCGCACGCGTTTCTCGCCTCCCTCGAAGCTAGGAACTCGCGCGCAGTCGGAGGGAGACGGCTGACAGCCGACGCGCAAGATCGTGTCCCGTTCTCCTCGAACCGGTCCGCGTCTCGAGGAGCCCGTGCCACCAGTGTCGCACGTCACTGCAACGAGGGTGCTCAGCGAGCGCGTGTGACCGGAGCCGGCTCGGACACTTCAGCGGCCACGCCGAGCAGCGGATGCTGGGTGTCGAGCGCGCGGTCGGCCGGCGGATCGGCGAGCGCCAGTGCCTTCGGCAGGCGGGGGCTGGCCTTCGTGCGCCACTCGGTGACGGGCTGCAGCACGCCGCGCAACGCCAGCGCGCCGCCGACGTACCGTGGCGCCCAGACACGCGCCGAGCGCCGTGCGACGCCGCGCTCGATCGCGTCGACCGCCTCCGACAGCGGCGCAGCGCGCTTGACGAAGCCGGGCATCACGGCGGTCAGCTGCTGCGTCGAGGGATGCGCGAAGCTGCCCCTCACGAGGTCGGTGTCGATGAAGCCGAAGTAGGCGCAGCCGACGCGTGCCCCGCTGGGTGCGAGCTCGACGCGCAGGGCGTCGGTCATCGCCTCGACGCCGGCCTTCGACGCGGTGTAGGCGCCCATCAGCGGCGCGTGGCTGGCGGCGCTCAGCGACGAGACGTTCAACAGGTAGCCGCGGTTGCGCACGATCTCGTCGATCACGGCGCGGTTCGTGCGCCAGGCGCCGAGCAGGTTGACCTCGATCGTGCGCTCGAAGTGCTCGCGCGGCATCGTCGCCATCCGGCCCATGAACTGGATGCCGGCGTTGGCGATCGCGACGTCGATCGCGCCGAAGCGCGCGACCGTGCCCTCGACGGCGGCGACGAGCGCGTCGTAGTCGGTGACGTCCGCTTGAAACCAGGCGGCGCGCGCGCCGAGGCGCTCGGCGAGCGCGGCGAGCGTGTCGGGCTCGAGGCCGACGAGCGCCACGTTGGCGCCGGCGGCGTGCAGCCGCTGCGCCGCGGCGGCGCCGATCCCGCGCGCGGCGCCGGTGATGAAGACCGTCCGCCCGGCGACGTCGAACCGCGAGCGCGCCATCAGGCCGCAGCCGCCGGCGTCGTCGCCGGAGCCGGTGTCGTCGACGCCGCGTCGGTGTGGTGGCGCAGCGTGTAGGCGGGCGGATCGAAGCGCCGCGTGCGCCGCCGGAAGCGGAACGTGAAGTCCGGCCAGATCGTCGTGTTGCGCCCGTCGGCGTCGAGGTACCAGCTCGCGCAGCCGGACATCCAGACGGTGCCCGGCAGCTTGGACTGCAGCTGCGCGTTGTAGGCGCGCATCGCCTCGGGGCGGACCTCGAAGGTCGCGATCCGCTGCTCGTCGATCACGCGCAGCGCGTCGAGCACGTAGCGCAGCTGGGCCTCGATCATGAAGACCATCGAGTTGTGGCCCAGGCCCGTGTTGGGCCCGATCAGCTTGAAGAAGTTCGGCATCCCCTCCATCGTCGCGCCGAGGTAGGCCTGGACTCCGCCCTGCATCCGCTCGGCGAGCGTGCGCCCGTCGCGACCGCGCACGAGCGCCGCGGTCGGCGGATCGGTGACGTGAAAGCCGGTCCCGAGGATGATCGTGTCGACCTCGCGCTCGCTGCCGTCGTCGAGCACGATCGCGTTGCCGTGGATCTCGCGGATGCCGTCGGTCACGAGCTCGACGTTGGGACGCGTCAGCGCCGGATACCAGGCGTTGGAGATCAGCACCCGCTTGCAGCCGAGGCGAAACCGCGGCGTGAGCTTGCGGCGCAGCTCGGGGTCCCTGACCTGGCGGTGCATGTGGGCCGTCGCGATCCGCTCGGCGCCGCCCATGATCCGCGGGTTCTTGATGAAGCCCAGCAGGAAGCTCTCGCGGCTCCAGTAGACGCCCGCGCGGACGGCCTTCTGGAGGAACGGCAGGGTCTTGTAGATGCGCCGCTCGACGCGCGTCGTGCGGCGGTCGGAGTGCGGCAGGATCCACGGCGCCGTGCGCTGGAAGACGTGCATCTGACCGACGCGGTCAGCGATCTGCGGCACGAACTGGATCGCCGAGGCGCCGGTGCCGATGACGGCGACGCGCTCGCCGCCGAGGTCGTGGTCGTGATCCCACTCGGCGGAGTGAAAGACCTTGCCCTGAAACCGTCGCAGGCCCCTGATGCGCGGCACCTGCGGATAGCTCAGCGGGCCGCTGGCGTCGACGACGACCTGCGCCGTCCAGGCGCCGCGCGACGTCTGCACGCTCCACAGCTCGCGCTGCTCGTCCCAGGCGGCGCCGGTCAGCTCGTGGCCGAAGCGGATGTGCGGACGCAGGTCGTGCTCTTCTGCGACCGCTTGCAGGTAGCGCCAGATCTCCGGCTGGCGCGAGTAGGTACGCGTCCAGCTCGGGTTGGGGGCGAAGGAGAACGAGTACAGGTGCGATGGGACGTCGCACTGGCAGCCCGGGTACGTGTTCGCTTGCCAGGTGCCGCCGACGTCGTCGGCGCGCTCGATCAGGACGAAGTCCTCGATGCCCTCCTGCTTGAGCCTGATCGCGAGGCCGAGGCCGGCGAAGCCGGTCCCGACGATCGCGATGCGGACGTGCGGCACGGCGCCGCGCGCCCCGTTCTCGGACGGCGTCTGGAGCTCGATGACGCTCATCGTGTCGAACCGCTGTACGTGCCGGCGCCGGTCGGCTCGAGCTCCGGCTCGCGTCCGGGCTCGGCCTGGGCGGGATCGGCTTCGGGTTCGGGCCGTCGCGCCCAGTCGGGCAGGTCGGCGGACTGCAGGATGAGGCTCGGGTCGGGCTGCGGATCGGGCTCGGCGGGCTGCGCCCACTCCGGCAGCGGCGTGTCGCGGATGCGACCGGCGGTCACCGCGACGCGGTGCAGGCCCCAGGCGAGCATCGCCAGCAGCCCGAACGTCAGCCCGAGCACGACCGCGTAGGCGCTGTTGGTGAGCGTGCTGCCCTGCACCTTGGCCTCGCGCTGCAGCAGCTCCTTGTCGGAGAAGAACGGGCGCTCGAAGCGCGCCGGCGCGGGCACGGCCGGAGCCGGGATCGCCCGGTCGGCCGGCGCGTAGATCGGCAGCCCCGTGATCGAGCGGCCCTCGTGCAGGCGGACCATCGTCTTCCAGGAGCCGTGCACGGGGATCGGCTGCGTCGTGCGGTAGACGCCCTCCGAGACGCGCTGCAGGCGATCGGTGATCAGCGGCGCGCCGCCCTGCCAGGCGGTCACCGTGAACCACTTCGCGTCGCTGGCCGCGTCGCGCGGGCTCAGCGTGATCGTGGCGTTGACGGTCCGCTCGGCGCCGCCCTGGACGTTCGTCAGCACGACCTCGCCGGTGATGCCGGTCGTCGCCTTCGTGAACAGGGGGAACGCGAGCAGCGCGAAGATCGCCAGCGCGGCGGGGATCGCGGCGTAGCGCAGGTTGGGGTCGTAGGGGATCTCGTCGGATGCCAGGCGGGCGCCGATCCAGGCGCCGAGGACCGACGCCGCGATCGCCATCGCGAGGCCCATGACGATCGTCTCGGCGAGGATCTCGCTGACCCACGGCAGCGGCATCCAGACGTGCGACCAGCCCCACTCGGCGGCCAGGCCGATCGTGCCGATCAGCGCGCCGGCGGTCGCGCCGAACGCCAGCGGGCGGCGGACGGCGACGAGCATCGCGGCGGCCTCGACGGCGAGCGCGGAGGCGATGTACAGCGGGAAGTGCGGCAGCGCCTCGCCGAGCGAGTTGTGCACCGACAGCGCCAGCAGGCCGCGCATGACGAGGAAGAAGGCGACGGCGCCGAACATCGCGTTGCGGCCGAGCCAGATGCGGGTCGCGACGAGCGTGACGCCGGCGGCGAGCATGATCAGCATCGGGTGGAAGACGAGCTGGAACTGCGGCACGCCGAAGTCGAACTCGCCCTGGAAGGTCGACAGGCCGACGAGCAGGCCGCCGGGCAGCCAGACGACGCGCAGGTGGCGCACCCAGGCCTTCTCGAGATGCATGACGCCGGCGACCTTCATCGCGCGGACGACCTCGACCTGGATGACGGCGATCGCCACCAGCGTCATGACCGCGCCGCCGATCAGCATCAGGTGCGTCGGACCCCAGAGGGTCACGTCCTGGCCGAAGATGCGGTGCCAGACGTCGTCGAGCGGGAAGGCGATCAGCGAGAACAGGCCGGTGACGCACATCAGGACGCCGCCGAGCGGGGCGTACCAGTCGCGCGAGATGCGGATCGCGGTCGGTCCGGGGCGGTCGGCGCGCTCCTCGCGGCCGAGGCAGATCGCGAAGAAGCCGGCGGCGAAGATGCCGTACAGGCCGGCGAGGATGAAGAAGTGGCCCGGGTTGCCGAAGACGTTCGTGTCACGGCCGCGGTCGATGTGCAGCGAGACGTCCCAGTAGAGGCCGAAGACCGACGAGATGAGCGAGATGATCGCCAGGCCGCAGGGCAGCGAGGCCCAGGCCGGCTGGCCCGACACGCGCTCGGCGAAGCGCTCGAACCAGCCGAGCGTCGGGATCAGCTCCCCGCGGTGGCCGAGGCCCCCCAGAAGCAAGACGATGATCGCGAAGCCGGCGATGCCGCCGGCAAGACCGAGTTCCTCGGTCGACACACCGCCGGCACCGGGATCGGTCACGGCGGCGGCGATGGTGCTAGCCGTTGCATGGAAGGCGCTCATAGGCGTCACCGTACCATGTAACGTCAAATGGTGTCAAATAGCGAAAAGGCCCGTGTCTATGGGCGTTTCGGGGTCTTTCGGCTGGCTGATCAGCCGCCCGCAAGCATGCGGGTTGCCGGTCGCCTGACCGTCGTGTGGTCACACGCGTGCTGTACCCGGTGGGCGAGTGCGGCGAGTGCGGCGAGTGCGGCGCGCGCGGCAGCCGCGAGGCCGGCGGCTTGAGCTCGCTATTCGAGCGCAACCTGCCAGCCTCGTCCCCGGGGCTCCGGGCCGGCCCGATGCTCGCTGACGCTCCCGCGCCGCGTCCGCGCCTACAGCAGCCCGAGCGCCGCGCCGGCGTCGCGCACGACGTCGAGCAGCGGCGAGGGGACGATGCCGAGGATCACGGTCAGCGCGGCGAAGACGACCGCCACGCCGACGAGCTCGCCCTGCCCGCGCGCGCTCGTGGCCTCCTCGGCGCCGCCGGCCAGCAGCGGGGTCTCGCCACCGTCCGCCAGTGGCACGGGCTCCGTCGCGACGACGGTGCCGTCGTCCTCCGCCGGCTGCATCCAGATCGCCGCGATCACCTTCAGGTAGTACGCGAGGGAGATCATCGAGCCGACGACGATGAAGACCGCCAGCCAGGTGTAGGCGCCCGCCACGGCGGCCTCGATCAGATAGAACTTCCCGATGAAGCCGGCGGTCGCCGGGAAGCCGGCGAGGGCGAGCATCGAGATCGTCATCGACCAGGCGAGCGCCGGCCGCGTCGCGCCGATCCCGTTCAGCGAGCTGATGTCGTCGCCGAGCGGCGTTTCGCGCTCGCGCGCCACGATGACCGCGAACGCGGCGAGGTTCATCACGAGGTAGACGGCGATGTAGAAGATCGTCGCCTGCAGCCCCAGGCGCGTCGCCACGACGACGCCCGCGAGCATGTAGCCGGCCTGGGCGACCGACGAGTAGGCCAGCAGGCGCTTCAGCGAGGACTGCCCGAGCGCGCCGACGTTGCCGACGACGATCGTGATCGCCGCCAGCACCGCGAGCGCCGGTCCCCAGTCGAGCGCGGCGTCGATCAGCGCGACGTCGAACAGGCGTAGCACGACGCCGAACGCCGCCGCCTTCGTCGCGACCGCCATGAAGGCCGTGATCGGCGTCGGCGCGCCCTCGTAGACGTCTGGCGTCCACTGATGAAAGGGCGCCACGGAGGCCTTGAACGCCATCCCCGCGATCGTCAGCGCGACGCCCGTCAGCAGTAGCACGTCGCTGGCGACGTCGCCGCCGGCCAGCACCTCGGCGATCCGGCCGAAGTCCGTCGAGCCGGTCGCGCCGTAGATGAAGGCCAGCCCGTACAGGACCGTCGCCGAGCCGACCGACCCGATCACGAGGTACTTCAGGCCCGACTCCAGCGACGAGGCGCGGCGCATCTCGGCCGCGCACAGCACGTAGAGCGGGATCGACAGCAGCTCGAGGCCGACGAACACCGCGACGAGGTTCTGTGCGGCGACGAGCACGATCATGCCCGCGATCGAGGACAGCAGCAGCGCGTAGTACTCGCCGTGCGCGAGCTCGCGCGGCGCGACGTGGCGCCAGGACAGCAGCACCGTCGCGATGCCGGCGACGCAGAAGAGGATCGTCAGGATCAGCGTCAGCTCGTCGAGGCGCAGCGCGCCGGCGATCAGGTCCGTGCGCTCGCCCCACCGGCCGACGCTCAGGCCGATCGCGATCGCCAGCGTGGCGATCGACAGCAGCGGCACGGCCGTCTCGCGCGCCGATCGCGAGCGCGACAGGCCGAGCAGGAGCACGACGATCGCGCCGAGGAAGACGGCGATCAGCGGCGACAGGCCCGCCCAGTCGACGTGCGGGGCTTCGATCGTCTCAGCGGTGGCGATCATGGGGTCTCCTCGAGCGGCGCGAAGGGCGTGCCACCGGGCAGGAGCTCGGCGGCCGCCGTCGGCGGCGGCGCGACCGTGCTCTCGCTGCGCTCCAGCGCGAACTGCGGGTACAGGGCGATCGCGATGATCGCCAGCACGAGCGGCACGAGCACGAGCCCGTCACGCAGTGACAGCTCGCGCGACTCGACCCGCGCGCCCGTCCGGTTGTGCATCGTCGTGATGAACAGTCGCAGCGCGTAGATCGCCGCCAGGATGACGCCGGTGCTGGCGACGATCGCGATCACCATGTGATCGGTGAAGACGCCCAGCAGGATGTAGAACTCGGCGGCGAAGTTCGCCGAGCCGGGCAGCGCGAGCGTCGCGAAGGCGACGATCAGGAACATCGTCGCGAGGATCGGCGCACGCATCCCCAGGCCGCCCATGTCGCGGATGTCCTCCGAGCCCGACGCGCGCGCCGCCAGCAGCGCGACGATGAACAGCGCCGGCGCGACGACGAGGCCGTGGTTGAAGGACTGCAGCAGCGCGCCCTGCGCGCCCTGCGCGTTGAGCGCGAAGACGCCGAGCGTGATGAAGCCCAGTTGGGCGACCGACGAGTAGCCGAGGATCAGGCGCGCCTCGGTCGTCGTGAACGCCATCGCCGAGCCGTACAGGATCGAGGCCACCGCGATCAGCAGCAGCAGCGTCTGGAAGTGGTCGCTGGCGTCCGGGAAGAGCGGCAGGCAGACGCGCAGGAAGCCGTAGGCGGCGACCTTGCTCAGCACGCCCGAGAAGACCGCGAGCACCGGCAGCGGCATCGCGCGGTAGCCGTCGGGCATCCAGCCGTGCAGCGGGAAGGCCGGCATCTTGACGAGGAAGGCGGCCGCGAAGAAGAGGAAGATCCAGTTCTGCGAGGACTCCGCCAGCGGGCGCTCGGCGAGGTCGGAGAACGCGAACGACAGCTCGGGCGGGCCGGCCGCCGCCAGGACGCCGGTCGCGACCGCCGCCGTCAGCATCAGCAGCGAGCCGACGAGCGTGTAGATGACGAGCTTCATCGTCGCCTGCACGCGCCGCGCCCCGCCCCACATGCCCGTCAGGAAGAAGAACGGCACGAGCATGAGGTCGAAGAAGACGACGAACAGCGCGAGGTCCTGCGCGAGCAGCGCGCCCAGCACGGCGGTCTCGGCGACGAGGAAGTGGAAGTAGAACAACCGCGGCCGGTCCCACTGGCGCAGGCTCGCCCACAGGATGCAGGAGAAGAAGAGGATCGCGGTCAGCGCGACGAGCAGCAGGTTGAGGCCGTCGAGGCCGAGCTTGTAGGAGATCCCCAGCTCGGCGATCCAGGTCTCGTCGGTGACGTACTGCAGGACGCCCGACCCGGAGTCGAAGTCGACGAGGTACGTCACGGCGTAGCCGAGCACGAGCGCCGCGCCGAGCAGCGCCAGGCGGCCGGCGAAGCGCGGCGGCGCGACGAGCGCCAGCACGGCGAACGCCACCGGCAGCCAGAGCATGATCGACAGGTGCAGGGTCATGCGCTCATCAGGAAGTAGAAGGCGAGCGCGACGATGCCGACGACGATCAGCAGCGCGTAGTAGCGCAGGAAGCCGGTCTGGGCGGCGCGCACGGCCGAGGAGCCGGCGCGCACGACGCCGCTCGTGCCGCCGACGAGCAGGCCGTTGACGAAGATCCGCTCGAAGGTCTGGTGCGACCATGCGCCGAACCAGCGCACGGGCCGCACGACGAGCGCGTCGATCAGCTCGTCGAAGTACCACTTGTTGACGAACAGCGTGTGCAGCGGCGCCAGGCGCTCGCGCACGGTCACCGCGATCTGCGGGTTCTTCACCCAGATGAGGTACGCGACGGCGATGCCGGCGACGCCGACGATCGCCCCGAGCACGAGGCCGAAGGCGATCAGCCCGTCACCGAGCTCGCGGTGATACAGCGCCGAGCCGGCGAACGTCGGATCGAGGAAGTCGTCGATCACGTGCACGACCTTGGGGATCTGCAGCACGCCGCCGACGATCGCCAGCAGCGCCAGCGCGCCCATCGCGATCTTCATCGTCGGCTCGCGCTCGGCGATGTGGTGCTCGGCGCCGGGGAAGCCGACCTCGGTGTCCTCGACCTCGCCGGTGGCGGGGTTCGTGTGCACCTCGGCGTGGTGCAGGTGGCCTTCCTCGAGCTCGCGCGCCTCGGGCACGGGCTCGCCGAAGAAGGTGCGGAAGATCATCCGGAACGTGTAGATCCCGGTCATGAACGCGCCCGCGTAGCCGGCCACGTAGAGGATCCAGTACCAGCCGCCGCGATCGCCGATCAGCAGCAGGATCTCGTCCTTGGAGAAGAAGCCCGAGAACGGCGGCACGCCCGACAGCGCGAGGCCGCCGATCACCATGCAGCCGAACGTGAACGGCATCGCCTTCCTGAAGCCGCCCATCTTGTCGAGGTTCTGCTGGCCCGCCATCGCGGCGATCACCGAGCCGGCGGCCATGAACAGCAGCGCCTTGAAGAAGGCGTGCGTCATCAGGTGGAAGAGGCCGGCGGCGTAGGCGCCCGCGCTGACGGCCATCACCATGTAGCCGATCTGCGACATCGTCGAGTAGGCGATGACGCGCTTGAGGTCGGTCACCGCGATCGCGATCGTGGCGGCGATCAGCAGCGTCAGGCAGCCGACGATCGCGCCGACGTCGGCGGCTGTCGGGGCCAGCTCGAAGAGCGGGTGCATGCGCGCGATCAGGTAGACGCCGGCGGTGACCATCGTCGCTGCGTGGATCAGCGAGCTGACCGGCGTCGGGCCCTCCATCGCGTCGGGCAGCCAGGTGTGCAGCGGGACCTGCGCGGACTTCGCGAAGGCGCCGACGAGCAGCAGGATGCAGCCGGCCGTGAGGTCGCCGTCGCCGGGCTCGAAGGTCTCCCTGGCGTTCTCGAAGCTCTGCAGGAAGTCCAGCGTGCCGACGTGCTTGAAGATGAAGAACGTGCCGAGCACGAGGCCGACGTCGCCGAGCACGTTGATGACGAAGGCCTTG
This sequence comes from Solirubrobacteraceae bacterium, assembly GCA_030690545.1. Classification (GTDB taxonomy): domain Bacteria; phylum Actinomycetota; class Thermoleophilia; order Solirubrobacterales; family Solirubrobacteraceae; genus CADCVQ01. Next base: position 19,695 of record JAUYGN010000124.1, read on the forward strand.
ATGCCGGCGCTCGTCGCGGTCGTGCGGCGGTACCAGAAGCTGATCAGCAGGTAGGAGGCCGCGCCGACGAACGCCCAGCCGATGATCAGCACGAGGAAGTTGCCCGCCAGGACGAGCAGCAGCATCGAGAAGACGAAGAAGTTCAGGTACGCGAAGAAGCGCACGTAGCCCTGGTCGGAGGCCATGTAGCTGATCGAGTACAGGTGGATCAGCGTCGACACGCCCGAGACGACGAGGATCATGAAGACCGACAGCGGGTCGACGAGCAGCGACAGCTGGGCGTCGATGCCGACGGTGTTCGCGTAGTCCCAGGCGACGGCGACGACCTGCTGCTCGTCGGCCTCGCGGCCGGTCAGCGTGACGAGCGTCGCGATCGCCGCGGCGAACGACCCGGCGAGCGCGCCGGTCGCCAGGTAGCCGGCGCCGCGGCCCGGCAGCCGGCGGCCGACGAGCGCGACGGCGATGCAGCCGGCCAGCGGCAGCAGCAGCGTCAGCCAGGCGAAGAGCTTCAGCGACGTCATCCGCGCAGCTCCTGCATCTCGTCGACGTCGATCGGCAGCTTGCGGCGGCGCATCGCGACGATCAGGCCGAGCCCGATCGTCACCTCGCAGGCCGCGACGACCATCACGATGAGGGCGAAGATCTGGCCCTCCATGTTGCCGTGCATGCGCGCGAACGCGATCAGCGCGAGGTTCGCGGCGTTGAGCATCAGCTCGAGGCAGAGCAGGATGACGAGCGGGCTGCGGCGCGTGAGCACGCCGAAGGCACCGATCGAGAAGATCAGCGCGGAGATCGCGAGAAACCAGCCGATGTCCATCTAGCGCTGGTCCTCCGGCGTCGCCGGGTCGTCGGCGGATGTGGGTTCGCCGGCGGGTGCCGGCTCGGTCGTGGGTGTGGGGTCGTCGGCGGGTGCGGGTGCGGGGTCGTCGGCGGGTGCGGGGTCGTCGGCGGGTGCGGACTCGGCGGCGCCGGCCTTCTTCGGCAGCGAGTGCGGTCCGCCGACGGCCTCGGCCATCGTGCCGGTGTAGGACGAGCGCAGGATGTCCATCGCGCTGTAGCGCTCCTGCTCCTCGGCGGCGCTGAGGCCGCCGCGGCGGCGCGCCAGCACGACCGCGCCGACGACGGCGATCAGCAGCAGGAAGGACGCCAGCTCGAACACCAGCAGGTACTTCGTCAGCAGCAGCGTGCCGATCTCGGCGGGGCTGCCGAAGCTCGCCGCGACCGCCGCGCCGGGGCTGTCGACCAGCTGCAGGCCCGAGCCGAGCGTCGCGATGCTCAGCTCGATGAACAGCGCGACGCCGAACAGCACGGAGATGACCTTCAGCCCACGGCCCGCGCGCGGGCCGAGCGGTTCGTCCTGACCACCGATGTAGGCGACGACGAACACGTAGAGGACCATCACCGCGCCGGCGTAGACGACGACCTGGGCCGCGGCGACGAACTCCGCGCGCAGCAGGAGAAACAGCGCCGCGAGGCACAGCAGGTGCGAGACCAGCGCCAGGACGGAGTAGAACGGGTTGCGCAACGCCACAACTCCGATCGCCCCCGCCACGGCCCCGATCCCGGCCACGAAGAACAGCACCTCTCCCATGAAGCGCGCAATCTATCTGCCTGGGCGCGATCAAGAACCCTGACGCGCCTTCGCGCGGTCGGCGGTACGCGTGCGGCGCGGTCGAGTGGCGTCCGAGGGTGCCTCACGACATGCTCGTCGCCACTCGACCGATCGGGCGTCGCCCACGACGGGCTTCGCGGTCGCTTGGGTAGCGTCGTGTGATGGGCCGCGAGTCGGCGAGCTACTACCTGACGTTCCCGTCCGAGCAGGAGGAGGCGGTCGTTCTCGCGCTGCGCGAGGGCGGTGCCGAGCCGGCGGGCTCGGGCCACACCTGGATCGAGCTGCGCCTGCGCGACGAGCATCGCTACTGGATCGACCTGCGCGTGCACCGCGCGCCCCGGCCGCTGCTGGAGATCCGCATCGCCCTGACGAACGACGAGTGGTCGATCCGCGCGCCGCTGGAGGCCGCCTTCACCGCGCTGCCGGCGGCCGGCGCCGCGTGCCCGCTGCGCAACGAGGACGACGAGGAGCTCGGCGCGCCCGCCCGGGCCGGCTGGTCGCTGCGCCTGGAGGAGGACTACGGCCGCCGACGCGCCGAGTTCGTCCGCCGGATCGGCGACGTCACCGCCCCGATCTCCGCCGACCACGTCTACCTGTACATCCATCAGACGCGCACGAGGCGCGACGACGAAGCCGAGCTCGCCTGGCAGCGCGAGCGCGAGATCAGCCGGATCGAGGAGATGTGGGACGGCAAGCCCGAGCCCGAGCTGCCGCCCGACCATCCGGAGCGGCTGCCGGAGGTCGAGTGAGCACGACCTGGCCGATCGGTCCAGCGGGCGGTCATGCCGGGACGTGCCCTACCTCGGATGCTTCGAAATCGGCGAAAGATCGGGCGCCACGCCCACCTTCGTTTCCGTCTTCAACGACCTCGACAACTCGCAGACGACCTACACCGTCGACACGGCGCCGATGGTGCAAGCGCTCTCGCTCGGCTACCTCCGCGCGATGAAGTCCGGCAACACGATCGGCCGTGTAGCGGGTGCGGGGGTAGACGCCGTTCGACCGTCCAGAGGGCAGGCGAACCCCGCGGCAGCCGCCCCGCGATCGACCTGTGCACCACAGAATCTGTGATCCTGTGGTGTATCGTTGCGTGATGCGCAACATCACCGTCTCGGTCCCCGACCTCGTCTATCGCGCCGCTCGGGTGCACGCGGCCAAGGAGGGGAGCTCCGTCAGCGCGCTCGTCGGCGAGTATCTCGCCTCGCTGGCGGATCGCGACGAGGAGTTCGCTCGTCTCGAGGCGTTGCAGCGGCAGATCCAGGAGGAGATCGGCCGGTTCAGCGCCGGCGATCGCCTCGATCGCGACGAGCTGCATGAGCGCGCGGTTCGTTGACACGAACGTCCTGCTGTACGCCGTCTCGCGCGACGCCGCAGAGCGCGGCAAGGCCGAGACGGCGAACGCGATCCTCGGCGCGGGCGATCTCGCTCTGTCCGTCCAGGTCCTGCAGGAGTTCTACGTGCAGGCCACGCGCGCGAGTCGGCCGGACCGCGTCACCCACGACCAGGCGGCGCGGCTCGTCGAGTCGTTCCGAAGGTTCCCCATCGTCGACCTCACCCCCGGGCTCGTCGTCGCGGCGATCGCGACGCGCGAGCGCTTTCGGCTGTCGTACTGGGATGCCGCGATCCTCGAAGCGGCGCGTGCCGGCAGTTGCGATGTCGTGCTCAGCGAGGATCTCGGCGATGGCCAGGACTACGGCGGGGTGCGCGTCGCGAACCCGTTTCGCGACCGCTGAGCGAGCGACCGGACCCGCTGCCCGAAGTGCTACTCGCCCTCGCCGCGCAGCGGCGTGCGCTCGAGCGGCTCGTCGAGCAGCATCTCCTTCGTGAAGATCAGGTCGGTGCGGTTGTAGGCCGACATCTCGTAGTCGTGGCCCATCGTGATCGCGTCGAACGGGCAGGCGACCTCGCAGTAGCCGCAGAAGATGCAGCGCGCGAGGTTGATCTCGTAGACGGCGGCGTAGCGCTCGCCGGCGGAGACGCGGTTCTCGGGCGTGTTCTCGGCCGCCACGACGCGGATGCAGTCGGCCGGGCAGGCGGCCGCGCACAGCGAGCAGCCGACGCACTTCTCCAGGCCGGTGTCCTCGAAGCGGTGCAGGCGGTGGCGGCCGCGGAAGCGCGGGTAGACCGGCACCTTCTCCTCCGGGTAGGAGATCGTCTTCGGACCCTCGACGAGGCGCGACATCGTCGTCTTCAGGCCGCGCAGCGTCTCGCCGAACGCGCGGTACGTGCCGCCGGCGGCGCCGGGCGGCGACGCGCGCTGCACGACGAGCATCTCGTCGCCGGGAGTCCAGCTCATCGCGGGAACCTGCCTTCCGATCGCACGACGAAGACCCTAGTGGGTCGTCCGCTGGCGACGAGATGATCGCGAGCCGTCCTCACAGCGCCACCACGAGGACCGCGGTCACCAGGGCGTTCAGCGTAGCCAGCGGCAGCAGGACCTTCCAGCCGAAGCTCATCAGCTGGTCGTAGCGCAGCCGCGGCAGCGTCGCGCGGATCCAGACGAACAGGAACACGAACGCGAAGATCTTGCCCAGCACGACGAACGGGTCGACCCAGCCGGGCGGGTCGATGAACGGCAGCTGCCAGCCGCCGAGGAAGATCGTGACCGCGATCCCCGAGACGACGATGATGTTCACGTACTCGGCGAAGAAGAACGCCGCGAAGCGCGAGCCGCCGTACTCGGTGTTGTAGCCGGCGACGAGCTCGGCGTCGGCCTCGGGCAGGTCGAACGGCACGCGGTTGGTCTCCGCGAACGCGGCGATCACGAAGATCGCGAAGCCGACGAACTGCGGCACGGCGTACCACAGGCCCTCCTGCGCCGCGACGATCTCCGTCAGCGACAGCGTGCCGGCCATCATCAGCACGCCGACGAGCGACAGCCCCATCGCGACCTCGTAGGAGATCAGTTGCGCGGCGGCGCGCATCGAGCCCAGGAACGAGTACTTCGATCCGCTCGCCCAGCCGCCGAGCATCAGCCCGTAGAAGGCGATCGCGCCGAACGCGAAGACGTACAGGACTCCGATCCCGACGTCCAGGCCATACAGCCCGACGTCCTGGCCGAAGATGTTGGCGACGTCGCCGAACGGGATGATCGCGAACGCCGCGAGCGCCGTCAGCAGCGAGATGACCGGCGCCAGCGCGTAGAGGAAGCCGATCGACGTCGAGGGCCGGAACGGCTCCTTCGTCGCGAGCTTGACGATGTCGGCGAGCGGCTGGGCCATGCCGAACGGGCCGACGCGGTTGGGACCGTAGCGGTGCTGGAAGCGGCCCAGCAGCTTGCGCTCGGCGAGCAGCACGACGGGCACGATCTGCACCGCGATCGCGAACAGCACGACCGACTTGAGGATCTGGATGTACCACGGCTCGGTATAGCCGACGACGGCCAGGACGCCGCCGCTCACTGCGGTGACACCTCCACGAGGCCGCCGCCGTCAAGCTCGGAGGCGGACTCCTCGGCGATGCCGGCCTCGAGGAAGACCGAGCCCTCGGGCACGCCCGAGCGCAGCACGACGGTCGCCTGCACGCGGCTGCCGTTGGAGCCGACCGTCACGCGGTCGCCGTGCGCGAGCCCCATCCGCTCGGCGTCGACGGGGTGCAGCTCCGCGCGCTGGCGCTGGCGCAGGAACTTCAGCGCGGGCGCGACCTCGACCTCTTGCGCGGCCCAGATCGAGCGGAACGTGCCCAGTCGCAGGGCGCCGTTCGGCGTCGGCGCGTGCGGCGGCGTCTCGAGGCCGAACGGTCCGGTGTCGGCCGCCGGCCAGCCGGCCGCCGCCGGTCGCGCGGGCCAGCGCAGGCCGCGGCCGCCGAGCTCGTCGAGCGTCAGGCCGGCGTAGAAGGGGATCGCCTCGAACACCCGGGCCGACGCCATCGCGCCGCTCAGCACCGAAACATCGTGGCCCAGGCGCTTGGACAGGTCGGCGATCACGTTCCACTCCGCGCGCACCGCATCGGGTCGCGCGATCGCCGGGCGCAGCCGCTGCACGCGCCCGTCGGGATGCGTGATCGTGCCCTCCTTCTCGGCGTAGGACTCGGCGGGGAAGACGATCGTCGCGTACTCCCACAGCCCCTCGCTGAGGAAGTCGGCGTGCGCGATGACGTGATCGGCGCGCTGCAGCGCGGCGCGCCACGTCGCGCGGCCGGGCAGGTCGCGCAGCGGATCGACGTGCAGCAGGTAGAGCGCCGAGATCGCGCCCGCGGCGGCGCTCGCGCCGAGCTCTGCGCTCGCCAGGCCGACCGGGCTGACCGGCGCCAGGCCGGGCGCGGCGTTGGGCAGCACGCCGACCTCGCGCAGGCCGCGGCCGTTCGTGCCGGCGGGAACCTCGAGCAGGCCGGCGCCGTCGTGGCCGGCCTCGGCGACGCGCCCGCACACGTTGAGCAGCGCGCGCGCTGCGTCCTCGCCGCGCGCGCCGTGCGTCAGCCGCTCGCCGTAGACGATCACGACGTCCTCGCCGGCGTCGGCGAGCACGGCGGCCAGCGCGCGGACCGCGTCGGCGTCCGCGCCGGCCGCCTCGGCGAGCTCCTCGACGACGCCCTTGCGGGTGGCGGAGCCGGGGCCCGCATCCGATTCGCCCAGCGCGCCGTTCAGCGCGGCGCAGAACGCCTCGCCGGCGCCGGGCGCGTAGCGCACGACGGCCGCGGCGTTGGCGTCCAGCGACGAGGGGCGCGAGCTGGCGACGGCGAGCTTGACGCCGTTGCGCCGCACGCCCTTGCGGATCCGCAGGTCCAGCGAGGGCTGGTCGTCGACCGGCTCGCAGTCGAGCACGAGCACGGCATGGGCGAACTCGAGGTCGGGGACCGTCGCCTGCAGCGCCGGCGCGTGCAGCGCGGCGTGCAGCTCGCGCGGCAGCATCCCGTCCGCGCGCGAGTCGACGTTGGGCGAGCCGAGCGCGCCGCGGAACAGCTCCTGCAGCAGCCAGCCCTCCTCGTTGGTCGTCTTGCCGCCGGCGAGCGCGCCGCTGTCGGAGCCCGCGCCGCCGAGCGCCGCGGCGGCCTCGTCGAGCGCGCGGTCCCAGGCGACCGGGATCAGCTCGCCGTCGACGCGCACGAGCGGGTGCGTGACCCGCTCGTCGACGTGGAAGGACTGGTAGCCGAAGCGGCCGCGGTCGCAGAGCCAGCCGTCGTCGACCCCGTCGTGCTGGCGCGACAGCACGCGCAGGACGCGCTCGTCGCGGACGGTGTACTCGACGTTGCACTGGCCCGGGCAGCCGAGGCAGACCGAGCCCGACCCCTCGATGTCCCACGGCCGGGCGCGGAAGCGGTAGGGCTGGCTCGTCAGCGCGCCGACCGGGCACAGCTCGATGATGTTGCCGCTGAACGGCGCCACGTAGGGATGGCCGTCGAACGTCGACACGTAGGAGTCGGCGCCGCGCTCCTGCAGGACGAGCTGGTAGTCCTCGGAGATCTCCTGGCTGAAGCGCACGCAGCGGTAGCAGAGGATGCAGCGCTCGCGGTCGATCGCGATCAGCGGCGACAGCGCGAGCGGCTTGACGAAGTGGCGCTTGGGCTCGATGAAGCGCGAGCGGCCCGGGCCCCAGCCGTAGGTGATGTCCTGCAGCGGGCACTCGCCGCCCTTGTCGCAGACGGGGCAGTCGAGCGGATGGTTGATCAGCAGGAACTCGAGGACCGCCTCCTGCGCCTCCTTGACGCGCGCCGTCTGCGTGTTGACGGCCATCCCGTCGCGGACCGGCGTCGAGCAGGCCGTCTGCAGCTTCGGGATGCCCTCGATCTCGACGAGGCACATGCGACAGGCGCCGACCGGCTCGCCGAGCTTTGGCTCGTAGCAGAAGACCGGGATCTCGACGTCGCCGAGCTTCGCCGCGTCGGCGAGCATCATGCCGGCCGGCGCGTTGACCTCGAGACCGTCGACCGTGAAGGCGATCGTGTCCGGTGCCGGCCTAGGCACCCGAGGCTCCCTGCACGAGCACCGGATCCGGATCGGGAGGGCCCTCGCCGGCCCACGGGTTGCGCGCCCGCGCCGCCTCGATGTGGGCCTCGAACTCGTCGCGGAACTTCGCCACCATCGAGCCGATCGGCATCGCCATCGCGTCGCCGAGCACGCACAGGCAGTTGCCGATGATCTGCTCCTGGACGGAGGCCATGATGTCGAGGTCCATCGGCGTCGCGAGGCCCTGGTCGACGCGCTCGAGCATCGAGACCGTCCAGCGCGTGCCCTCGCGGCAGGGCGTGCACTTGCCGCACGACTCGTGCTTGTAGAACTTCGCGAGCTTCAGGGCGACGGAGACGACCGGGACGCTGTCGTCGACGACGATGATCGCGCCCGAGCCGAGCATCGACTTCGCCTGCGCGAGCGTGTTGAAGTCATAGGCGATGTCGAGGTCGTCGCCGGTCAGCACCGGCGACGACGAGCCGCCCGGGAACCACATCTTCACCGCGCGCCCCTCCGGCGGGCCGCCGGCGAGGCCGTAGATGATCTCGCGCGAGGAGATGCCGAGCTCGATCTCGTAGTTGCCGGGGCGCTGGACGTTGCCCGAGACCGAGACGAGCTTCGTCCCGGCCGACGTCTCGGTGCCGATCTTCGCGTACTCGGCGCCGCCCATCTTGATGATGTGCGGCATCGTCGCGAGCGTCTCGACGTTGTTGATCACCGTCGGGCCCTGGTAGAGGCCCTGGTTGGCGGGGAAGGGGGGCTTCAGGCGCGGGTTGCCGCGCTTGCCCTCCAAGGAGTCCAGGAGGCCCGTCTCCTCGCCGCAGATGTAGGCGCCGGCGCCGCGGTGCAGGTGCAGCGTGAGGCCGAAGCCCGAGCCGAGGATGTTCTCGCCCAGGAAGCCCGCCTCGCGCGCCTCGACGATCGCCGCGTCGATGATGTCGGCCTGCTCGACGTACTCGCCGCGGATGTAGATGAACGACTTCGTCGCGCCCGCCGCGAAGGCGCCGATGACGATGCCCTCGATCAGCATGTGCGGGCTCTTCTGCATCAGCTCGCGGTCCTTGAACGTGCCCGGCTCGGACTCGTCGGCGTTGCAGACGAGGTACTTGTCGACGTCGACCTTCGGGATGAACGAGATCTTCCTGCCGCTCGGGAAGCCTGCGCCGCCGCGGCCGCGCAGGCCGGAGGCCATCAGCTCGTCGACGACCTCGCTCGGCTGCATCGTCGTCAGCACCTTGCGCAGCGACTCGTAGCCGCCGCGCCGGCGGTAGACGTCGATCGTGTTCAGACCGCGCTCGTCGATGTCCTCGAACAGGATCGTGGGACCGGTCATCGCCCCTCCTCGGGGGCGCGGACCGCGCCCGGATCGGTGCTCTTTCGCAGGTGCAGCTGCTTGCCGGGCAGCGGCGGCAGGCCCTCGCGGATCTGCTCGACCAGCGCCGGCACCTCGTCGGTGCGGATCGGGCCGACGTAGATCCCGTTGACCGAGGCCATCGGCGCGATGTCGCAGGCGCCGAGGCACTCGAAGCCGCGCACGTTGAAGTCCGGGTCGTCGGCCGTCTCCCGCTTGAAGCGGTCCAGCAGCTCGTCGGCGCCGCACAGCGAGCAGGAGATGTTCGTGCAGACGTAGACCGCCTGGCGGCCGACGGGGCGCGTCTCGAGCATGTCGTAGAACGACGCCACCGAGATCAGGTAGCCGGGCGTCAGGCGCATCACGCAGGCGGCCTGCCAGATCGCCTCAGGCGAGCACCAGCCGTGGACGCGCTGGGCGGCGGCGAGCGCCGGGATCGCCGCGCTGCGGAAGTCCGGGTACTTCGCCATGTGCGCCTCGATCTCGGCGCGCAGCGCCGCCGGGACGGGCGTCGTCGCCGGATCGGGGATCGCGGCGGGGTCCTTCTCGAGGTCGACGGCGTCATCCCAGCCCGGCACGCGCGAGCCGTGGCCGAAGCGCGCGACCTCGCGCTGTGGGACATCGTCGCGGTGCGACTCGAAGCCGGCGGGCCGGCGCTCGGCGGCCGGCGTGAGCACGGCCTCGGGGGCGCGCTTCTTGCGCCGGCCGATCACCGGTCGATCCCTCCGAGCACCGGGTCGAGCATCGCGAGCGTCGCGATCAGGTCGGCGATGTAGGAGCCCTCGGTCATCGGCGCGGTCGCCTGCAGGTTGACGAAGGAGGGGTCGCGCATGTGCACGCGCGCGGGCTTGGAGGAGCCGTCGGAGCGCACGAAGCAGGCGAGCTCGCCGCGCGGCGACTCGATCGGGAAGTAGACCTCGCCGGGCGGCACGCGGAAGCCCTCGGTGACGAGCTTGAAGTGGTGGATCAGCGCCTCCATCGAGGTCGCCAGCTCGTGGCGCGGCGGCAGCGCGACCTTGCGGTCGTCGGTCATCCAGGCGCCCTCGGGCAGGCCGTCCATCGCCTGCTCGATGATCTTCACCGACTCGTAGATCTCGGCGACGCGGACGGCGAAGCGATCCCAGTTGTCGCCCTCGGTGCCGACCGGGATCTTGAAGTCGAAGTGGTCATACGAGCAGTACGGCGTCGCCTTGCGCAGGTCCCACGGGTTGCCGGTCGCGCGCAGCAGCGGCCCGGTCACGCCGAGCTTGAGCAGCTCCTCCTCGGCGAGCGGGCAGACGCCGCGCAGGCGCTGCAGGACGATCTCGTTGTTGGCCAGCAGGTCCTTGTACTGGTCGACGCGCGAGGGCATCTGGTCGGTGAACTGCTTGAGCTTGGAGGCCCAGCCGCGCGGGATGTCCTCGGCGACGCCGCCGACCTGGATGTAGCGCGTGTGCATGCGCTGCCCGGTCGACTGCTCGAACAGGTCGAGGATCAGCTCGCGGTCGCGGAAGCAGTACCAGAACATCGACATCGCGCCGAGATCCAGCGCGCTCGTGCCGAGCCAGACGAGGTGGCTCATGATCCGGTTGAGCTCGAGGTGGATGACGCGCAGGTACTGCGCGCGCGGGGGCACCTCGACCTCCAGCAGCGTCTCGGTCGCGCCGCAGAAGGCGTACGCGTTGAAGAAGTAGGCGAGGTAGTCCATCCGCTCGACGACCGGGATCGCCTTCCAGTAGGACTTGTCCTCGGCGGTCTTCTCGATGCCGGTGTGGACGTAGCCGATGATCGGCTTGAGATCGCGCACGATCTCGCCCTCGAGCGTGATCAGCAGCCGCAGGACCCCGTGCGTGGCGGGATGGTGCGGGCCCATGTTGAGCGTCAGCAGCTCGTGGTTGACGTCGTCGCCGGTCTCGACGGGCTCCAGCGGCGCCATCGTGATCGACTCCTCCATGCGGCGGTACTCCGAGGCGGGGCGGGTGACGTCGGTGCTCATCGGGTGTACGCCGTCCCCTCGGACTCGTCGATCGTGAACAGCACCGGCTCGCCGCCGATCGGGAAGTCGCGGCGCTGCGGGTGGCCCTCGTAGTCCTCGGGCATGAGGATGCGGCGCGGGTCGGGGTGGCCCTGGAAGACGACGCCGAACATGTCGTAGACCTCGCGCTCCTGATGGTTGGCGGTCGGCCAGCTCGGCGTCACCGACGGGACGACCGGGTTGTCGAGCGGCACGCGCAGCTTGACGGTGATCCGGTCGACGGAGGTCATGTCGAGCAGCTCGTAGTGCACGCCGAGGCGCGGCTCCTCGGGGTAGTAGTCGACGCCGTGCACGGAGACGAGCATGTTGAAGCCTCGCGAGCGCAGGTGCTCGAGCGTCGCGCCGATCGTCGCCGGGTCGATCACGAGCTGGGCCTTGCCGCGAAAGAACACGGTCTCCAGCACCGCGTCGCCGTCGGCGTCGCGCAGCTCCTGGGCGAGGAGCTCCAACCCGACCGCGTCAGGCACCGGCGGTGTTCCCCGGTCGGAAGACGTTGATCGCGGTCTCCTGCCCCTCCTCGGGGACGACCTCCTCCGTGCCGTAGGCCTCGTGCCCCGCGCGCCAGCCCATGTCGGGATCCTCCTGGATCATCTTGCGCAGCTTGAGGATGCCGTGCATCAGCGCCTCCGGTCGCGGCGGGCAGCCGGGCACGTGGACGTCGACGGGCATGAACTTGTCGGCGGGCACGATCGCGTAGTTGTTGAAGACGCCCATCGAGCTCGAGCAGGCGCCCATCGCGATCGTCCACTTCGGCTCGAGCATCTGGTCGTAGATGCGCCGCACGACCGGCGCCATCTTGATCGAGACGCGGCCCGACAGGATCAGCAGGTCGGCCTGGCGCGGCGAGGCGCGGAAGGCCTCGAAGCCGAAGCGCGCGATGTCGACGCGGGCGGCGACGATCGACATCATCTCGATCGCGCAGCAGGCGAGGCCGAACGTCGCCGGGAAGAGGGCGTTGGAGCGCGCCCACGCGACGGCCTTGTCGAGCGTCGTCGTCAGCACGCGCTCCTCGACGTACTTGTCGAGGTCCTCGTCGCCGAGGTCGCCGCGCAGCATGTCGCGCGCGCGCAGCTGGCGGATGCGGAAGTCCTCCTTGGAGAGGTCGGTCTCGGCGGCTGCGATCGCGAGCTTCTCGCGCTTCACTTCCATTCCATCGCTCCTCTGCGCCACTCGTAGACGAAGGCCACGACCAGTAGCGAGATGAAGATGCTGATCGCGATCAACGCCGAGACGCCGACCGCCTTGAGCTGGATCGCGACCGGATACAGGAGGATGACCTCGATGTCGAAGATGATGAACAGCATCGCGATCAGGTAGAAGCTGATCCCGAAGCGGAACCCCTGCTGCACCTCGGAGGGCAGCCCGCACTCGTACGGATCGGTCTTGTGCGGCATCGCGCGGCGCGGCCCGAAGAGATGATTGAGCACGGCGAACGTGATGCCCACCACCGCTCCGAGGCCGACGAACACGATCGCCGGTAGATAGCCGCTCAGCACGCATGTCTTTCTATCAGCTACGCCTCCCCTGGCCCGTCCCCAACCGCCCAGCCGCGGCCCGTGTCGGGCTCGACGACGACGCGGCGGGTCTCGTGATCATCCGTGGATGAGCGGACGATCGCCGACCTCGCCGCGTGGACCGTGCTCGTGGTCAACGCGCTGGCCGGCGTGTTCGCCGCCTGGCGCTGGTGGCAGGTGCTGCCCAGCGAGGCGATCTGGCCGCTGCTGCGCGCCGGGCAGGCCGTCGCCGTCGGACAGGCGCTCGTCGCCGGCGGGCTGTTCGCGTTCGGCTACGACCCGCCCGACGGGCTGTACTGGCTCTACGCGGTCCTGCCGGTCGCGATCGGGCTGATCGCCGAGCAGCTGCGGATCGTGGCCGCCGAGCAGGTGCTCGAGAACCGCGGGCTGCCCGACGCGGCGGCCGTCGGCGGGCTGCCCGAGGCGCAGCAGCGCTCCGTCGTGCTGGCGATCGTGCGCCGCGAGATCGGGATCATGGCGCTCGCGGCGCTCGTCGTGGCGTTCCTGGCGCTGCGCGCGGCGCTGATCATCTAAGCCCGAATCCACCGATCCTCGCGGCGAGTCCCAGCCGTGGATCACGCGCCAGCGCCGATCGGCGGCTTCCAGAGGGGTCCGCCCTATGGGTGTGCCGCCGATCGACCCTGGAGCGCGCCCACGACAGGGACGCATCCACGATCCTCGGTGGATTCAGGCCTAGCCCCGCGGCCCGGTCGCCGCGCTGGGCGGCGACCGGGCGGCGACGCTCCGGAGGGAGCCGGGGCTCAGAAGTACCGGCGGAAGACCCGGAAGCCGTCCTTCCAGGCGGGGCGCGTGTTGACGGAGAACCGCTTGGCCTGGTTCGTGTACCTCGTCCAGTTGCCGTAGCGGGCCTTCGTCGGCAGCGCGCGCATCTTCCTCGTCGCGGTGCCGCAGGGGCCCTGGGCAATCCCGAGGGTGACCGTGCGCCGGGTGATGGCGCCGAAGCGGAAGTGGATGTAGACCGGCTTGCCGGCCTCGAAGCCGCGGGCCGTGTAGGTGATCTGCTGCGACGGTCGCCTGGCCGCCGGCGAGCTCGACAGGCCGAAGCGCGCGACCTGGAAGGGCGTGGTCGCGACGTTCAGCGGGTTGACCGACTCCTGGGCGACGAGCGTGAAGCTCTGCAGCGTGCGGTTCGTCTGACTGAACCGCGGGGGCAGCGTCTGGTGGACGAACTGACCCGTCGGCGACACCGTCGCCGAGCTGAAGATCGACGGTTGCGGCTGGGCCGTCGTCGCCGTTCCGAGCCGGACGGAGCTGCCCGGCGTGAAGCCCGAGCCGGCGATCGTCATCGTCGGTTGGCCGGCGACGTAGCGAACGCACGCGTCGGTTTGGACGATCGGAGCTGCGGCCGCGGAGGCGGCCGATCCGAGAAGGGTCAGACCGGCGATGGGAAGTGTCGCAAGGGCCCGTCGTACGTTGGACATCAAACCTCCGATAGATGATGGAAAAGCGCAAGTTCCCCGCTCGAGACGGATGCTAAGCCTCCACGCCTCCTCCGGCATGAGAGCTCTATGAGAGCAGCGCCTCGCTCGCGTTCCACAGGCGCCGCTGCAGATCGGCGTCCCTTGCGCTGCTCGACGGGCGCCGCTCGCGGCAGGCGACGAAGTAGCGGCCGCTGACGCGCTCGACCTCCGGTGCGCTGGCAAGCCAGATCTGGGTGCGCGCACCGCGCCGCGGCGAGATCGCGAACGGCGTCGCCTGCACGACCGTCATGAGCGCCCGCATCGCCCCGCCGTTGTTGCGCCCGAAGCTCGTGCGCGCGAGCCCGGGGTGCAGCGCGTTGGCGGTCACCCCGGTGCCCTCCAGCCGGCGCGCGAGCTCGCCGGAGAAGAGGATGTTCGCGAGCTTCGAGCGCCCGTAGGCCGCCCAGCCGTCGTAGAAGCGCTCGCTCTGCAGGTCGTCGAGGTCGATCGCCCCGGCGCGGTGGGCCAGCGAGGCGACGCAGATCACGCGCGCCGGCGCCGACGCCACGAGCCGGTCGCGCAGCAGCGCCGTCAGCAGGAAGGCGCTCAGGTGGTTGACCTGGAAGGTCTCCTCGAGGCCGTCGACCGTGATCCGGCGCTGCATGATCATCAGCCCCGCGTTGTGGACGAGCACGTGCAGCGCGTCGAAGCGTGCGAGCAGCTGCGCCGCGGCCGCTCGCACGGAGTCGAGGTTGGCGTGGTCGCAGCCGATCACGTGGACGTCCTCGTTGCCCGTCGCGGTGACGAGCCGCTCGCCCGCGAGCGCGCCGCGCTGCTCGCTGCGGCACAGCAGCACGACCGTCGCGCCCTTGCCGGCGAGCGCCAGCGCCGTCTCGTAGCCGAGGCCCGAGCTGGCGCCGGTGATCGCGCAGACGCGGCCCTCCATGTCGCTTCCCGTCGCTACCCGGCGACCGTCGTGTAGCGGCCGCGGTGGAAGACGAGCGGCTCGCCGTTTTCGCCGCCGCCCGTCTCGAGCACCTCGCCGATGCCGATCTCGTGGTCGCCGCCGGGGCGCAGCTCGCGCAGCTCGCAGGCGATCCAGGCCAGCGCGCGGTCGAGGACCGGGACGCCGTGGGCCTCGCGGTGCGTGACGGACGCAAACTTCTGCGCCGCGACGCGCTTGGAGGCGAAGACCGCCGCGAGCTCCTCGTCGCCGGCGCGCAGGACGTTGACGGCGAAGCGCCGCGAGCTGCGAACGGCTTCCAACGTGCGCGAGCGCGCCTCGAAGCAGACGAGCAGCAGCAGCGGATCGAGCGACAGCGACGTGACGGCGTTCGTCGTCATGCCCGCCGGCCCGTCCGGGCCGGTCGTCGTGACGACCGTGACGCCGGTCGGGAAATGGCCGAAGGTGTCGCGGAAGGCGCGTGCGGGGTCCGCGGGAGGGATGGTCACCCGGCGCCGGCCCCGGTTGCCGCCGTGAAGATGAGTCGCGTGTCGTCCGTGCGCCCATCTGCTCGGGCCGGCGCCGAGCTCATCGACGGCTTCGCTGCGCGGGCGCTCATTCCTGCACCGTGAGCTTGCCGTACTGGCCGAGGTCGTCGTGGTTGGCGATCGTGCAGACGAGCAGGTACTCGCCGGGCCGCAGCGTGATCTTGATCGGCGGCGCGGTCTCGCCGGGCTGGATCGTGTTCGTGCGGTCGATCTCGACGGGCTTGCCGTCGGGGCCCTTCGGGATCTGGACCGAGAGGTTGTGCGTCGCGCGGCGGCCGGCGTTGCGCACGTCGAACTTCATCCGGCCCGGCTTGACGACGATGTTCTGCGGCACGATGCGGTACTCGTCGAGCGTGATCCGCAGGATCGGCCGGTCGGTGCGGAAGACCTCGTTGTCGTTGCCGCAGCCGCCGAGCGCCACGGCGAGCGTGGCGAGGATGGCTGTCATGAGGGTCAGGCGGGACATCGCTCGCACCATTGTTCCGTATGATCTGCGCCGCCTATGGCCCGCCGCGTACTGATCGCCGCCTGCGTCGCCGCCGCGGCGGCATTCGCCGTCGGCTGCGGCTCGTCGGGCATCAAGCTCTCCGAGGACGACCCGGACCACGCCGGCGCGGTCCTGTTCGCCGAGCGCTGCGGCTCCTGCCACACCTTCGACGCGGCCGGTACGCAGGGCTCGGCGACCGATGTCACCGACCGCGAGATCGAGGACGGCCCGAGCTTCGACGATCGCCCCGAGAGCGTCGAGGACGTGCTCTTCGCGATCCAGAACGGTGGCTTCTCGGGCGCGATCATGCCCGCGAACATCGCCACCGGCCGGGAGGCGCGGCAGATCGCGGAGTTCATCGCCAAGTACGCCGGACCGCAGGCTCCGTCGCCGCCGGGGTAGGCCGGATCCGTGCTGGATCTGAGGCTGATCCGCCGCGACCCGGACGCGGTCCGGTCGGCGCTGGCGCGCCGCGGTCCGCAGGTCGCTGACAGCCTCGATCGCGTGATCGCGCTCGATGCGCGCTGGCGCGAGGCGACGCAGGCGGCCGAGGGGCTGCGCGCCGAGCAGAAGGCCGCCTCCGAGCGGGTCGCGGCCGGCAAGCGCGAGGGCCGCGACGTCGGCGGCGAGCTCGACCGGCTCAAGCTCGTCTCGGGCGAGGTCAAGGCGCTCGGCGAGCAGGCGCGCGGCGCCGACGGCGAGCTGCAGGAGCTGCTGCGTACGCTGCCCAACCTGCCCGATCCGACCGCCGCGGAGCCCGACGACGAGGTGCTGCGGATCGTCGGCGAGGCGACCCGGCGGGACGGCGGGCGCGACCACCTCGAGCTGGCCGGCGAGCGAATCGACATGGAGCGCGGCGCGCGGCTGTCGGGCGCGCGCTTCGCCTACCTCCGGGGCGACCTCGCGATGCTCGAGCTCGCGCTCGTGCAGTGGGCGCTGACGAAGCTGCGCGGGCACGGCTTCGAGCCCGTCATCCCGCCGGTGCTCGTGCGCGAGCAGGCGCTCTACGGGACCGGCTTCCTGCCCGACACCGAGCAGCAGATCTACCACCTGCCCGCCGACGACCTGTACCTCGTCGGCACGAGCGAGGTCGCGCTCGCCTCGATCCATGCCGGTGAGATCCTCGATGCCGCGCAGCTGCCGCTGCGCTACGCCGGCTTCTCGCCCTGCTTCCGGCGCGAGGCCGGGGCCGCCGGGCGCGACACGCGCGGCATCTTCCGCGTGCACCAGTTCGACAAGGTCGAGATGTTCTCGTTCGTCGAGC
This sequence comes from Solirubrobacteraceae bacterium, assembly GCA_030690545.1. Taxonomy (GTDB): domain Bacteria; phylum Actinomycetota; class Thermoleophilia; order Solirubrobacterales; family Solirubrobacteraceae; genus CADCVQ01. Next base: position 36,736 of record JAUYGN010000124.1, read on the forward strand.
CGGACGCCGGCAAGGACGAGCACGAGCGCCTGCTGGCGATCGAGGAGGAGATCCTCGGCGAGCTCGAGCTGCCCTACCGCGTCGTGAACATCGCCGTCGACGACCTCGGAGCGAGCGCCGCCAAGAAGTACGACATCGAGGCGTGGCTGCCGGGCCAGGGCCGCTACCGCGAGCTCACGTCGACGTCGAACACGACCGACTTCCAGGCGCGCCGGCTGGAGATCCGCGCGCGCGGCGAGTCCGGCAAGCCGGAGATCCTGCACACGCTCAACGGCACCGCGGTGGCGGTCGGCCGGACGCTGATCGCGTTGCTGGAGAACGGCCAGCGCGACGACGGCTCGATCGCGCTGCCGGCCGTGCTCGCCGCGTTCGGCGCGCCGGCCGAGCTGCCGGCGGCGGTGACGTAGACCCGCTACTTCGTCGCGGGCAGGACGTGCGCGATCGCCCTGGCGCGATCGTCGAAGATGTCGAACGTCTCGTCGAGGTTCGTGATCTGAAAGAGCCGCAGGACGGTCGGATTCGTGCAGACGATCGCCAGGCCGCCGCGGTTCTGGGTGACCATGCGCAGGCCGTTGAGCAGCACGCTGAGTCCCGTCGAGTCGATGAACTCGACGCTGCTCATGTCGAGCACGAGCGCGTTCCGTCCGCCTTCGATCGCGTCCGTCAGGCGCTGGGAGAACTGCGGCGCAGTCGTGACGTGGATCTCGCCGCTGATCCGGATCACGTGGGCGCCGTCGGGGGTGGTCTCCTCGGAGAGCTCGAAGTGGGGGACGACTGGTGACATGCCTTTCTATCTCACCCTGCTCGCGTCGCCCTGTCAACGGCGTATCGTGTCGTATGTGACATCGCTTGATGACGACGATCTGACGATCGACGAGCTCGCGCGCCGGATCGGCATGACCGTGCGCAACATCCGCGCGCACCAATCGCGCGGGCTGCTGCCGGCCCCGAAGCTGCGCGGCCGCACGGGCTACTACGGCCCCGACCACGTCGCTCGGCTGGAGCTCATCCAGGAGCTCCAGGACGAGGGCTTCAACCTCGATCTCATCAGGCGGCTGATCGAGGGCGCGGGCGGCTCGAGCAGTGAGGTGCTGCGCTTCAAGCACGCGCTGGCGCGGCCGTTCGGCGACGAGCAGCCGCAGAGCGTCGGCGTCGCCGAGCTGATCGAGCAGTGGGGCACGGCCGACCCCGCCCATCTCATGAAGGCGCTGTCGATCGGGCTCGTGCGCCAGCTGCCCGACGGGCGCTTCGAGCTGCCCAGCCCGCGCCTGGCGAAGGCCGGCCTCGAGCTGCAGCGCCTCGGCGTCCCGCTCGAGCGCTCGCTGGAGTTCACGGCCGACGTGCGCGAGCAGGCCGATCGCCTCGCACAGACCTACGTCGATCTGTTCCTGGAGACCGTCTGGACGCCGTTCGAGCAGGCCGGCCGGCCCGACGACGGCTGGCCCGCCGTGCAGGAGGCGCTCGAGCGCCTCCATCCGCTCGCCTCGGAGTCGCTGCTGGCGGTCTTCGGGATGGCGATGAAGTCGGCCGTCGACCGCGAGTCGGCGCGGGCGTTGAAGCGGATGGCCGGGGACGAGGTCGAGCGGGCCGCGTCGTGAATCGTCCGCTGCCGACGCTGCGCGGCGAGCGCGTCGTGCTGCGTCCTCTGGAGGCTGGCGATGCCGAGTACCTGTCCGCGGTCATCGCGCGACCGGAGGTAGCGCGCTGGTGGGGTTCGCGGCCGCGCGACCGCGAGCATCACCGTGCGGGGCTGCTGGAGGACGCGGCCGGCAACGACGCCTTTGCGATCGAGGTCGACGGCGTGCTGGCGGGCTGGCTCGGCGTCTACGAGGAGGAGGAGCCCGACTACCGCCACGCCGGGCTGGACATCTTCCTCGCCCCCGAGCTGCACGGAGCGGGCCACGGTCCGCGGGCGCTGCGCCTGGCGGCGCGCTGGCTGATCGAAGAGTGCGGCCACCACCGGCTGATCATCGATCCCGCCGCCGCCAACGAGCGCGCGATCGCCGTCTACGCCGCGCTCGGCTTCCGGCCGGTGGGCGTCATGCGCTGCTACGAGCGCGGCGACGACGGCGCCTGGCACGACAGCCTGCTGATGGACATGCTCGCCGACGAGCTGTCGTGACCGCGCCGCTGCTGACGCGCGTTGAGCTCAATCGAGCGACGCTCGCGCGCCAGATGCTGCTCGAGCGCGCCGCCGATCTCGCGGTGCCGGCGGCCGTCGAGCGCCTCGCTGGGATGCAGGCGCAGGAGCCCAAGCACCCGTTCGTCGGGCTGTGGACGCGCGTCGCGGGCTTCTCGGAGGACGCGCTGCGCCGGGCGCTGAGCGATCGGGAGGTCGTGCGCGCGACGCTGATGCGCTCGACGCTGCACCTGCTCAGCGCGCGCGACTACGCGGCGCTGCGGCTCGCGCTGCAGCCACCTCCGTCGGTTGCCCTGCGCGTGCTCGGGACGCGTGCCGAGGGCCTCGACGTCGACGCGGTGCTGTCCGCGGCGCGCGAGCTGCTGGCCGAGCGCCCGCTCACGTTCGACGCGATCCGCGCCGGGCTCGTCGAGCGCTTCCCGGAGGTCAACGACCGTGCGCTCGGCTACGCGGTGCGCACGCTCCTGCCGCTCGTGATGGTGCCCGGGGGCGTCGAGCGCTGGGGCTATCCGCGCGTCTGCGAGTTCGCGCTCGCCGAGGAGCTCCTCGACGAGCCGCTGGCGCCCGCCGCGCCCGAGGCGCTCGCGACGCGCTACCTCGGCGCGTTCGGTCCGGCGAGCGCGGCCGACGTGCAGGGCTGGAGCGGGATGGGTCAGATGAAGGCGGTGCTCGACGCGATGCGCCCGCGGCTGGCGGTCTTCGCCGACGAGCGCGGCCGCGAGCTGTTCGACCTGCCCGACGCGCCGCGACCGGGCGCGGACGCGGTGGCCCCGGTGCGCTACCTGCCGGAGTTCGACAACCTCGTGCTCGCCTACGACGACCGCACGCGCGTGATCGCCGACGAGCATCGCCCGCTCGTCACGACGAAGAACCTGCGCGTGAAGGCGACGTTCCTCGTCGACGGCGTCGTCGCCGGCACGTGGACGATCGCCGTCAAGCGGCGCGTGGCGACGGTCGCGCTGGTGCCGTTCGGGGCGCTGAGCAGGCGGTCGCTCGCCGAGCTGACCGCGGAGGGCGAGGCGCTCGCGCGCTTCGTCGAGCCCGCGGCCGCGGCGCACGAGGTCGTCGTCGCGTCCTGACGGTCGTCGTCGGCCGGCACCGGCGAACCGGCCCGACCCCGGTCGCGGCGCAGCGGTCGTCGCTTGGCTACGTCGCGTGCGTGCCGTGCTCGACGACGAGCCGGCGCAGGCGATCGTCGTCGGGCTTGGAGGGCTTCGTCGTGACGACGAAGTCGGTGATCGCCGCGGCGAAGTCCAGTGGCTCGTCGTGGTGGGGGAAGTGGCCGGCGCCCTCGAAGACCCGCAGCCGGCTGCGCGGCATCAGGTCGTGCGCGCGGATCCCGTGGCGGACGGGGATGATCGGGTCGCGGTCGCCCCACAGGATCAGCGTCGGGACGGCCTCGGCGAGGTAGAGCTTGTCGACCGCGCTGACGCGCTGGCCGCCGACGTCGATCACCGAGCGCGCGGTGTGGACGAACGCGCGGCGCGCCTCGATGTCCTGCAGCGTCGCGAGGCCCTCCGCCATCTGCGCGAGGTCCGAGCCGGCGCGCAGGCCGACGCGGCCGATCCAGCCACCGACCTTCGCGCCCGTCGTGACGAGCGCTCGTGAGGACAGCAGCGGCAGCGCCAGCTCCGCGCCGGGCAGCGCGACCGCGCGCAGCATCGGCGACACGCGGCGGCCGAGGCCGCCGCTGGACACGAGCACGAGGCGCTCGACGCGCTCGGGAAACTGGTAGGCCATCTGCATCGCGATCCCGCCGCCGAGCGAGTGACCGGCGATCGTCGCGCGCTGGTGGCCGAGCGCGAGCATGAGGTCGCGCAGCAGCGAGGCGTAGGCGCCGAGCGAGTAGTCGCCGCGGGGCTTGGCCGAGTCGCCGTGGCCGAGCAGGTCGGGGGCGACGACCGTGAAGTGCTCCTCCAGCGCGCCGAGGACCGGCTGCCAGCTCGCCGACGAGTTCGTGATGCCGTGGATCAGGATCAGCACTGGGCCGCTTCCGCCCGTGCGGTAGCTGAGCCGGTGGCCGTGCAGGCGGATCTCCTCGAGGCGGGCCACCCGCGCTACGCGATCTGCACGCCGGAGATGGCGCGCGCGATCACGAGCCGCTGGATCTCCGAGGTGCCCTCGAAGATCGTGTAGATCTTCGCGTCGCGATGCCAGCGCTCGACGGGGTACTCGCGGGTGTAGCCGTTGCCGCCGAGGATCTGGATCGCCCGCTCGGTCGCCCAGACGGCGACCTCGCCGGCCTTCAGCTTGCTCATCGAGCCCTCGGCCGCCGTGAAGCGCTGGCCGGTGCGGCCCATCCACGACGCGCGCCAGACGAGCAGCCGGGCGGCGTCGATCTCCAGCTTCATGTCCGCCAGCGTGAACGCGATCGCCTGATTGGAGATGATCGCGCGGCCGAACTGCTTGCGCTGCTTGGCGTAGTCCAGCGCGTACTCGTAGGCGGCGCGGGCGATGCCGATCGCCTGCGCGCCGACGGTCGGGCGGGTCACCTCGAAGGTCTGCATCGCGGCCTGCGAGTTCGAGCGCCCGCCCTCGCGCGCCCGGGCGAGCTTGGCGTCGAGCTTCTCCTTGCCGCCGAGCAGGCAGCTGCCGGGGACGCGGCAGTCGTCGAGGAAGACGTCGGCGGTGTGCGAAGCGCGCAGCCCGTGCTTGCGGACCTTCGTTCCCTGGGTCAGGCCGGGCGTGTCGGGCGGGATCACGAACGCCGCCTGACCGCGCGAGCCGAGTGCGCGGTCGACGGTCGCGACGACGACGTGGATGCTCGCGATGCCGCCGTTCGTCGCCCACGCCTTCTGGCCGTTGATGACCCACTCGTCCTTGGCCTCGTCGTACTTGGCGGTGGTGCGCAATGCGGAGACGTCCGAGCCCGCGTCGGGCTCGGAGACGCAGAACGAGGCGACCCGCGGCTGCTCGGGGGTGCCGAAGCACTGCGGGATGAACTCGCCCATCTGCGCGGGCGTGCCCGAGCCGAAGATCGACGCGACCGCCAGCGACGTCCCCATGATCGCCATGCCGATGCCGGCGTCGCCCCAGAAGAGCTCCTCGTTGGCGATCGCCATCGTCACGCCGGTCGGGTCGGCGTGCAGCTGGGCCATGCCCTCGAAGCTGTAGAGGCCGATCTTCGCGGCCTCCTGGATGATCGGCCAGGGCGTCTCCTCGCGCTCGTCCCAGTCCGCCGCCGCGGGTCGCACGACGTTGGCGGCGAAGCCGTGGACCCAGTCGCGGATGTCGCGCTGGTCCTGGTTGAGGGCGAGCGAGAACGTGGGAATCTCGTCGCTCCCGGGAGCCTCGGCGCCGGCGCTCGCGGACATGCCGCTCAGGCTACTCGGGCGGAGATCCGCGCTTGCGCTTGCTCTTGCGCCTGAGCTGGCTGGCGAGGAACGTCCGCACGCTCGGAATCTCCGGACGCGACTCCTCCAGCGACGTCAGGCACTCCCGGCAGAGGCAGCCCTCGTAGTACTGCGTGAGCGCTGCCCGGGTGGTGTCGTTGAGCGTGACGCCCCTGCACCAGCAGGCGGCGGTGTCGACGCCGCAATCGAACGGCGCGGAGCAGCGTGGGCAGACGACCGGCGTCGGAGGCATGCCCACATGTTGACGTGGGCCGGGGCCGGGCCGTCCTACGGGAGCGGCGTAGCGGGATTCATGATCGCTGCGAGTCGATGCGGGTGCTGACCGCGCGCGACGCCGCGCTGCCCCGGCGCGTGCCCGTCGTCGCGTCCGGTCAGCGGTCCTCGCCGGCCGTCGTCGTCTCCGTGGACTCGTCTTGCGGGTGCTGTGTCGCAGCTTGCGAGGACAGTGCCGCCTCGCGCTCCTCGAGCGCCTTGGCCTCGGCCTCGAGTCGCTCCAGGCGCGCCTTGTCGGAATCCTCCTTGGTGGATCCGGTCGTCCGCGTACGCACCTTGCGACTCGCTGCCGTGCGGGGCTGCTCGGTGCCGGCGGCGGTGCTCCGGCGCTCCTCCTCGGGGCGATCGGCTCCCGCGCGCTCCTGCTCGGCGGACTGCTCGGACTCGTCCCGGCGGTTCTCGGGCTTGTCCCGGTGGTTCTCGGTCTCGCCTCGGCGACCGCCCGTCTTGGCACCGCGATTCGCGCTGTCGTCGATGCGCGTGCTGTTGCGCGTGTCGGCCTGCGTGCTGAGGCCGTCGCCGTCGCGGTCGCCGTCGCCGTCGTCGCGCTGGCGCAGCGCCTGGGCGCGCTCGTCGGCCGCGATCCGGCGCCGGTCGGCGTCTGCGCGCATCTCGTCGTCACCCAGTGCCATCCCGGCGACGTCGCGCACCGTCGCCTCGAGGCGGTCCAGCGCGATGCCCGCGGATGGGCCCGGGCCGCCGCTGGAGCCGTCGCCGGGCAGCAGCGAGACGACGATGTCCAGCGGCATGCGGGTCAGCTTGACGGCGCCGTCGACAGCGCTCCGGGGAATGGCTCGGATGCTCATCTATCGCTCCTCGGGATCGCACCCACAACCTCGTCGCAGAGGTTGCCGCGTGGGCTCAGGGGTCGGAAGTTCGTCACGTCGCGGGCTCCTACTGAGAACGTCATACGGCCACCGGCGCCGTCCGGATGGTAGGTCTACCCGCTCTCGGCGCCGTCGTCCGGCTCGGCGGTCGTGACGAGTCGTGGCACCGGGGCCGCGCAGCAGGGGCAAGAGCGGAGGGGGCGGGATTCGAACCCGCGATCCGCTTTCACGGACTCTGGTTTTCAAGACCAGTGCATTCAACCGCTCTGCCACCCCTCCAGCAGGACAGACCGTAGCGCCCGGATCGCAGGCGGTGTGCGCCCGCCCGGCACCCCCAGGTCGCGTCCTGCGGGCCGCCCGCAGCGCGCTCCGGCGCGCCACCCCTAGACTTAGGGCCCGAGCCGTGCCAGGAGAGGTGGCCGAGTGGCTGAAGGCACTCGCCTGCTAAGCGAGTATGGGGATTAAACTCCATCGCGGGTTCGAATCCCGCCCTCTCCGCTACATTGCTCCACCCGTTGCGCCCGTAGCTCAGCTGGATAGAGCGTCGGTCTACGGAACCGAAGGTCAGAGGTTCGAATCCTCTCGGGCGCGCTCACGAAGCCCCGCAAATGCGGGCTTATGTCATCGGGGCCTTGGTGCTGTTTGGCGCGCGAGCGTCGAGACAGCGCGGTGCGCTCCATCAGCGGCAGCGGAGCGTCTTCAGCGGGGTTGGCGGTCGGCAATAGAATCGCGGGCCGTGCCGTTCACGCTCAGGAACCTCAAGGAGGATCTGGAGGATCTCGGGTCCAACTTCGACGGTGCGCCGGACCTGGAGTTCCGCCTCGCGAGCAAGGCGCTCGAGCTCGAGCAGTCCGGTTTGAGCTATCAGCGCATCCCGCCCGACTATCGCTTTCCGTACGGCCACACGCACAAGGAGCAGGAGGAGGTGTACGTCGTCGTGCGCGGGAGCGGGCGGATGAAGCTCGACGACGAGATCGTCGAGGTCAGGGAGTGGGACGTGGTGCGCGTCCCGCCCGGTACGTGGCGAGGCTACGAGGCCGGGCCCGAAGGCCTCGAGATCCTCGTCTTCGGCGCGCCCAACCTCGGCAAGGATCCGCGCGAAGACGTGGAGGGTCAGCGCGACTGGTGGGCTAGCTAGCTGCTAGTCACTGGCTGTCCCGGGCGTGCGGCACGTGCCCCGACGGTGCGGTGGCGCGGCGGGTAGCTGCACCGCGACGCAGAGCCCTCCAGCGGCCCGGGGAGTGAGGGTGAGGGTTCCGTCGTGTCCTTGGGCGATGCTCTTGACGATCGCCAGGCCGAGGCCGACGCCTGCGTGGTCGGTGCGTATGCGCTCGGTGCCACGGCGGAACGGCTCGGCAAGCGTGGACACCAATGGTGGGGCGAGCGTCTCGCCGGTGTTCTCGACGGTCAGCGCCACGCCCTTGGAGCGAACGCTGGTCGTGACCCACACGCTGCCCTGCTCGGGCAGGTTGTGGACGATCGCGTTGTGCACGAGGTTCGTGCTCAACTGCAGCAGGAGCGCGTGCGAGCCGATGGTGGGGGTCGTGTCGCCGGAGGTCTCGATGGTGACGCCGCGTCGTTCTGCGAGGGGGAGGAGCGTCTCGGTGGCTTCTTCGGCGATGAGGGACAGGTCGACGCGTTCTCGGGCGAAGGATCGCTGGTCGGTACGGCTGAGCAGGAGCAACGCTTCGGTGAGGTCGATCGCTCGGGCGTTGACGGCGTGGAGGCGGTCGGCGAGCTCGCCGTCGTCGCGGCTCGGATCCTTGCGGGCCACGTCGAGCAGCGTCTGCGTGATCGCCAGCGGCGTGCGTAGCTCGTGAGAGGCGTTGGCGGCGAATCGCTGCTGCTCGGCGACGTGCGCTTCGAGCTGCGCGAGCATGGCGTCGAAGTCGTCGGCGAGCTGGCGGAACTCATCTCTGCGGCCAGGTAGTCGGATGCGGTGGGCGAGCGACCCGGTCGCGGCCATGCGCGTGGCGTCGGTGATGCGCGTCAGGGGGGCGAGCATCCGACCGGCCAGCAGCCACCCTCCCACGAGACCGATCACGAGCAGGAACGCCAACGCTGCGGCTGCCCGTGGAGCGAAGACGTGCAGGAGGTTGGACCGGACGGGAAAGACACCACGACTGATACCAGAAGCATTGGGATCGGGGTTGACGAGGACGGCACGATCGGGGACGTAACGCAGGAGGAACACCCACACCACGGCGAGCAGCAGGACGCCGGCGAGCATGAGGAACCCGGCGTAGCTGAGCGTGAGCTTGAGGCGAACGCTCAAACCAGGAGCCCTATCCACGATTTGCTCCCTCGCGCCCGGTGTCCGGTCGGGTGCTGATGCGGTAGCCGGCACCGGCCACCGTGGCGATGATCCAGGGCTCGCCGAGGCGCTTGCGCAGGGCCGAGACCGTGATGCGCACGGCGTTCGTGAACGGGTCCGCGTTCTCATCCCACGCCCGGTTCAGCAGCTCTTCGGCGCTGACGACGCCGCCTTCGGCGGCGACGAGCACTTCGAGCACCGCGAACTGCTTGCGGGTGAGCGCGACGTAGCGCCCGTCGCGGTAGACCTCGCGGCGAAACGGATCCAGGCGCAGGCCAGCGATCTCTCGCACGGGAGGCCTGCTGTGGGCGCGCCTGCGGTCGAGCGCTCTGATACGGAGCACGAGCTCTCCGAGCTCGAACGGCTTCGTGAGGTAGTCGTCGGCGCCGAGCCCGAACCCGGAGGCCTTGTCGTCGAGGCGGTCGGCGGCGGTGAGCATGAGGATCGGCGTGCCGCTGCCGGAGGCGACGATGCGCCTGGCGATCTCGTCGCCGGAGGGGCCGGGAATGTCGCGGTCCAGGACGGCGATGTCGTACGCGTTGACGCTCAGCAGCTCCAGAGCGGTATCGCCGTCACCGGCGATGTCCGCCGCGATCGCCTCCAGGCGCAGGCCGTCGCGAATCGCCTCCGCCATGTAGGGCTCGTCCTCGACGAGCAGCACGCGCATGCTCCGATGCTAGGGCCGGCGCATATCGCCGGCGTATCGAAAACCGCATACGTGCCGGCAACACCACGCTGCCTTCAATGGCGGCGTGGCCTACGACGAACCCGCACGAATGACGGTCTACCGGAGGCGGATTCGTTGGATCCGCATCGCCGGCCTGCTCGTCGTCGTCGCGGCGATCGCCTCGCTCCTCGGCCGCCAGTTGCCGGCGTCCTCGTCATCGACGGTCGCATCACCCATCCACGCCCTGCGCGGCGAGCTCCGTGACCTTCGCCGCGAGCACCGCGGCGCGCTCGGCGAGGCCGACGGCGCCGTCCCCGGCGGCACGACCGTCTTCGACGACGGGGTTCCAGGTGTGGCCAACCTCGATCCAGATCTTCTCGGGGCCCTGCGCCGGGCCGCGACCGATGCCGCGACCGTCGGCGTCGTGCTCGTCGTGGACAGCGGCTGGCGTTCGGAGGTCTACCAGCAGCAACTGCTCGACGACGCGATCTCGAAGTACGGCTCAGAACGGGAAGCGGCCCGCTGGGTGGCGAGGCCAGACACGTCCGCACACGTGTCGGGGGACGCGGTCGACATCGGGCTCTCCGCCGCCACGGCGTGGCTTGCCGAGCGCGGCGCCGCGTACGGGCTGTGCCGGATCTACGCCAACGAGCCCTGGCACTACGAGCTGCGCCCCGGCGCCGTCGATCACGGCTGCCCTCCCGTGTACGCCGACCCCACCCACGATCCAAGGATGCAGCAGCGATGAACACGAAACTACGGCCTCTGGCCGCTCTGGCCATGGTCGCCCTGTTCGGGGCGGGCTGTTCGAACGGATCGGCCGAGAGCGGCAGCACCGGCACCGGCACCGGCAGCAGCGGCGCGACGCGAACGCCACCAATCGAAGCAAGACGGTGAGGTTCGCCGAGTGCATGCGGGACAACGGCGTCGCGGAGTTCCCGGACCCGAACGAGGTGAACGTCAGCCAGCCGTCCGACGTGCTCACCGCTCGGGCCGCTGCGGCGGGGACGTTCGACAGGGGCTCGGGGCGGTGGCGCTGATCGTCGGCGCCGTCGGCGTCGCGAACATCATGATCATCTCGGTGCTGGAGCGCCGCTCGGAGATCGGCTTGCGCCGCGCCCTCGGCGCGACGAAGAGCCAGATCCGGACGCAGTTCCTCGCCGAGTCGATCCTGCTCGCCGTCATCGGCGGCGTCGTCGGCGTGCTGGCCGGGGCCGCGGCGACGGCCGTGTACGCCGGCTCGAAGAGCTGGGCCGTCGTGATCCCCGCCGAGGCGTGGTCGGGCGGCATCGCCTCGGCCATCCTGATCGGCGCGTTCGCCGGCCAGGCGCCGGCCGTCCGAGCATCACGGATGCCGCCGACCGTGGCACTGCGAACGGCATGAGGCTCAACTCGCCGACCAGATCCTCGAATCCATCCGCACCTACTCAACGGAAATCACGGCGCTGCGCCGAGCTCATCGCGTTCTCGTGTCCTCCGAGGGTTCGTGTCGCCACTGCAGTGGCATGCGCGGTACATGCGACAGAACCCCTCTCGTGCGGGACCGGGCCGGTGTCCTCCGAGAGCTGGCGCGGCGCGTCCGGGTTGTAGCCGGGCGCGAGCGGAAAGCGGTCCGGCATCGGCTCGGCGCTGACGATCTGGTCGACGTCGAGCGCGCGCCAACCGGGCACCGTCCGATCCTTCGACGTGTAGCCGGCCACCTGGTAGACGTCGCACGCCGTGCCGTTCGAGGTGCGGTACAGCGCGCGCGGGTGGACCGTTCGCAGCCCCTGGCCGCGATAGCGGTACTCGAGCTCCACCGGCCGGCGCTGCCGGACGGCAAGGGCGAGGATCTCCTCGACGTCTGGCATCATTCCGCGACGGTACAACGCCCCGCTCGGGGGCGATGAGCGTCCAAGGTCGCCCGTGCCGGCAGACCGGATTTGCCGCGGCATACGCCCTGCCGTGGGCCGCTTGCAGACCGGCGCCTCCAGCTATTAGGCTGCCCTAACAAGCGACGCGGACGGGAGCGTGACCATATGAGCGGACTGGTGCTCGGACCACCTACATCCGGCGACCCTGTGCGGCTCGCCGCGGCCGGACCGATGCGTGGTGTCAGGGCGCCGCGGCAGCACGTCACCGACGAGCAGTGGGCGCACATCGTCGCCGAGCTCACCCGCCGGGAGCTGATCGGCGGCGGGCTGACGCTGGGGACGCTCGCGCTCCTCGGGTGCGGGGACGACGACGAGGTCTCGAACGGCACGGAGCGGGCGGGCTACCCGCGGACGGTCAGCCACGCCTACGGCTCGACCACGATCGAGCGCGTGCCCACGCGCCTCGTCACGCTCGGCTACACCGACGTCGACGTCGCGCTGGCGCTCGGGGTCACCCCGGTGGGCTTCCGCGACTTCTTCGGCACCGGCCTCAACCCGTGGGCCGAGCCGCTGGCCGGCGCAGGCGATCCCGAGGCGATCGAGTATGGCGAGCGCGCGCCGGTCGAGCGGATCCTGGCGCTGCGTCCCGACCTCGTGGTCGCCAGCACCGGCATGCCGCGCGCGGACTACGAGGCGCTGGCCGGTGTCGTGACGACGGTCGGCCCCGGCGGCGACGAGGCCACCGTTGTCGCATGGCGCACGCAGGTCAGGCAGATGGCCCGGTCGCTGGCGCGGGAGGCGCGCGCCGAGCGGCTGATCGATGGCCTCGAGGCCCGCTACGCCGCCGCGCGCCGCGCCCACCCGCAGTTCGCTCGCCGCACGCTCGTCTGGACGTTCCCGGCCCAGGGCGGCTACTCGGTGTACTTCAGCAAGGACACGCGGATGCAGACGCTCACCGAGCTCGGGTTCCGCCTGCCTGCGTCGATCGCCGAGCTCGACGACGGCTCGTTCTCGACCGTGCTGAGCGCCGAACAGGTGCAGCGGCTCGATGCCGACGTGCTCATCGTCCAGACCTACACCCCGGAGCAACGCCGGACCACCGAGCGCTCAACGCTCTTTCAGAACCTCGACGTCGTCAAGCGCGACGACGTCATCTGGATGCCCGAACAGGTCGCCGACGGGGTCACGTTCGGGACGGTGGTCAGCATCCCGTACGTGCTTGACGACCTGCTGGCGCTGCTGGCCGACAAGCTCCCGTCCAGGACCGGCCGCTGACCCGGGAGGAGAGGCCATGACCAGCATGCTGGATCCCACCGCTCTCGAGCGGCACGTCCTCGGCCCGAGGGCTGTCCCTGCGACCCCGCCGCACGCTCCGAAGGAGGCTCGATGACGCCGACCATCGATGATCCCGTCGTGACGGCGGCCCTGCAGGCCGCGAGCGAGGAGAACGCCGAGCTCGCGCGGCAAGCGTGGAACCCCGATCCGTGGGCGCATCGCGACCAGGGCTATCCGATCAGTCCCGAGCAGGGCGACCTGCTGTACGTGCTCGCACGCGCGATCGGCGCAAAGCGAGTCGTCGAGTTCGCGACCTCGATCGGGATCTCGACCATCTGTCTGGCTGCCGCGGTGCGCGACAACGGCGGCGGGATCGTGATCGGCTCGGAGCTGATCCCCGAGAAGGTGCGCCGAGCGCGTTCGAACGTGGCTGCCGCGGGGCTCGAGGCGTTCGTCGACGTGCGCGAGGGCGACGGCCTGCAGACGCTGCGTGACGTCGGCGGCCCGATCGACCTCGTGCTGCTCGACGGCTGGCCCGGCGGCGAACGCCCTTCGCTCGACCGGCGTGTCCTGGAGATCCTCGCGCCGCAGATGCGCTCGGGCGCGCTGCTGCTCGACGACAACGGAGAGGACGACGTGCTCGAGCTCCTGCGCGACCCGGCCGGCGGGTTCGTCGCGGCGAGCCTGCCCTTCGCGCGCGCCTCGACGGAGATCGCCGTCAAGGTCGGCTGAGCCTGAATCCACCGATCCTCGGAGCGCCATCTCGGCGGCCTGCGCGCAACGGCGGATCGACCCCCGCCGCGACGCGCGCCGCCGACCGATCGCGTCGTCGTCTCCAGCCACGCGGGTAGGCCAGGAGGATGATCGTCCGCTCATCGGCGATACGTCGTCTTCTCGTGTGCGCGTGGATCGCCGCGGCCGCCGCGACGATCACGTACGGGTTGCATCACTTCTCGCCGGCCGATCCGCATCATCTGGAGGGCGTCGCGGCCGTCGTGATCGGCGTCGTGATCGTCGTCGTGTCGCCGGTCGCGATCATGGTCGCTCGCCGCCATCCGGAGCCCCCGATGGTGCTCGTACCCCGTGACGATGCGGTGGACGTCCGTCCCTACGGCGCGCTCGACGACGCCCGATTCGGCGCCGCGGTTCACGCGGCCGAGCTGGGACACGGGTTCTTCGTCGATCTCGGGCCAGGATTCCTGCGCGCCTACCAGCGGACGTTCGCCGACTCTCCGCATGCGGTCGCCCTCGTCGCGGAGATCGACGACCACTCGGTCGGGATGCTCGTCGGAGTACTGCGACCAGCGCGCCACGCTCGCTGGGTGCTGCAGCATCGCGGCGTCCGCCTCGCCGCCGCCGGCCTCGCCTCGCTGGCGATCCGGCCGGTCATCGCCGCGCGATTCCTGCGGACCCGAGCGGTCCGCTACGTGCGCGGCTGGCGGCACCGCCGAGCGCAGCGCCAGTCCGCTGCCGAGGAGGCGCCGTACGCGATTCTCAGTCACGTGGCGGTCCTGTCCGGAGCGCGCCGCAGCGGCGCGGGGGCCGCGCTCGTGCGCGCCTTCGAGCGGATGACGGCTGCGGCAGGGATCGGAGAGGCTCGCCTCGTGACGCTGCCCGGCCAAGAGGGTGCCGGGCGCTTCTACCGGCGTCTCGGCTGGAGGGCCGTGGGCCGCACGACGACCGCGGATGACCGCATCGTCGAGTCCTTCCGACGCAGCTTGCCGTCATGAGCCGGAGAGCGAGCCTGCTCGCAGCTGCGCTGAGCGTGCTGCTGTGGACCGGCTGCGATTCGGACAGCTCGCCGGCGCCGGAGTCCCAGCCGCCCAAGCCGCGGCCGACGGTTGCCCCATCGACGCAACCGCCCGACGACCGGCGACCTGCGCAGCCGACGCTCGCGGCCCGGGCACCGTGGAAGCCCTCCGACGCCGAGTCGTTCCCCAACGCCAAGACGCTCGCCGCCAGCTTCGCGCAGGCCGTCACGACCTTCCCGGCGGGAAGCACTCCGGCGTCGGTGGCGAGCTCGGCAGGCGCGGGCACGAAGCTCAATCGCGCCGAGCTCGCCGATCGCATCTCGCCACTCGTGTCCGCGTCGGACGCCTCGGCCGGCGAGGTGATCTATCCGCAGATGGCGGGCCATGCCGAGCGCAGCGCGGGCGTCATGGTCCTCGTGCGCCAGGCCACCCTCGACGCGCGGGGGACGCGGCGGTCGGTCACGCGTGTCCTCGACGTTCGTCTCAGTCGCCGGCCACCCGGACCGTGGCGGCTCGAGCGTCTCGGCGGCATCGGCGGTTCAGCGACGTCGCCGCCGGCCGCGCTTCCCCGAGAAGCTCGTCGCGCGCTCGTCCACCCGGGCCTCTTCCTGCCCGACAGCGCCCGCTGGGACGTCTTTCGCGGCGAGGTGGACCCGGCGCTGCTCGACGCGCTCGCCGACGCCGCCGATCGCCGTCCGATCTCCGTGCTCGTGCTGAAGTCAGGCCACCCGCGGAACGTCTGGAGCACCGCGCGGCGCAGCGCCCATTCGGCTGGTCGCGCCGCCGACGTGTACGCCATCGCCGGCCAGCTCGTCGCGCACCAGCGTCGAGCGGGCAGCGCCGCCTATCGCGCCGCCCGCGAGCTCGTTCGTGCCGGCGCGGCGCAGGTGGGCAGCCCCTGGACGTTCGGGGTCGGCCGCCGCTCCTTCACCGACGTCATCCACGAGGACCACCTGCACATCCACCAGCGGGCGGGGACGCAGTAGGGCGGCCACGGCACGGCCATGGGGAGGCCGGCACCGGTCGTCGCGACCGACGTCCCCAGCGCGTACGCTGCTCGATCGTGAGCTTCGCCCCGGGACCGCCGCTGACGAGCTCCGCCGTGCGTCTCGTGCTGCTCGGCAGCGGCGAGCTCGGTCGCGAGGTGGCGATCGAGGCGCTGCGGCTGGGCTGCGAGGTGCTCGCCGTCGACCGCTACGCCGACGCGTCCGCGATGCAGGTCGCTCAGCGCCACGCGGTGATCGACATGACCGACCCGGCCGCGCTGCGGGCGCTGCTGGGGGCCGAGCGGACGCGTCCGTGCGCGCGGCTGCTCGTCGTGCCCGAGCTCGAGGCGATCGCGACGCCGGTGCTGCTGGAGCTCGAGGAGGAAGGGCTGCACGTCGTCCCGACGGCGCGCGCCGCGCGACTGACGATGGACCGCGAGGGGATCCGGCGGCTCGTCGCCGAGGAGCTCGGCCTGAAGACGTCGGCGTTCCGCTTCTGCGACAGCGAGCAGGAGGTCCGTGACGCGGTCGCGGCGCTCGGCGCGCCGTGCGTGATCAAGCCGGTGATGTCCTCCTCGGGCAAGGGCCAGTCCGTGCTTCGCAGCGCCGACGACGTCGCCGACGCGTGGACGTACGCCCAGGAGTCCGGACGGGTGGGGGCCGGCCGCGTGATCGTCGAGGCGTTCGTCGACTTCGACTACGAGATCACGCTGCTGACGATCCGGCACGTCGGCGGCACGTCGTTCTGCGCGCCGATCGGCCACGTCCAGGAGGACGGCGACTACCGCGAGAGCTGGCAGCCGCACGCGATGTCGGCGGCGGCTCTCCACGCGGCCCGCGAGCTCGCCCAGCAGGTGACCGACGCGCTCGGCGGCACCGGAATCTTCGGCGTCGAGCTGTTCGTGCGCGGCGACGAGGTCCTCTTCAGCGAGGTCTCCCCGCGTCCGCACGACACCGGCATGACGACGATGGCGACCCAGGCGCTCAACGAGTTCGCGCTGCACGTCCGCGCGATCCTCGGCCTGCCGGTGCCCGCCGGCGAGGTCCCGCTCCTGTCGCCGGGCGCCTCGGCCGTGTGCCTGGCAGCAGCGCAGGGCGATGCGCCGGTGATCGCCGGCGTGGCCGAGGCGATGGCGGTCGATCCGAGCGTCGACGTGCGCGTCTTCGCCAAGCCCGACGCGCGGCCCAACCGTCGCATGGCCGTCGCGCTCGCCCGTGGTGAGGACGCGTCGACCGCGCGAGCGATCGCGCGCGCCGCGGCGTCCTGTCTGCGCGTCGACTCGGCCTGAGTGCGCGCTGCAGCCGCGACGGTGTGGTCTGGCTTCGGCCGGCGGGTGCCCTCCCAACCAGACCCCATCGATCTCGCGAGGTGGGCCGGCTGGCCGGTCAGGGCTCGCGCTGGAACGCCTGCTGGTATGCCTCGCCGTAGCGTGCGCCCGTGCGCCAGTCGGAGGAGGCGCGCACCTGCCACGCGCGGCTCGCGTCGGCCCAGCGACCGGGCGGGACGCCCAGGCGCGTGGCGTAGGCGTCATGGTCGGCTTCGGGGACGGCGTCGCGCGCGAGACCGGCGCTGACCTCGACCCACGTGTCGAAGTCGATCTCCGCGCCCTCGGGCGCTTCGGTCGAGAGGCCGCCCGCCGCGATCGCTCCCGCGAGCATCCCCTGCAGTGCATCGCCGAGCTTCTCGCTCGCGGTCGGCGGGGGTGGCGCATCGAGGTCGCGGGTCGGGGCGGGCGGCGCTGCGGCGACGGTCGTCCCGTCGTTGGCGGCGGCGACCCAGTCGATGGTGATGCTCTCACCGTCCTTGTCGACGCCGACCGGCAGCACGGTGCCGACGCGCAGCAGGAACGCCGCGTAGTCGGGCGGGATGATGCGCCGCAGGAGCGCCTGCCGGGTCGATCCGTCGTCGTCGAACGTCAGCTGCACGTCGACGTCGACGTTCTCCAGCGCGCCGAACATGCTGTCCAGGGCGACGACCCGCAGGACGGTCGCCTGGGCCGCGCGGCCGCGAGCGATCCGCCGCCGCTCGCCGTTGCGCTCGAGATCCTCGACGCCTGCCGGCGGCGGCTTGCGCAGCGGCTTCCAGGACCCGGCGCTCTCGGCGAGCCCGTCGTGCTCGACCTCCAGCTCGTCGAGCGTCGCCGCCCAGTCGATGATCACCTTGCGCCTGCGCTGGCGGACGACGACCTGCGATCCGACGTGGACGATCTCTCGCTGCGGGGCGAGGCGCTGCCGGCAGCCGAGCCGAATGGACTCGCCCTGCGGCTGCTCGACGTCGAGGGCGTAGGCGTAGTGCCGGCTGTTGGTGCCTTCACCACTGCTGCTGCGCGTGACCTTGATGCCCACGATCACGCCCGTCGCCCGCCGGCCGCTGCGTAGGACGCGGCGGCCGCGGCGACCGATCCCGAAGCTCGGACCGGTCCCGTCGATGATCGCGTCGAGGACGCTCACGTCGACCGACCCTACAGCGGACCCAGCAGGTCCGCACGGTCGGCTTGCAAGGCTGTAGAGATGCAGATCATCGGAGAGCGCCGCCGGGCCGACATGCTGCGCGGACGGCCGGGCGTCGGCTCCGTGCGGGTGCCGCTCGACCATGCCGCGCCCGACGGGCCCGGCTTCGAGCTGGCCTACGCCGAGGCGGGCGCCGACCAGGCCGGCCCGACGCTCGTGCTGCTGCCGGGCGGGCCCGGCCTGGCGAGCGTCCTGCCGTACCGCAAGGTCCGCAAGCAGCTCGCCGCCCACGGCTTGCACGTCGTCACGCCGGAGCATCGCGGCGTCGGCCTGTCGCGACACACACCCGACGGCGCGCTGCTGCCCGGCGACGCGGTCACGCTCGAGCAGGCGGCGTCCGACGCGCTCGCCGTCCGCGACGCGGTCGGCGGCGAGCGGGCGATCCTGGCGGGCACCTCATACGGCGGCTATCTTGCGCTGGAGGTGGCACGACAAGCGCACGGCCGCTTCGACGCGCTCGTTCTGGACAGCACCGCAGCCACCGTCCACCGCCCCGAGCGTGATCATCAGCGCGCCTGCTTCTGGGACGGCACCGAGCCCGGCTTCGCAGGCACGGCCGAGCGCGTCCGAGCGCTCGCCGAGGCGGGAACCGTCACCGACGACGAGCTGGCGATGGCCGTGCCGATCGTCTACGAGCTCGTCGGACCGGAGGCGCTCGACAGGCTGCTCGCCCGCGCCGAGCGCGGCCACGTCACGACGATCAAGCGCCTCTGCGGCCTCGGTGCCCGAGAGGTCGAAGGCGGTCGCAAGCCGCTCATCTTCGACGGCGACCTGACGATGCCGATCGCCTTCGGCCGGATGATGCCCGAGCGGCCCGACGGCAGGCCCTTCGATCGAAGCGTTGCCATGGCCAAGGTCCGTGACGCCCGCCCGGACATCGCGGATGACCCGTTCGACGCGACCCCATGGCTCGCCGAGCTGACGGCGCCCGCGCTCGTCCTGCACGGCGCGCGCGACATGCGGATGGCGCCCGGGGCCGTCGAGGAGCTCGTCGACGGCCTGCCCAACGCCCGGCGCATCACCTTCCCCCACGCCGGTCACGACCTCCTCCGGCTGCGCGCCGCGGCCTGCGCCCCGATCCTCGCGGGGCTCGCTCGCGATGGGCTCGACGGCGCCGAGCGAGCCGTTTCGGCGATCGTGCGCCGGCGCCCGCGCTGGGAGCCCGCGGCCGCGCGCCTGGCCGCTGTCCTGCCGTAGGGCGCGACGCGACCGCAGCGAGGGCCGCGTCCGCGGCTGTGACGACCGGTTGCCGAGGCCGCGCGGCGAGAGCAGGACGAAGCCGCTCTGGACGCGGCCGGCCGGCGCGAGCACCGTGGCGCCCGGTACGTCCGCGCGAGCCGGGTATACCTCCCGCGATGCACGCACTCGTCGCCGGCGCGACCGGCTTCATCGGCGCGACGCTCGTCCGCCGCCTGCTCGACGACGGTGCGCGGGTGCGCGCGCTCGTCCGCGACCGCGGGCGCACCCGCGGGCTGCCGGTCGACGATCCAGGCCTGGCGTTGCACGAAGGCGACGTGCTCAGGCCGCAGTCGCTGCAGGGCGCCGGCGACGGGATCGACGTCGCCTACTACCTCGTGCACTCGATGGGGCGCGGCGAGGGCGGCGACTTCGAGGAGCGCGAGGCGCGCTCGGCGGCGGCGTTCGCGCGGACCTGCGCCGCGGCCGGAGTCGGGCGTGTCGTCTACCTCGGCGGTCTCGGCGACACGCCGGGGTCCAAGCATCTGCGCAGCCGCGGCGCGACCGCCCGCACGCTCGCCGAGCACGGTCCGCCGCTGACCTACTTCCGCGCCGGCATGGTCGTCGGACCGGGCAGCGAGTCCTACCGCACGCTGCGTCACCTCGTGGCGCGCCTGCCGGTGATGATCGCCCCGCGCTGGCTGTCGACCGCGACCCAGCCGATCGACGTCGACGACGTCGTCGCCTACCTGGCCGCGGCTCTCGAGGTCGAGCGATCGACCGGGCGCGAGGTCCAGATCGGCTCGCCCGACGTCCTGTCCTACGGCGAGATGCTCGATCGGATGGCGATCGCGCTCGGCCGCCGACGCAGGCCGAAGATCCCCGTGCCGCTGCTGACGCCGCGCCTGTCGTCGCTCTGGATCGGGCTCGTCACGCCGGTCGACGCGCGCGTCGCTCGGCCGCTGATCGAGGGCCTCTCGACCGAGACGATCGTCACCGATCCGAGCGGTGCGTCGCTGTTCGACATCACCCCGATCGGCTTCGACGAGTCGCTGCGCAAGGCCGTCCGCGCGGAGCGTGACGCGTAGGCGCCCGGTCCGGCGGGCGTGCCGGCGTAGGAGTCGCGCGCGTCGGGCATCATGGACCGTGATGCGTCGCCGTCTCGCCTTGATGATCACGTCCGCCCTCCTGGCGACCGGCCTTGCCGTGCTGGCGCCGAGTGCCGGCGGCGCCACCGACGCGAGCAGCTCGGTGCGCGCGACGGCCCTCGAATGGGCGCTCTCCCAGGTCGGCACGCGCGAGCGCGGCACGACGAACTGCTCGGCGAAGATCGACCGCTGGCAGCGTGACATGGGCCTCAAGGTGCCGCCCTGCCGCGTGTGGTGCGGTGCGTACGTGCACCAGGCCTACCTGCGCGCGGGCGTGCGGCTGTCCGCGCGGATGATCGACCCGCACCGCTCCTATCACGACGCCGTCGCCGGCAAGCGCAACCTGCGCAAGATCGCCGTGTCGGCGATCCGGCCGGGCGACCTCGTCTTCTACAAGTTCCGCGACGGCATGCGCGCCTCGCACGTGGCGCTCGCGCGCTCGCGGCCCACGGGCGGCATGCTCGACACCGTCGAGGGCAACACGAGCCATGCCGTGCGGCTGGAGACGCGCGGCACGAAGTACATCGTGCTCGCGGCGCGCGTCACGCGGTAGACGACGGCGAGGCGCCGGTGCGGGGGCAGGCTGGCGCTGTGGCGATCAGTCGCCGTCGATCCCCGCCGCGAGCGACAGGCGCAGGCGCA
Organism: Solirubrobacteraceae bacterium; assembly: GCA_030690545.1. Classification (GTDB taxonomy): domain Bacteria; phylum Actinomycetota; class Thermoleophilia; order Solirubrobacterales; family Solirubrobacteraceae; genus CADCVQ01. Next base: position 57,652 of record JAUYGN010000124.1, read on the forward strand.
CGCCGTAGTACGGCTCGCCGGCGCGCACGTAGTGCGCCGTCAGCGGTGACAGGACGAAGGCGTCGGCGCCGACGATCAGCGTGCGGCCGCCGTCGCGCACCTCGTCGACGACGGCTGGCATCGTCGTGCCGAGGTGGACGACCCCGACCTCCATGCCGGCATGGGGAACCGTGCGGCTGGCGTGCGATGGCGAGTGGCTGTGCATGAGCGGGGCTTTGCCGGACCGGTTCCGCGAGCGCATCACGATAACGCTCGACCTGAGTCGAAGGCCATGCGGGCGTCCGGTCCCCTCGTGCTTGCCGGCGGGCGCGGTGATGGCGTCGCAGCTCGCCGATCGACGCCGCGCGAGCGCTGGACGTCTCAAGGCGTTCGGACGTCGGGGCTCAACATCTGGCAGCGGTGGCCGATAGGGAGGGCATGACGATCGAGGGCGAATGGATGGCGGCGCCCGTGGCCACCGACCCCGAGCTCGAGCAGGCGCTGCTCGGGCTCGCCGACGGCAGCTACGTGCTCGGGACGCCCGACGGAGTCGTCGCCGAGTGCGGTCCCGGCGTCGTCGAGCTGCTCGGTGCGTCCGCTGACGAGCTCGTCGGCCGGCCGACCGCCGAGGTGCTCGTCGCGACCGCCGACGGCGCCGACCGCCGCGCGTTCGATGACCTGATGCGCGCCGAGTCCGTCGACGTCACCGCACCGCGAATGTTCGGCGCCCAGTCCGCCGACGGCACCGCTCGCGCGCTGCGTTTCGTCGTCATCGCGGTCCCGCTGGCGCTCGGCTGGGAGTTCACGACGCTGCTCGGCGAGCTCGGCTCGCGTGACGCGCTCACCTGGAACGGCGAGGCGCTGCGCGCGCGCCACGCGCACGCGCTGGAGGCGATCGAGGGCGTCGTGCGCGACGGCACGCAGCCCGAGCCGGGTGCTCGTCTGGCCGGCATCCTCATCATCGTGCGCGACGTCGACGCGCCCGCGCTGACGCGCGAGGACGTCGACACGCGCATCGCCGAGCGGCGCGAGGCTGCGCGCCTGGCAGCCGACGAAGCCGCCCGCCGGGCCGACGAGGCCGCCGGGCCATACGGCGACGCCGCCGAACCCGAGCTGAGCCTCGACGATCTCGTCGAGCGAGCGCACGTCCTGCGCGAGCGCGTCGAGCAGGCCGAGCATGAGGCCGCGACCGCGAAGGACGAGCTCGCGCGGGCGCTCGTCGCGCTCGCCGAGAGCGAGGCCGAGCGCGATGCGGCGACCGCGCGCGCCGCCGACCTGCAAGGCGACGACGAGCGCGTCGCACAGCTGACCAGCGAGCGCGACGAGGCTCGTACGCGTCTGGAGACCTCCCACCACGAGCTCCATCTCGCCCGCGCCGAGGCGGACGGCGCGCGTGCCCGCGCGGAGGCCGCGGTCGACGAGCTGCAGCGCGCACGTGCCGACGCGCAGGCCGCGCAGGCCGAGGCGAGCGCGGCGCGCTCGGAAGCGGACGCCGCGCGTTCGGATGCCGAAGAGGCCCGCTCGGAGGTCGAGGCCGCGCGTTCGGATGCGGCAGCGGCGCGGTCGGACGTCGAAGCCGCGCGCTCGGATGCCGAAGCGGCGCGTTCGCAGGCGGAGGTCGCCCATTCGGAGGCCGAGGTCGCCCGCTCGGATGCCGAAGCCGCACGCGCCGCGGCGCAGACCGCCGAGTCGGCCGTCGACGCTGCCCGCGAGGACACGGCGTCCGCGCGCGCCGATGCCGAGCGCGTTCGCGCCGAGCTGCAGGCGACCCGCGATGCGGTTCATCAGGAGCGCGTCGTGCACAGCGAGACCGCCGAAGCGGAGCTCGCCGGTCTGCGCGCCGAAGCCGAGGCCGCGCACATCGACGCCGGTGCCCTGCGCGCCGAGCTGGGTGCCGCCGCGGCCGAGCTGGAGCAGACGCGCGCCGAGCTGGGTGCCGCCGCGGCCGAGCTGGAGCAGACGCGGACCGAGCTCGAGACCTCGCTCGCCGCCGCCGAGCAGGCGCGCGCCGAAGGCGAGCAGGCTCGTCTTCGCGCCCAGCAGCTGCAGAGCGAGGCAGACCACGCCCGTGCGGCCGCCGAGGCGATCCGCGCGGAGTTCGCGTTCGACTCTCCTCCCGGCGGCGGATCGCCGGGCTCGTCCCCGGCGCAGCAGCGCACGCCGTGGTCGGCGCCGGCGCGCGCTGCCGGCAACGCTCCGTCGCCGCCTGCGCAGCAGTCGGGCCCGTCCGCCGAGCCCAAGCCCGAGATCCCCGCCGTCGCTCCCGGCCAGGCCGCCGCGCTGATCGGCCTCGACGGCTCGTTCAAGCGCCTCGACGACGCCTTCTGCTCACTGCTCGGCTGTCGCGAGGAAGACCTGCGCGCCGCGCGCTGGCCGTCGATCATCGATCGCGAGAACCTCGACGCCCATCGCGAGATCGCGCGCCGGCTACAGGCCGGCGAGATCCCGAGCGCTGAGATCGAGACGGTCTACATGCACGCCCAGGGACTGCTCGTGCCGATCGAGGGGACGATCACGATGCACCGTGCCGACCCCGGTGGCCCGCCGACCCACTTCCTCTTCCGCGCCGACGTCAGCCGCACCGCCGGCATCGCCTGATCCGGCGATCCGGTGGGCATGGACTGGGCCCGCGATCGGAGGTGTGTCGCGTTTCTGTCGGCGGGCAGCACATTTCGCGACACGCCTCGCGCGCGGCGTCATGCGTGCTCGGCGTCTATGCCGCGCTCGCGCCGACCGGGCAGCTGACGCCCGTCCCGCCCAGCCCGCAGTAGCCGCGCGGGTTCTTGGCGAGATACTGCTGGTGGTAGTCCTCGGCGTAGTAGAACTCGGGCGCCGGCAGGATCTCGGTCGTGATCTCGCCGCGGCCGGCGGCGGTCAGCGCCTCTTGATAGCGCTCGCGCGACGCGGCGGCCGCGGTCGCCTGCGCGGCGGTCGTCGCGTAGATCCCGGAGCGGTACTGGGTGCCGACGTCGTTGCCCTGGCGCATGCCCTGCGTCGGATCGTGCGCCTCCCAGAAGATCGCCAGCAGCTCCTCGAAGGACACCTCGGCCGGGCGGTAGACGACGAGCACGACCTCGTTGTGGCCGGTCCGCGCGCTGCAGACCTCCTCGTAGGTCGGGTTCGGCGTCAGCCCCGCGGCGTAGCCGACGGCAGTCGTGTACACGCCGGCCGTCTGCCAGAAGACGCGCTCGGCGCCCCAGAAGCAGCCCAGGCCGAAGATCGCCTGCTCGGTGCCGTCGGGGAACGGCCCGCGCAGGGGCGCGTCGAGCACGGCGTGGCGGTCGGGCAGCGGCATCGCCGCGTCGCGGCCGGGCAGCGCCGTCTCGGCTGTCGGCAGCTCGGTCTTGTGCTTGGAGAGGAAGTTCAGCATCGGTCGCCTCGGGTCGCTCGCTGCGTGCCCCGTCCACGGTAGCGGCCGCGCGCGACATGCATCTGAGCTTGGCACGCGCCTACTACGCTCCCCGCCGATGGCCACGGTCGTGGAGGATGCCCCCCAGACGGATCTCGGGATCCGGACGCTGATCGGTGGCGACGGCGTGCGGGGCGTCGGTGCGCTGTTCGTCTTCACGACGCACGCCTGCCTGCTCGCCGATCCGATCATCGACAACAACCTGCTCAGCTATGGCTGGGCGGCGCCGATCCTCGGGCACATCGACCTCGCGCTGTCGGCCTTCTTCGTGCTGTCGGGCTATCTCATCGCGCGGCCCTTCGCGCGCGCCTATGTGACCGGTGCCCCGCAGCCGAAGATCCGCCCGTACGTGCGCAACCGCATCCTGCGCGTCGTCCCGGTCTTCTACCTGCTGACGGTCCTCGTGCTGCTGCGCTTCGGCCTCGACGGCAGCCTCGAGACGGGTGACTCGGCGCCCGAGGCCAAGAGCACCTGGTGGCAGGTGCTGTCGCAGTTCTTCTTCATCCAGGCGCAGACCGGCGGCCCGGCCTCGATCCCGATCGGCCCGGCCTGGTCGATCGGCGCGGAGGTCGGCTTCTACGTCCTGATGCCGTTCGCCGCCGTGGCCGCGTTCCTCGTCGGCAGGCGGTTGCGCGGGCAGTACACGCGCGCCGCGTTCGCGCTCGGCGCGATCGGGCTGATCTTCGTCGTCAGCATCGCGCTGCGCGCGGTCGACCAGTACCGCTTCGCCTGGCTGACCGCCCCGCCGGCGATCATGTACGCGTTCATGCCGGGCGTCGCGCTCGGCATCGTCGAGCCGCTGATGGCCTCGTTCCTGCGCAAGCACGCGCGCCTGGCCAAGCAGGTCGCGTGGAGCGCGTTCGCGCTCGGGCTGCTGTGCGCGATCGTCTACACGACGAGCGACTACGACCCTCGCCAGACGCCGATCCATCACGCGCTCGGCGTGCGGGCGATGCTGGCGGCGCTGAGCGCCGGTCTGCTGTTCTTCGGCCTCGTCGTCCTGCAGATCGGCACCGGCCGCGCCCCGCGCCTGTTCAGCAACAAGGTGATGCTCTGGCTCGGGGCGCGCTCGTACTCGTTCTACCTCGTGCACATCTGGGTGATGCTCGAGCTCGACTTCCTGCTCAGCAACGACCAGAGCATCGCCTTCCGGCTGGCGGTGATGCTCGGGGTGGGCTTCCCGCTGACGGTGCTCAGCGGAGCGCTCCTGTACCGGTACGTCGAGATGCCGTTCCTGCGGCGCAAGATGCGCACGACCCAGCACAGCCCGACCGAGGTCGCGCCGGTGGCGTCCGAGCCGGTGCGCTGAGCGCTCCGGTGCGGCCTCGCGTCGGGTCATCACGGTAGATTGCCGCCCGTGCAGCGGCCCTTGAGATTCGTCCTGCTGGCGTTGCTGGCGCTCAGCGCAACGGCGCTCGCCGCCTGTGGCGGTGCCGACGAGCGCGAGGCGAAGAACGCCTACGTGCGCGGCGTCAACGCCGCCCAGAACGAGTTCGCGTCGAACGTGTCGACCGTCTCGGGAGAGATCACCGCGACGAGCTCGTCCGACGAGGATCGCCGCACGCTGGAGCGCTTCGAGACCGCGATCCAGGACGTCGTCAGGAAGCTGCGCGCGATCGAGGTCCCGGATGACGTGCAGACCGAGCATGAGCAGCTGACCGCCGCGATGGGCGGCTTCGGCGACGACATCAAGGAGGCGACCACCGCGTTGCGCAACCCGACGACGCGCGCGATCGCCGAGGCGCAGCGCACGATCGCGATGGCGACGCAGACCGTCAACGGCCGCATCGACTCCGCGATCGCCGCGATCAACTCCAAGCTCGGCTCGGAGCAGTGAGCCAGTGATCTCCCCGGTACGGAGCAACCGCTAAGTCGATGTCGCCGACCTGGATCTGGATGCAGATCGCGATCGTCTTCTTCGTGCTGGCGGGGATGGTCATCGCGATCGTCAAGCTCGTCTGAGCCTGGACGGCGATGTTCGGCTCGATCGTCGTTGGCACGGACGGCTCGGATACGGCGACGCAGGCCGTGCGGCAGGCGATCGAGCTCGCCCGCGCGCTCGGCGGGCGGATCGAGCTCGTCAGCGCCTACGAGCCGGTGTCAGACGCGCGGCTGCGCGAGTCGATCGACGTTCCCGAGGATCTGCAGTGGATCGTCAACCCGCGCGAGGACGTCGAGGCGACGCTCGAGGCAGCCGCGAGCGAGGTCCGCGCGGCGGGCGTCGAGGTCGAGGTCTTCGCGCGTCAGGGCGATCCGGCGGACGCGATCCTCGACGTCGCCGAGGAGCGCGGCAGCGACCTGATCGTCCTGGGCAACAAGGGCATGACCGGCGCCAAGCGCTTCCTGCTGGGCTCGGTTCCGAACAAGGTCTCGCACCACGCGCCCTGCTCGGTGCTGATCATCCGGACGGTGTGACCGGCCTGGGCGCGGCCGCGGGCGGCTTGACGGTCGCTGCCGCGGCGTCGATCAGCCCGTCGCCGTAGTAGCGGTCGCGACCGGGCGCGCCGAGGTCGCGCGCGGTGCGCTTCAGATGGCGCTCGACGTCGGCCGGCTTGGGGTTGGCGCCGAGGATGCGGGAGGCCAGCACGAGCGCCACGACGCCCGTCACCTGCGGTGCGGCGGTCGAGGTGCCGCGGAAGCGGGGCAGGACCTCGAAGATGCCCGGTGATCGGGCGCGGAAGCTCACGCCGGAGATGTCACGCCCGGGCCCGTCGCTCGTCGTGCAGTTGGGATCACTGGGGATGTCGGCGTTCGCGCCGCCGCCCGGCGCCACGAGATCGAGCCCCGGCCCGTGGTTGGAGTAGTCCCCGAGGCAACCGTGCTCGGTCGTGCCGCCGACGTTGATCGCCAGCGTGTCGTAGCGCTTGCCGGGCACGTTGGGGTCCGAGCTGTTGCCGGCGGCGGACACGACGACGACCCCTGCGCGGCGGGCTTCCATGAGCGCGGCGCGCACGCTCGGGGAGGCCGTCACGCTACGCGGCGTCGGCGCCAGCGGCGGTCCGTCGTAGAGCTCGAGCGAGAGGTTGATGACGTCGGCGCCACGGCGCACCGCGTAGCGGATCCCCCGCGAGATCGTCGACGGGTAGCCGCGGCCTTGGTTGTCGAGCACGCGGACCGGCATGATCCGCGCGCGGTAGGCCACGCCGACGGTGCCGTAGCCGTTGTTCGCGGTCGCGGCGATCGTGCTCGCGACGAACGTGCCGTGGCCGTACTCGTCGTTCGGGTAGGGGTCGTCGTCGACGAAGTCATAGCCGCGTACGAAGCGTGCCGCAGCGAGATCCGGCGAGCGGCGGAAGGGGCCGCGCTGGGCGTAGGCGACGCCGCTGTCGAGCACGGCGACCGTGACGCCCCTGCCGCCGCTGCCGCCGAGCCGGCTGGCCTGCGACCAGGCGATCGGCGCGTTGATGCCGAAGGGGCCGTTGAGCTCCCACTGCGTGGCGGTCCAGCCGCTGTCGGCGGCAGCTCTCGCGACGCCCGAGTCGTTCGGGATGTAGGCCGCGCGCGCACGCAGCTGACCATCGCTCGCGGCCGCCGTCGCGGGCAGGAGCAACGCCGCGGCCACGGCGCCCGCTGCGGCGTTGCGAAGCAGAACGGAGAGTGTGATCACAGGGGGGTGAGCGCTACGACGTGGTACACGATACGGCGAGCGGGGCGCGCGGTGCGATAGTCCCTTCGCCATGGCCGCCGCTTTCTTTCCTCGCGACGAGTACTTCATGCGCCTGGCGATCCGCGAGGCGCAGTCAGCTCTCCAACACGACGACGTGCCGATCGGCGCGGTCGTCGTGCACGACGGCGAGGTCGTCGGCGCCGGTCGCAACGAGCGCGAGCTGCGCCAGGACCCGACCGCCCATGCCGAGATCCTCGCGCTGCGCGAGGCGAGCCGAGCGCTGGGCTCGTGGCGGGTGCTGGAGGCGGTCCTCTACGTGACGCTCGAGCCGTGCGCGATGTGCGCCGGAGCGATCGTGCTCGCGCGCGTGCCGCGCGTCGTCTACGGCACGACGGACCCGAAGGCCGGCGCCGCCGGCTCGGTGCTCGACGTGCTCGCCGAGCCGCGCCTCAACCACCGGCCGGCCGTCGCCGGCGGGCTGCTGGCGGACGAGTGCGCGCTGCTGCTGACGGACTTCTTCGGCTCACGGCGGTGAGGCCGGCGCCTTGCGAGGGCGCGGCCGACGCCGTCGATCTCCTATCCTCGACGGGCGCCGTTCGCAGCGCCTCGGAGGGGTGCGAGAGTGGTTGAATCGGGCGGTCTCGAAAACCGTTGTAGGGGTAACCCCTCTACCGAGGGTTCGAATCCCTCCCCCTCCGCTGCCGGCGGCCCTCCGCTCGCGGGAGGTGGGCTTGGCGCGCGGCGCGCTCGCGCTCATCCTGCGCGGCGAGCGGACCGGCTGACAGCTCGGCGATGGTGACGGCTCGGCAGGCAGCGCCGCAGGCCGGTGATGCGAGGCAGTCGGATGGGAGCGTGCTGCCTCGATCGAACGCAGCGAAGCCTTCACGCAAAGGCCCGGGACGGACCTTTGGCGATCACGGTGTCGACGCGCGTCCGCCGGGCGCAGCCCAGGCGCATCGAACGGACGTCCACGCGAGCGTCCATCCGTTGTCGAGACGCGCTGTGACGTCGATGCGGTCAATGAGGCGAAGGCCGCGGCATTCAGCCCGACCCCTTCCACGCCTCGTCGCCCATCATGGCCTCACGTCGTCGTCTCCGTTGGGTCGTTTCGATGGCAGCCCTCCTCGCCGCCGCGCTTGCCGTCACGACGCCTGCCGCCCATGCCACCGCCTGCGGTGGCGCCGACATGCTGCCGGCGGTCGCATCGCTTCAGACCGCGAAGTCCGCGACGCATTGCCTGATCAACCGCGAGCGCGCCGCGCGTGGCCTGGCCCCGCTCGCCCGCCAGCAGGACCTCGACAGCGCCGCGAAGCGCTACTCGCAGGCGATGGTCGACGGGCGCTTCTTCGCCCACGTCTCGCCGCTCGGCCAGGACTTCGGACAGCGCATTGCCGCCTACGCCAGGGGCGGGCTGAAGGCCGCAGCGGAGAACCTCGCCTGGGGCGAGGGCGTGCTCGCGACGCCGCGCAGCATCGTCGGCGGGTGGATGCACAGCCCCAAGCATCGCTTCAGCATCCTCGACGCCGGCTTCCGCGACATCGGCATCGGCATCGCGACGGGCTCGCCGGTCGGCTCGCTGCCGGCCGTCTCAGCCACCTACGCGGCGGCGTTCGGCGCTCGCGCGTCGCAGGGCCCCGGACGCGCGGTGGCGTCGTCGGTCGCGGCGAAGAGCACGCCGAAGAAGTCGACCGCGAAGAAGTCCACGACGAAGAAGAAGCCCAAGCGGATCTCGGCGGCGACCAAGCGCCGGATCAGCGCGCAGTGCCACCGCGTCGCGAAGCGCACGAAGGCGACGTCGAAGGTGCGCAAGGCGCGCTACAACCGCTGCGTTCGCACGCGGACGGCGGCGGCGCGTCGCTGAGACCGAGACGTCCTGACACACGGGGGCCGCGAAGCCTGCCTGCGCGCCAACCGCAGGCGCGCGCTGCCGTCCGAGACCGGCGACCGGATCGGAACGTCTACGCTGTCCGCAAGCCTGGAGCGCGGCAATCTGCATTCGATCGGCTCGAGACGAGCACCGCGACGAGATCGTCCGCGACGGCCGTATCTTCAGGCGACACAGAGGTTCTGCCAAGCACGGCGGGCAGTGGTTCGGCGGCGAGACGCTCGTCGCCTCACGCCGCCATCAGTAGAGAGACCTGCGAGTGACCAAGCTACGTGACATCTATGCCCGCGACGGGCTGACCTTCTCGATCGAGTTCTTCCCGCCGAAGACCGACGAGGGGATGGACAACCTCTTCAACGAGGTCCAGGAGCTCAAGAAGCTCGATCCGGCATTCGTCTCGGTGACCTACGGCGCCGGCGGCTCGACGGAGGGCAAGACGCTGCAGGTCGTCAAGCGCCTGCATTTCGCCGAGAAGCTCGAGGTGATGTGCCACCTGACGATCGTCAACCAGTCCGTCAAGCAGAGCAAGGAGGTGCTCGGCGAGCTGTGGGGGTGCGAGATCGAGAACGTCATCGCCCTCGCGGGCGATCCGCCGGAGGGCCCGACCGCCCCGTGGAAGGCGCACCCCGACGGCTACCGGAACTCCCGCGAGCTCGTCGAGGCCGCCAAGCGCGGCCAGCACGGCTGGTATGACTTCTTCTCGATCGCGGTCGCCGGCTTTCCCGAGGTCCATCCGCGCGCGGAGAGCCGCGAGAGCGACCTGCACTACCTCAAGGAGAAGATCGACGCCGGCGCCGAGGTGATCATCACGCAGCTGTTCTTCGACAACGAGGACTACTACCGCTACGTCGAGGACGTGCGCGCCCTCGGCGTGACCGTGCCGATCGTGCCGGGCATGCTGCCGATCCAGTCGGCCGCCCAGTGCCGGCGCTTCGCCGCGATGTGCGGCGCCAAGATCCCGCCGCGCCTGGACGAGCTGCTGACGAGCGTCGAGGACGACGACGAGGCGGCGGTCGAGATGGGGATCGAGTACTGCACCGAGCAATGCCGCGGCCTGCTCGAGTTCGGCGTCCCCGGCTTTCATTTCTACTCGCTCAACAAGTCGCGCTCCGTCACGGCGGTCTACGAGAACCTCAACCTTGGCGCGCTGACGAAGGCCGCCGCGTAGGCGGCACGGTCGGGCGGGCACCGTGCGTGCTCGCCGCCAACTGGCGGGTGGCCGCGCCGCATGTGCCACGATCCGCGCTGCTCGAACGCCCAGGGAGGCCCCGCCGTGACCGCCGCGACCCGCCGTACGCAGTTCTTCGTGCTCGTTTTGATCGCTGTCGCGGCCACGCTCGCGTGGTCGACAGTTGGAGTCCAGAGCGCCCACGCCGCGTCCTACACGAACTGCAAGCTCACGGAACGCGAACAGCAACCGCGCAGCGGCAAGCCGACCTACAACCTCCGGCTCATGCACAGGAGCACGCGCTGCGTGACCGCCAAGCGAGTCATGAACGCGTTCCACAGCTGCCGCGCCAAGACGAGCCACCAGTGCACGAAGCGGCTGCTCACGCGCTGGCGGTGCACGAGCAAGCGGACGAGCAGCATCCAGACCCAGTTCACCGCGACGTTCACCTGCTCGTGGGGCAAGCGCCGCGTGCAGAGCAGGTTCACGCAGTTCCGCTCGTGATGCTCGCGCCGTCGGGGCGCAAGCCTGCGGCGATGCCGGCGGTGGCGAGGCTGCTCTGCCTGACCTGCGCCTTCGCCGCGCTGTCGATGGTGGCGAGCGCCGGCGCGTCGGCGGCGGCGAAGCCGCAGGCGAAGTCCTGCGTCGGCGCCGCAGCGCGCGACGACAGGCGACCGTGCAGCAACCCGACGCGGTCGGTCTCGCCGAAGAAGGGCAGCCGCGGTCTGGTGCCGATCTCGCGTGGCTGCACGCCGACCGACGAGGAGCCCTCGCCGATCTGCACGTTCGGCGTCTCCGCGTCGAAGGCGCGCGGCCACGTCGCGCTGATCGGCGACAGTCATGCGCTGCACTGGCGCGGCCCCGTCGGCGTCGTCGCGCGCGCGATGGGCTGGCGCGGCTACTCGATCAGCGCTCCCGCCTGCCCGTTCTCGGCGGCGGTGCAGCGGCTCCCGGTCGGCTTGCGCGAGGACTGCGTCCCGTGGTACCGGGCGGTCCGGGCCTGGTTTGCCGATCATCCTGAGGTCAGCACGGTGTTCGTGTCCCAGAAGGCCAGGACGCCGGTCGTGGCACCGCCGGGCAGGTCCGCCCAGTCGGTCAAGATCGCCGGCTTCCAGCGCGCTTGGCGGGCGCTGCCGCGGACCGTCAAGCAGATCGTCGTGATCCGCGACGTGCCCGTCCCGGCCCGGGACATGTTCGAGTGCATCGAGCGGGTCGTCGCCGCCGGGACCGAGCGCCCGGGCGTGGCATGCGCGACGCAGCGCTCGCAAGCGCTGCGCTGGGACGCCGCGGTCTCCGCCGCCAACGGACTGCGCTCCAAGCGCTACCGCCACGTCGACATGTCGAACTACTTCTGCAGCCCGCGCCGCTGCTTTCCGGTGATCGGCGGCGTGCAGGTCCACAGCGACACGCTCGGCCATGTGACGAGCTCCTACGGCTGGACGCTCGGCCCGTACTTGCTGCGCAAGGTCCGCGCGCTGCGGCTCTCCTCGTAGCTGGGAGCCCGCGTGGCCGACCGGTCGTCCCGCCGGGCGACGACCAGGCTGGGTCAGACCGCGGCGGCCGGCGCGCTGAGGTGCGGGTACAGCGGGTAGCGCTCGGCGAGCGCGCGGGTGCGCTCCGACAGCGCCGCCACGTCGGACGCCTCGAACGGGCCGGTCAGCGCTTCGGCGATGACCGCGCCGATCTCGTGGAAGTCGTCGACCTGCAGGCCGCGGGTCGCCATCGCCGGCGTGCCGATCCGCAGACCGGAGGTGATCATCGCCGGACGCGGGTCGTTGGGGACGGCGTTGCGGTTGACCGTGATGCCGATCTGGTCGAGCCGCTGCTCGGCGTCCGGACCGGCGAGCTCGGAGTCGCGCAGGTCGGCGAGCACGAGGTGCACGTCGGTGCCGCCGGTCAGGACGTTGACGCCGGCGCTCATGAGCTGCTCGGCGACGGCCTCGGCGCCCGCGCGCGTACGCCGCTGGCGCTCGCGGAACAGCTCGCTGCCGGCGATCTTCAGCGAGACGGCCTTGCCGGCGATGACGTGCATCAGCGGGCCGCCCTGCTGGCCGGGGAAGACGGCCGTGTTGACCTTCTTGGCCCACTGCTCGGTGCACAGGACCATGCCGCCGCGCGAGCCGCCGATCGTCTTGTGGATCGTCGTCGTGACGACGTCGGCGTGGGGGATCGGGCTGGGGTGCTCGCCGGCCGCGACGAGCCCGGCGAAGTGCGCCATGTCGACCATGAACAGCGCTCCGACCGAGTCGGCGATCTCGCGAAAGCGCGCCCAGTCGAGCTGGCGCGGGTACGCCGACCAGCCGCCGATGATGAGCTGCGGGCGCTCCTCCTCGGCGATCTTCTGCAGCGCGTCCATGTCGACGCGCGAGTCCTCGTCGCTGACGCCGTAGGCGACGACCTCGTAGAGCTTGCCGGAGAAGTTCAGCTTCATCCCGTGCGTGAGATGGCCGCCGTGATCGAGGCGCATGCCGAGGATCTTGTCGCCGGGCTTGATCATCGCCATCATCGCCGCGGCGTTCGCCGCCGCGCCGCCGTTGGGCTGGACGTTGGCGTGCTCGGCTCCGAAGACGTCCTTCGCGCGGGCGATCGCGAGCTCCTCGACGACGTCGACATGCTCACAGCCGCCGTAGTAGCGCTTGCCGGGCAGACCCTCGGCGTACTTGTTGGTCAGCGTCGAGCCATGGCAGTCCATCACGGCCTGCGGAACGAAGTTCTCCGAAGCGATCATCTCGAGGGTCGTCTCCTGACGGCGCGCCTCGTCACGGAGCAGTTGCGCTATCTGTGGATCGACCTCGCCCACGGGCTTGGTGAAGTAGTCCGCTGCCAGTTCGCTCATCTGTCGGACGGTAGCAACGCGTCGCCGGCAGGGTCCCGGAACGCTCGGATGGGCCGCCGCAGGACGGGGAGCGGGCGTCTCCATGAGACGCTACGCGGCGATGCGATCGTCGCGGCCGCGCTGCTCGGCGTCGATTGCCATCAGGCAGATCGCGCTGCGCAGGTGGCCGGCCGTCTTCATCGTCGAGCGAATCGCCCTGGGGATGTCGGCGAGCGTCGGCTCGCCGCAGTGCTGCGCCGCGAGCACGAGCAGCTGCGCGAGGCGCGTCTCGGCGCGTGTCGCGGCACGCCCGAGGTGCGCGAGCGTGGCTCGGTCGTGACGCGGATCGAGGCAGTCGCCGTGCAGCCCGACGATGTCGTTCGCGTAGTCGGCGGCCAGCGTGAGCATGCGGCCGGCGACCTTCGGGCTCATGCCCTCGGCGAGGCCGAGGTACTGCTCCATCGTGAGCCTGCCGAGGTGCGTGTCGAAGGTGAGTGGCTTCATGGTCTGTCCCGGTGGTTGCTGGTGGGCCGCTCGCGCGGGATGCCCGGTGGAGGTCGACCTGTCGTGCCTATCGGCGGGAATTGCCGAACGATGAGCGCCGAATGCGAGGATCGACGACGAGACGGGTCGCACGAGCGAGCGCGGTCGATCGGCATGCCTGCAGGGTGGACGGCGCACCGGGGAGGAGCCTATGGACGCGCGGAGGAAGATCGTGCGGCCTCCTTCGCCGCCCGGTCCAGCGAGCTGTCGCGCCGGGAACGCGCTACGGCGCCGCGATGAGCAGCGCGCGCCCGGCGAATCCGACGTTGCGTCCGAGCGCGAGCAGGAACTGCTTGCGCAGGAAGTCGCTGCCGTCGAGCGCGGCGAGGATCTGGGCCTGCGTCCAGGCGTTGTCGCGCGCGTGCGACACGCTCCAGCTCGCGAGAACGTCGTCCCCGCGCCCGGCCAACCTGTCGATGTCGCGGACGATCCCGGTCGTGAAGCGGTCCTTGATCTCGAGCGGCGCGGCGATCGCCTCCATCCGGTCCGCGACGTGCTCGATCGGATCCACGATCGGGTCGTCGGCGTCCATGACGGCGGATGCTAAGCGGCGCCGGCGCGGAATACGAGGCGACGCGCTTTTCTGGACGGTGACGTGCCGGCCCTGCTCGCGGTGCCGACCGGCCGTCGCGCGAGGATCGTGCCGTGTCGTCTGACTGGCTGCTGGCGCTGCTCGGCCTTGCCCTGATCGTGGCCGTCGCGCAGCTCGGCGGCGCGATCGCCGGGCGGCTGCGCCAGCCGCGCATCGTCGGCGAGATGCTTGCCGTGGTGATCGTCGGCCCGACGGTGCTCGGCGGGCAGGTGGCGGGGATGATCCCGGGCCAGGACGGCCGCGGCCTCGTCGCCGACGTGTTCCCGCAGACGTCGGTCGCGCTGCTGACGATCGTCGGAGGGCTCGGGCTGGTCCTCTACGTGCTGCTCGTCGGGATCACGATCGATCTCGCCCCGCTGCGCCGGCGCGCCGGGGCGATCGGCCTGACCGCGACGGTGGTCGCCGGCTCGATGGTCGCGCTGGCGCTCGTCGCCGGGCCGTTGCTGACGAGTGCCGGCGGTTGGAAGCCGGCGGGCGTCACGCAGGGCGCGTTCGTGATCGCGCTCGCTGCCGGGCTGGCGGCCAGCGGCGTGCCGGTCGTGGCCCGCATCCTCGAGGAGCGATCGCTGCTGCGCAGCGAGCTCGGCGCGCTCGTGATCGTCGCGGCGGCAATCGTCACGGGGGGCGCCCTGATCGCATCGGCGGTCGCGATCGGTGGCGGCGACGCGGGCGCCGGCGGGCGCGTGGCCGTCCGGCTCGGTGCCGGCCTCGCCGCGCTCGCGCTCGTGCTGGCGATCGTGCGGGCGGCACGCATCTCGCTGCCACGGCCCGCCGTGGTCGCAGCCGTGCTGGCGCTCGCTGTCCTGTCGGCGGTCGCCGGCGACGCGCTCATCTCCAGCGCGCTGATCGGACCGCTCGTGATCGGCGTCGCGGTCGGGGCCGGCGGCGGGACGGCGGCGGCGGTCGAACGGCTCGTGGGCGTCGTCGTGCGCCGCGTGCTGCTGCCGGTCTTCCTGGGCGTCGCGGCGCTGCACACGGACCTGCGCGAGCTCGGTCCGGCGGTCTTCGCGCCGGTCGCGGCGCTCGTCGTGGCGGTCATCGCCGTCAAGCTCGCCGCCGGCTACGCGACGGCACGTGCCGCCGGCTTTCGGCGCGGCGAGGCGACCGCGATCGGCGCGCTGCTGCAGTGCGGCGGCACGATGACGATCGCGATCTCGCTCGACGTCCTGCAGGCTGGCGTGATCGGCGCGCGGATGCACGCCACGCTGACGCTGATCGGTCTCGTCACGACCGTCGTCGCCGGTCCGCTCCTGAGGCGCTCGGGAGTCGTAGGCGTCGCCGTCCCGGCGACGCCTACGACGCCGTGACGCCGTGCTCGCGCAGGTAGTCGAGGTACATCGGGCGCAGCAGCTCGGCGACCTCGCCCTCGCCGGAGTCCGTCACGTCGTCGAGGTGGGCGCGCAGCGTCAGCGCGTCGGCCTCGGCCTCGTCGAACTCGCCGGCGGCGGCCTCGGCGACCGGCAGCGCCTGCATCAGCCGGACGAAGAAGGGGATGTCGAGATGGCGCAGCGCGTAGCGCACCGCGAGATCGTGCAGCTGCTTGGAGGATTGCTCGTCGAGGCCGTCGCGGGACGTCGGCCGCAGCACGACGGTCCAGGGCACGACGCGGTGACTCGTGACGATCTGGCCGGCGACGTACGGGTCGGCGGCCACGAACTCCTCGATCTGCGCCGGGTCGTCGACGAGGAAGACGAACAGCGCGCCGTGCGGCGGGTCGCCGAGCGCGCCGGCCATGACGATCCTGCCGTCGTCCTTCCAGGCCTGTGCGTGGGCGAGATGATCGGCGCGATACGGCGCGCGCTTGGCGACGACGTCCTCGACGTAGTCGTAGAACAGGCAGTGGTGCAGGGCGGGCTCGCTCACGAGGGGTCGCTCGGCGCCACCCAGCCGCCGAGGGCGCGCTCGAGCTCGAGCGCGACGGCGACCGCGACGTGATCGCGGTCGGGGCCCGCCGCGACCTGCACGCCGAGCGGCAATCCCTGAGCGTTGAGCCCGAGCGGGACCTGTGCGACCGGGGTCCCGGCGAGGTTGAAGACGGCGGTCGTCGTCAGCAGCCACGGCTTGCCGACCGTCTGGCCGTGGCGCGGCGCGACGCGCGGGTGCGTCGGGTGCAGCAGCACGCCGTCGCCGATCACCCCGGCGACCTCGTCGGCGAACGCCTGACGGGCGGCGATCGCCTTGCGGAACCGACCCTGCGGCATCTTGCCCGTCAGCCACTCGCTCATCAGCAGCAGGCGCAGGGCGCGCGTGTGCGGCCCCTTGCGCTTCAGCCCGGCGCGCAGGCCGACGGCGGCCGACCCCTCCGCGACGATGAGGTCGGCGACGCTGACGCCGGCCTCGAGCTTCAGCACCGCGAGGTAGAGCTCCATCGCCTTCTTCATCGACTTCAGCGACGTCGTCTCGACGATCGCGCCGGCGCGCTCGAGCGCTTCGGCGGCGCGCATCCGGGCGGCGCGCAGCTCGCGGCTGACGTTGATGTACGACGTGTTCTCGCTGAGCAGCACCTTCATGCCGGCGATGCTGACGTCGGCAGGGTCGCCGAGCTCGACGTCGCGCATGTACGGGTCGATGCCGTCAGGGCCGGCGATCACCTTCAGCATCGGCCAGAGATCCTCGGCGCGGCGCACGATCGGCCCGATCGTGAGCATCTTCGCCGCGACCTCGGTGTTCGTCGTCGGGAACTGGCCCGTGCTGGGCACGACCCCCGGCGACGGCTTCAGGCCGAAGACGCCGTTGAAGAAGGCCGGGATCCGGATCGACCCGCCGATGTCGGCGCCGAGGCCGAGCGGCGATCCGCCGACGCCGACGACCGCGCCCTCGCCGCCGGACGACCCGCCGGCCGTGCGCTTGGCGCTGTAGGCGTTGTTCGTGCGGCCGTACTGGCGGTTCTCGGTCTCGATCCAGAGGCACAGCTCGGGGGTGTTCGTGACGCCGAGCGGGATCGCGCCGGCGTCGACCATGCGCTGCACGGTGGGCGCGTTCTCGCTGCAGCGGTAGGCGTGGCGCGAGACGAGGCCGGCGCAGTTGGGCATCCCCGCCGTGGCGATCGACTCCTTGATCGTGCAGGGGACGCCGTGAAACGGCGGCAGCTCATCGGGGTCGGTCGCGGCCGCGACGCGAGCATCGGCGGCGTCGGCGTCGGCACGGGCCGCGTCGTAGCGGTCGACGACGACCGCGTTGATGCGCGCATGCATGCGCTCGAGACGCTCGATGTGCGCTTCGACGACGTCGCGCGAGCTCGTCTCTCGGCTGCGGATGGCGCGCGCGAGCTCGGTCGCCGAGTGCTCGGTGAGGTTCGCGCTGGGCGCGAGGATGGCCATGCCGGCAATCTACAGCGCGCGCGTCGCGAGCGGTCGCACACGCCGGCGCTGGAACGCCGGCGCCTGAACGGCGCGCGAGGCGCGTGTACCCTCACGTTCATGCAAGGGAGGGAGCCCACCGCAGGGACGCTCGACGGTGCTCGCAACGGTGGCGCAGGCGCGGCCGACAGCGAGCTGCTGACGCGCTTCGCCGAGCTGATCGTCCGGTTCGCGGCCAACGTGCAGCCCGGTCAGATCGTGGCGATCTCGACCGAGCCCGGCAAGCTGGACCTGACGCGCGCCGTCGCCGAGAGCGCGTATCGCGCCGGCGCGAAGTTCGTCGACGTCATGCAGTTCGACCTGCACGTCAAGCGCTCGCGGATCCTGCATGCCGACGAGGACACGCTGGACTACGTGCCGCCGTGGTACGGCGAGCGCACGCTCGCGCTCGGTGAGCACCGCGCGGCGAGGATCGGGCTGACGGGGCCGTCGATGCCGGGCCTGCTGAGCGACCTGGACCCGGCGCGCGCCGGCCGCGACCAGCTGCCGTTCCTGCGCGAGTCGGCCGAGGTCGTCAACGCGCGCACGACGAACTGGACCGCGGTGCCGTGCCCGACGCAGCCATGGGCGCAGCTCGTCTTCCCCGACGCCGAGCCGGCCGAGGCGATGGCTCGCCTGTGGGAGCACGTGCTGCACATCTGCCGCCTCGACGAGGACGACCCGGTCGCCGCCTGGCGGGCGCGTCAGGACGTGCTGACCGGCGCGGCGGCGCGCCTGACGGCCCGCGGCTTGGACGCGTTGCATTTCGAGGGGCCGGGGACCGACCTGCGCGTCGGGCTGCTGCCCAGCTCGCGCTTCATCTCGGCGCGCTTCGAGACGATCGACGGGATCGAGCACATGCCCAACCTGCCGTCGGAGGAGATCTTCACGACGCCCGATCCGCTGCGCGTCGACGGCTTCGTGCGCTCCACGAAGCCGCTCGTCGTCGGCGGCACGATCATCCGCGGGCTGCGCGCGCGCTTCGAAGGCGGGCGCGCGGTGTCGATCGAGGCCGACGAGGGCGGCGAGCTGCTGGCGCGGTACGCCGAACGCGATCCGGGCGCGTCGCGGCTCGGCGAGGTCGCGCTCGTCGACGGCGATGGTCGCATCGGCCCGCTCGACACCGTCTTCTACGACACGCTGATCGACGAGAACGCGGCGTCGCACGTCGCGCTCGGCTCGGCCTATGAGTTCACGGTCGGCGAGCAGGACGTCGAGCGCATCAACCGCTCGCAGATCCACATCGACTTCATGATCGGCTCGCCCGAGGTCGACGTCACCGGCGTCACGGCGAGCGGTGAGCGCGTGCCGGTCCTGCGCGGCGGCGCCTGGCAGATCTGAGCCCGGCCTCGCGCTCGCGCGCGGTAGCCTGAGCGACCCTGGAGAGGTGCCGGAGCGGCTGAACGGGCACGACTGGAAATCGTGTGTGGGCTACAACCCACCGAGGGTTCGAATCCCTCCCTCTCCGTCTCGTCAGGCATCCGGGACATCATTTCGAGCCCGCAAGTTCGATGCGAGGGCGATGATTTCGGCTGGCCCGAGCGGTCTACGTCACGAAGAGCTCGTCGACGAGACCTGGAGGAAGAGCATGAACATGCCGCCGATCGTGTCGCCGCAGGAGTGGGACGCCGCCCGCGAGACGCTCATGGTCAAGGAGAAGGAGCTGACCCGCGCCCGCGATGCGCTGGCTGCCGCGCGCCGGCGGATGCCGCGGATGGCCGTCGAGAAGGACTACCGCTTCGAGGGCCCGGACGGCCCGGTTCGGCTGCTCGACCTGTTCGAGGGGCGTCGCCAGCTGATCGTCTACCGCTTCTTCTTCGAGCCCGGCGTGGACGGCTGGCCCGAGCATGGCTGCGGTGGCTGCTCGTTCCTCGCCGACCAGGTCGCGCACCTCGCACATCTCAACGCCCGCGACACCACTCTCGCGTTCGCCTCGCGCGCGCCACAGCCGGAGATCGAGCGCTGGAAGGCGCGGATGGGCTGGGCGATGCCGTGGTACACGATCACCGATGACTTCGACGCCGACTTCGGCGTCGACGAGTGGCACGGCACGAACGCCTTCTACCGCGACGGCGAGCGCATCTTCCGGACCTACTTCGTCAACAGCCGCGGCGACGAGGCGATGGGGACGACATGGAGCTACCTCGACCTGACGGCGCTCGGGCGCCAGGAGCAGTGGGAGGACTCGCCCGAGGGCTACCCGCAGACCGCGCCCTACGAGTGGTGGAATCTCCACGACGAGTACGGCGAGTGAGGCATGCGTCCTGATCGTGGAGCGCTCAGCGGGCGTCGGCGCTGTCGCTGAGCCGCCACGAGAAGCGCGGCTTGCCGTGGCGGCGGATGTCGTGGATCGCCAGCGCGACGAACAGCAGGATCGCGCTGCCGCCCAGCACGATGTGGAAGAAGTGGTGGCCGATCGCGGTGCCGTAGCGGTCGAAGAGCTGGTGACCGCCCTCGCCGGCGACCGCGATCGCGAGGGCGATCCACAGGAACCGCCGCATCCGCGGCCCGACCGTGGTGCGCGGGCGTGGAGGCGACGGTTCCATGGTGGTGCTCATCGTTCCCGCAGCGTCGCTCGTCGCTAGTCGCGTGCGACGAAGCCGGCATAGAGCGCCGTCACCGCCGTCAGCGCGTGCACGAGCGTGTAGACGATCGGGACGCTGAGGTTCTCGCCATAGCCGAGCAGGTCCATCGTCGTCGACGGCAGGACGAGCCCGACGAGCGTGACGACGACGAACACGACGCCGATCGTGCGGACGACCGGCTTGGCGAGCCCGGCGAGCGCCGCGCCCACCAGCGCGATGCCGACGATCCAGTGGATCGCGTTGTGCGGCCCGGAGTTCAGCAGGATGATGCTGTTGATGCCCCCGCCGTCCCCGAGCGTCAACCCACCGTCGCGGCCGACCACCACCTCCAAGAACGCCACGAGGACATACGTCGCGCCGAATATCAGCGCGTAGAGACCAGCGAAACCAGACCTGGACAGGGTTGCGGCCACTCCTCCTCCTTCGGGTTGCGGCGTGCCCCGCGGTCACGACCGGCGAGGAACGCCATGTCGGCGCTGCTCGCGCCGCTGACTCACCTCTCTGTGCGCGTCAACCCGCGTGCGAGGACATGTCGCGAGCGTTCTTGGCGCGCTCGCGCTCGTGCTCTGCGGCCGGCTACGTCGCGGCTACGCGGCGTAGCGCTGCGCGGCGCGCGCTCGGGCCTTGGCGGCCTCGACCTCGCGATCCTTCGGCGGCGCCGACGTGACGAGCTCGTCGAGCAGCTGTGCCGATGCCGCCGCGACGGCGTCGACCGCCCGCGCGAACGCCTCGGCGTTGGCGGCCGACGGCTTCGCCGAGCCGCTGATCTTGCGCACGTACTGCAGCGCCGCCGCGCGAACCTCGTCGTCGGTCGCCGGCGGCTCGAAGTTGTGGAGGGTCCGGATGTTTCGGCACATGCTCGAAAGCGTAGCCGCCACGGGCCCCCGCGTCAGGCGGTCGGGGGTGGCAGATCCGGAGACCCCGGAGACCCCGGCCCGCCGTCGGCGACCGAGACCTCGGCGAGGCGGCGGTGCAGACGCTCGCGCAGCTCGTCGGGCTCCAGGTCGGCGTGCGCGCGGCGCTTGCGGGCGACGACGACGCCCGTCGCGGCGACGCCGGCGACGCCGGCCAGACCGATCAGCTTCCAGCGGGGGCGCATCGGCGCGTAGGTTACGGGCCATGCCCGCCGCGCCGCCGAACGCACTCAGCCTCGACGACGCGGTCGCCGCGGCGCGGACCGGCGACGTCTGGCTGTTCCGCGGGCGCTCGCTCGCCGATCGCGCGATCCAGACCGTGACGAACAGCCCCGTCAACCACGTCGGCATGGTCGTCGCGCTCGACGACCTGCCGCCGCTGCTGTGGCACGCGGAGCTGGGCCGCTCGCTGCCGGACGTCTGGAGCGGCGAGCACCAGCGCGGCGTGCAGCTGCACCTGCTCGCCGACGCCGCGCGCACCTGGTCGGAGAAGTACGGCCAGCGCGGATGGGTGCGCCAGCTGACCGGCGGCACGATCGAGCGCGCGCACGAGGACCGGCTGATCGAGGTCATCGACCGCTTCGACGGCACGGCCTTCCCGACGATGCTCAGCCTCGCGCGACGGTGGATCACCGGCCGGGTGCGGCGGCGCCCGGCGGCCCCGCTGGAGACGATCTACTGCGCCGAGCTCGTCGCGTCGACCTACCAGCACATGGGCCTGCTGCCGGCCAAGCGCCCGGCGAGCTTCTATGACCCGGGCGCGTTCTGGAGCGGCGACCGGATCGAGCTCGTGGCGCCGTTCCGGCTCGCGCCCGAGGTACGCATCGGCTGACGGCTCGTCACTCGCGAACGAGCGGGCTGCCGGCCACGACGTCCTCGGTGCCCAGCGAGACGGCGAACACGACGTGCTGGCGATGGACGGCGATGAAGTCGTGGCGGGCCGTCTCACGATCGTCGTCGAGCGTCGTCACGGTGGCGTCCGTCAAGGAGATGAAGTCGCGCTCGGGGGCGTTGAGCAGGTCCGACAGGCGGCTGCGGTAGCCGTCGCTGG
The DNA here is from genome assembly GCA_030690545.1 of Solirubrobacteraceae bacterium. Lineage (GTDB taxonomy): Bacteria > Actinomycetota > Thermoleophilia > Solirubrobacterales > Solirubrobacteraceae > CADCVQ01. Next base: position 79,538 of record JAUYGN010000124.1, read on the forward strand.
CGAGCGTCACGAGACCGACGATCTCGTGACGCGGGGTGTGGATCGAGATGCGCTCGTAGCGATGTTGCACCGCGGGGTTCTTCGGCACCTCACGCGCCCGACATGAGCACGCGGACATGTGTTCGCGGCTCGTAGCGGGCAGGATGTCGACGTGGCCGAGCCGATCACGACCTATCGACGTCGCCGCGCGACCGCGATCGCGGCGATCGCGGGCATCGTCGTCGTCGGCCTCCTCGGCCTGCGCTCCTACGGGGACGGCGAGGATGAGCCCGACGGCGCGACGTCGCCCGCGGCGGCGTCCGACGTGTTGCCCGCGGTGAGCGCGAGCCAGCTGCCGCGCGGGGGGCGCTCGATCTTCCCCGACTTCCGCGTCGTCGCCTTCTACGGCGCGCCGCAGGACGAGGCGCTCGGCGCACTGGGCATCGGCACGCCCGACGAGGCCGCGGCGCGGCTGGAGCGCGTCGCTCGCGACTACGCGAAGAAGACGCGCCCCGTGCTGCCCGCGCTCGAGCTCATCTCGACGATCGCCGCGGCGGCGCCCGGCGACGACGGCCAGCACCGCATCCACCAGTCGCACGAGGTCATCGGCCGCTATCTCGCCGCCGCGCGCAGGGCCAAGGCGCTGCTGGTGCTCGACATCCAGCCCGGTCGCGGCGACTTCCTCGGCGAGGCCAAGCGTCTCGAGCGCTGGCTGCGCGAGCCCGATGTCGGGATCGCGCTCGATCCCGAGTGGCACGTCGGACCCGACGAGGTGCCCGGCCAGGTCCTCGGTTCGGTGACCGCCGAGGAGATCAACGCCGTCTCGGAGTACGTCGCGGCGTTCGTCAGCGACCACGACCTGCCCGACAAGCTGTTCGTCGTGCATCAGTTCACGAGCGAGATGATCCGCGACAAGGAGCGCGTCGAGCGTCGTCTCGGCCTGGAGATCACGATGAACATCGACGGCTTCGGCGACGCGCCCAACAAGATCTCCAAGTACACCCAGTTCACATCCGAGGCGGCGAGCTTTCGCAACGGCTTCAAGCTCTTCTACGAGGAGGACACGAACCTCATGTCGCCGGGCGCCGTGCTCGGTCTGCGCCCGCCGCCGGACCTCGTCGTCTACGAGTAGCGACGCATGCGGCGTGCCGGCGACTTGAGTTGCGCCCTCCGGGGAAGCACAATGACGTGATGCTCCTGATCGTGAACGCGGCGCTCTACGTTCTCGCGCTCGGCTTCGCGCTCGCGGTGCTGCGGCGGGCTCCCGATGGGCCGCGTCACCGGCACCGCATCCGGACCGCGCGCGCGACGCTCGTCTTCGGCGGTGGGCCGGCGATGGCCTATGCGATCGCGCTCTCCTTCGGCGGCCACTGGTTCCTGTCGGCGGTCGCAGGCTGCGCGGCGCTCGTCATCGTCAGCGGCTGCCTCTGGTTCGCGCTGGGCAAGCGCTTCATGTCCAGCGACGACGACGATGACGGACCGGGCGGCGGCGGCGGACCGCACAAGCGTCCGGAGCCACCCGCTCCGACGCAGCCGATCGGCGGTCCGCAGGAGGAGCTGTGGGCGCAGTTCGACGATGTCCGCGCCGGCTGGGAGCGCGAGCGCGACCCGACGCCCGCGTAGGCACGCTCCCGCCCGCGCTATCTCGCTTCGGCGCGCGCCTTCAGCTCCGGCGGGCGGGTGTCGACGAGCGTCTCGCGCAGCTTGACGATGCGCTCCTCGTTGAGAAAGAAGTTCAGGACGCCGCCCGGGTTGACGTCGAGCTGGTAGGTCGCGCGGGTGCGCCCGTCGCCGAGGTCCTCCAGCCGCCAGGAGCCGGCGAGCGCCGCCAGGTCGCCGGAAACGCGTTCGAAGGACATCGCCGTGGGCTCCGTGTACGAGCAGTCGAGCTTCATCTTGATCGTCGTGACCTTCGCGTCGAACTCGACGGCGCAGAGCGCCGCGCGCCCGTGCGCGTCCTGTTCGAGGATGTCGACCGCGCCGAGCGTCGCCTGCCACTGCGGCCAGGTCGCGACGTCCTGCACGATCGTCCAGACGGCGTCGATCGGCGCCTCGATGTTGGTGCTCGCGCTGTCGGAGAGCTTCGCCATGAGACGGACGTTAGTGGGCCGCGCCGCCGGCCGCGACGAGGCGCCGCATCGCCTCGCCGATGACCTCGGGCTGCTTGCAGAAGGCGAAGCGCACGAGCGTGCGGCCGGCGTCGGCATCACCGTAGAACGCGCTCGTCGGGATCGCGACGACGCCGGCGCGCTCGGGCAGCGCCAGGCACCAGGCGCGCGCGTCGCGGACGCCGAGCGGCGCGACGTCGGCGTTGACGAAGTAGCCGCCCTGCGGCACCGAGACGCCGAGGCCGGCGGTCGCCAGCCCCTCGCAGAGCAGGTCGCGGCCCGCGCGCAGCGCTGCGCGCAGCGGTGCGACGTGGCGCTCGGCGTCGGGCAGCGCCGCGGCGACGGCGTGCTGAAACGGCGTGCCGCCGGCGAAGGACAGGAACTGCTTCGCCGCCCGCACGGCGCCGACGAGCTGCGGCGGGCCGCTGCTCCAGCCGATCTTCCAGCCGGTGAAGGAGAACGACTTGCCGGCGCTGGAGATCGTCAGCGTGCGCTCGGCCATCGCCGGCAACGTGGCGAGCGGGATGTGCTCCCCGTCGAAGACGAGATGCTCGTAGACCTCGTCGGTGACGGCGATCAGGTCGTGCTCGACGCAGACGCGCGCGACGGCCTGCAGCTCGGCTCGCGTGAGCACGCGCCCGGTCGGGTTGTGCGGTGAGTTGAGGACGAGCATGCGCGCGCCGGGCGCGGCCGCGGCGAGCGCGTCGAGGTCCAGCGCGAAGTCCGGCGGGCGCAGGGTGACGAGCCGCCGCGTCGCGCCGGCCAGCGCGATCGCCGCGGCGTAGGAGTCATAGAACGGCTCGAGCACGACGACCTCGTCGCCCGGCTCGAGCAGGCCGAGCATCGCCGCCGCGATCGCCTCCGTGGCGCCGAACGTCACCTGCACGCCGGCGCGCGGGTCGACCTGCAGGCCGTAGCAGCGGCGCTGGTGTGCGGCGATCGCCTCGCACAGCTGCGGGACGCCCGCCAGCGGCGCGTACTGGTTGGCCTCGCCGCTGCGCAGTGCGCGCTCGACCGCGGACGATCTCGGCCGGACCGTCGCTGTCCGGGAAGCCCTGGCCGAGGTTGATCGCGCCGGTCCGCGCGGCCAGCGCCGACATCTCGGTGAAGATCGTCGTCCCGAACGGGCGCAGGCGGGCGGCGGTCCTGACCGGCGACGCTGCCGGCGTGGGCACGGCGCCGCCCATCGTCAGGCGTCGGCCTCGGCGGGCATCCCGTCGCTGGCGAGGCTGCGGTTGGCGTAGCGCGGGTCGCCGGTCAGCTCGCGACCGAACCAGGCCGGCGGCTGGAAGACGTCCGCGGCCTGCTCGTCGGGAAACTCGACCTCGGCGACGACGAGCCCGTCCAGCGCCCCGGAGTACTCGTCGATCTCGACGACGAGCCGGGCGTCGCTGGCGCCGCCCGCGAGCCGCACCCGCCGGCGCGCCTTCTGCACGCGACGGCCCTCCGTCAGCTGCCAGAGCGCCTCGGCCTGGAGCGCCGGCACGTCGATCTCCTCCTCGACGCGAACGCCGCCGCGCCCGGACTTGATCGTCAGGACGGCGCGCTTTGAGGTGATCCGGATGCGCACCTCGGTGTCGCCGTCGAGCGCGAGATAGCCCTGGCGCATCGGCTCGCGCCGTGCGTAGCGCATCGTCGGCGGCAGGTCGTCCAGCAGGAACTTGCGCTCGATCTCGATTCCGCGTGCCATGACCTGGATCTTGCCTATCTCATCTCCGCTCTGGCAGCATGCACCGCGTGGCCCTGGCGACCGTGCAGAGCGGCAGCCAACGGGGTAGGGCTTTCTTTACCCGCCAATAGAAGGAGACCACATGTCAGACGGAACGCTCGATGAGGCCAAGGGACGCGCCAAGGAGGCGGCCGGCGATCTGACCGACGACCAGGAGCTCAAGGACGAGGGCAAGGTCGACCGCGCGTCAGGGAAGGTCAAGGACGCCGTCGGCGACGTCGCTGACAAGGCCAAGAAGCTGCTGCGCAAGGACTGACGCGAGCGCGCGCACGTCACCGGGGCTCGAGGCCCAGGATCGTGCGCGCCTCGTCAGGCGTCGCGAGCGGGCGGTCGAGCTCGGTCGCGATGCGCACGATCCGCTCGACGAGCATCGCGTTCGTCGCCCGCCGACCGCGCCGGTACCAGAGGTTGTCCTCCAGGCCGGTGCGCACGTGCCCGCGGAACGTCTCCGCCATTCTTCGCAAGAAGGGCAGGTCGCCCTCGAAGAGCTGCTCGCGGAAGTTGATCGAGCCGCAGTCGAAGCTCGCCATCTCGGGCGCGAGCTCGAGCGGTCCGAGGCGCTCGTCGCGGACGGCGCGCCCGCCGGCGGTGCCGCAGGAGACGTTCACGATCGCCGCGCAGCCCGCGTCGCGCAGCGCGTCGACGAGCCCTCGGTAGGCCTCGCGATCCTGCGTCGGGGTCCCGTCGGGCTCGCGCGCGTGGAGGTGCAGGACGGTAGCCCCGGCGCGCCAGGCGGCGAGCGCCTCGGCGACGATCGCCTCCGGGGTGGTGGGCAGGTTCGGCCGGCGCTCCGGGTCGGGGTCGACGGAGCCGGTGATCGCGCACTGGATGACGAGCGGCTCGGGCACGCCCGAGAGTCTGCCGCGCCCGTCGGCCCGCCGCGCCCGTCGGCCGGCGGCGGGAGGCTGCCGCCGGCCTGCCGGGCTCCTGGGAGGGAAGTGAGCGGTTCGTTCGCCTGCCGACGGCCGCGAGCGGGCCGCCTTCGGATGATGCGGTTTCGCCTGCCGGCGGCCGCAGGCGCTCGCCTTCGGCGACGTTACGGGGCCTTGACGGCCGAGATGTCGAGAACGATCTTCACCTTGTCGCCGACGAGCGAGTTGCCGCTGCCGAGGATCTGGTTGAACTCCATGCCGTAGTCGCCGCGCGAGATCTGCCCGCTGACCTCGAGGCCGACGCGATCGTTGCCCCAGGGGTCGGTCTCGGTGCCCTGCAGCTCGGCATGGAAGACCTCCTCCTTCGCGACGCCGTTGATCGTCAGCTCGCCGGTGATCCGCAGCTCCGCGTCGTCGAGCGCCTCGATCGAGGTCGAGCGGAACGTGATCTCCGGGTTCGCCTCGGCGTTGAAGAAGTCCGGCGAGCGCAGGTGGTCGTCGCGGCCGGACTCGTTCGTGTCGATCGACGCGGTCTTGACGGTGCCGAAGGCGCGGCTCGAGGCGAGGTCGTCGCCGACCTCCAGCGTGCCCTCGAACTCGTTGAACTCGCCGCGGACGGTGGCGATACCGAGGTGCTTGACGGCGAACGCGACCTTTGAATGCGTGGCGTCCACGTTCCAGGTTCCGGTCGGGGCGATCGTTGCGGTGCTCATGGCGGTGCCTCCCTGGGGGCTGGTAGATTGCTTGCTAGCGCAACCATAGCACTAGTAGTTGCTAGCGCAACCATCGACGCTATCCTGGTCACAGCCCGATGACCGACGATACGACCTCCACGAGGCATGCCTGCTCCTACGAGACCGACGCCAACGGGGTCGTCCGCTGGAGCGAGGCCCACGCGGACGCCTGGATCGGACTGCTCGAGACCCACAAGCAGCTCACGCGCGCGCTCGACGCGGAGCTGACGGCGCAGCACGGCCTCAGCCTGAGCGGCCTCGAGCTGCTCGCGCGCCTTGCCGCCGCCGACGATCGCCACATGCACCTGACCGCGCTCGCGGGTGCCGCGAGCCTGAGCCTGAGCCGCGTGTCGCGCATCATCGCGACGCTCGAGGAGCGCGGGCTCGTCGAGCGCAGGAACTGCCCGGCCGATGCTCGCGCCGTCCACGCCCAGCTCACCGACGGCGGGCTGCGGCTCGTCGTCGACGCGCAGACGACGCACTTCGCCTCCGTCCAGGCCGTCTTCTTCGACCAGCTCGACGGCGACGAGATCGCGACGCTCGCGCGCGTCTTCGGGCGCTTCGCGCCGCAGGCCGCCGATCAGTGCGACGCGGGCGGTTGACGTGCGCGCCTGACGCGCGCCGGAGGGCGTGCGTCGAGCCGGCGGCGCGCAGGCACTCGGCGCCCCAGCGCGAAGCACGACGCCGTGCATCGGCGTAGATCACGACTGGCGACGCGACCCTGGCAGCTCGCCACCGCCGCCGCGATCCTCCTTGCCGGAGTCGTCGTGCTCGCCGTCGCCGTGCGCGTCACGCACAGCGACCGGATCCTGCCGGGCGTGCGCGTCATGGGGGTCGGGCTCGGCGGACTGTCCGAGGACGAAGCGCGGCGCCGCCTGTCGTCGCTGGTCGGGGAGCTGTCATCCGAGCCGGTGATCCTCCGCGCGGGCGATCGCCGGCTGACGATCGCACCCGAGCAGGCCGGCTACTCCGTCGACCTGGCGCAGACCGCGGCGCGCGCGCTGGACTCCGGCCGCAGCGGGCTGTTCGGTGGGCTGGGGTCGACCGTCGCGGGGTTGCTCACGGCGCGCGACGTGCCGCTTGCGGAGACGATCGATCGCTCGCAGCTCGAGCGGACGGTCGCGTCGGCCGCCGGCCGGCTCGGCAGCTCGTCGTTCGCCGGCGAGCTCGTGATCGACCCCGGCACGCGCGCGGTCAGCACGAAGCCGCCGCGGCCCGGGCGCGAGGTCGATCGGCGCGAGCTCGCGGCGCGGCTGGGCGAGGCGCTGATGCGCCGGCAGCGCCCGACGCTCACGGTGCCGCTGCGCGACGTGCAGGTCGCCAGCCGCGAGGACGTCGAGGCGGTCGGCCGGGCCGCGCGAACCTACCTGCGCGAGTCGCTGCGGCTGACCGGCGCGGGCGACCCGCTCGACGTCTCGCCGGCCGACATCGCGGGGGTGCTCGCGCTCGAGTCCCGGCAGGGCGGTCGCTCGGTCCGGCTCGGCGCGGGCGACAGGCGGCTGGCGGCGCT
>JAUYGN010000149.1 GCA_030690545.1 Solirubrobacteraceae bacterium
CGGCACGGCCGTCGCCGCCGCCTCCTCCCGCACGGCCGTCGCGACCACCGCCGGCCGCACAGCCGCCGCCACCGCCACCACCGCCGCCGCCGGCTGCGCCGCCGCCCCCTCCCGATGACGACAGCGACAGCGACGACGACAGCGACGACGACAGCGACAGCGATGACTAGGACGACGATTGACGGCTGACCCCCCGTCCCGGCGCGGACGCTGGCCGCGCCGCTTGCTGCGCGGCGCGCGCACGCGCATCCTCGCCGCCTTCCTCGTGCTGCTCGCCGCTTCGACGGCCGTCTCGACGGTCGCCCTGCGCGAGATCCTCGAGGCACGCGCGAACGAGCGGGTCGAGCGATACCTCGAGCAGGAGGTCGAGGAGTTTCGCCGGCTCGCACGGGAGGGCAACAATCCGCTGACCGGCGAGCCGTTCGGCAACGACGTCAAGGCGATCTTCGACGTCTACTTCCAGCGCAACGTGCCGTCGGCGGGCGAGGCGGTGTTCACGTTCGTCGACGGCGCCCCCGATCAGCGCTCCTTCACCGACGCCCGCGCGGAGCTCTTCACGGCCATCCGCGAGCTCGGTGCGGTGACCGCCGCGACGCGCGGGGACATCACGCTGCCCGACGGCGCCGACGTGCGCTACCTGGCGGTTCCGGTGGTCGTCGGAGACCGCCGGCGCGGCACGTTCGTCGTGACCCATGACCTGCGCAACGAGGCCCGCGAGGTCGACGAGGCGTCCCAGGTCGCGGCCGGCGTCTCGCTCGCCGTGCTGCTGCTCGCCTCGCTGCTGGCCTTCGTCGTCGCCGGGCGCGTGCTCGCGCCGCTGCGCCAGCTGACGGACACCGCGCGCTCGATCAGCGAGACCGACCTGACGCGCCGGATCGAGGTCGAGGGCAAGGACGAGCTCGCCGAGATGGGGCGGACGTTCAACGCGATGCTCGATCGCCTGCAGGCCGCCTTCTCGATGCAGAAGGAGTTCGTCTCCGACGCCGGGCACGAGCTGCGCACGCCGATCACGATCATCCGCGGCCACCTCGAGCTGCTCGGCGACGACCCCGACGAGCGCCGCGAGACCGTCGAGCTGCTCTGCGACGAGCTCGACCGGATGTCGCGCTTCGTCGACGACCTGCTGCTGCTCGCCCAGGCCGAGCAGGCGGACTTCGTCCGCATCGGCGACGTCGACCTCGACGCGCTGACCGAGGAGCTGATGGCCAAGGCCTCCGCGCTCGCCCCGCGCGACTGGCGGCTGGCGCGGATCGGCGTCGGCCGCCTGCAGGCCGATCGCCAGCGGCTCACGCAGGCGGTCATGCAGCTCGCGCAGAACGCCGTCCAGCACACCGCCGACGGCGACGTGATCGAGCTCGGCAGCGCGCTGCAGGACGGGCACGCGCGCCTGTGGGTCAGCGATGCCGGTCCCGGCGTGCCGGCGGGCGAGCGGGAGCGGATCTTCGACCGCTTCGCGCGCGGCTCCGGCGCGCGGCGCTCGCAGGGCGCCGGGCTCGGCCTGGCGATCGTGCGCGCGATCGCCGAGGCGCACGGCGGCCGCGTCGAGCTCGAGCAGACGCCACCGGGCAGCGGCGCGACGTTCAGCGTCACGATCCCATCCGAACCCGCGCCGCAGGCATTGCAGGAGGTATCGACGCCATGAACCGGATCTTGATCGCCGAGGACGAGCCGCGGCTGGCCGCCTTCCTCGAGAAGGGGCTGCGCTCCAACGGCTTCGTGACGACGACGGTCGGCGACGGCGCAAAGGCCGCGATGCTCGCCGACGACGAGGACTTCGACCTGCTCGTGCTCGACCTCGGGCTGCCGGTGAAGGACGGCCTCAGCGTGCTGCGCGAGCTACGCGCCGGGGGACAGCGCATGCCGGTGATCATCCTCAGCGCGCGCGACGACGTGCGCGACAAGGTCAGCGGACTGGAGTTCGGCGCCGACGACTACGTCACGAAGCCGTTTCGCTTCGAGGAGCTGCTGGCGCGCGTGCGCGTGCGGCTGCGCAGCGAGGGCATCGCCGAGCCGACGGTGCTGCGCTCGGGCGACCTGACGCTCGACCTGCGCACGCGCCGCGCGAGCGTCGGCACCAGCAGCATCGAGCTGTCGGCGCGCGAGTTCACGATGCTCGAGGTCTTCATGCGCCACAGCGACCAGGTGCTCAGCCGCGAGCAGCTGCTGTCGCACGTCTGGGGCTATGACTACGACCCCGGCTCCAACGTCGTCGACGTCTACGTCGGGTACCTGCGCAAGAAGCTCGGCCGCCAGCGGATCGAGACCGTGCGCGGGATGGGCTACCTGATGGTCGCCGCGCCGCAGTAGCGATCGCGCCAAGCCGCCGGTCAACGGTGCCTGCCGCAAGCCGGGGTGTGGCGGATGAGCCTCGGCGGGCGAGGATGATCCGCCACACCCCCGCTACGTCGCGGTTGACGCGCGGCGATCTCGTCGCGGCGCGGCAGGCGAGGACGATCCGCGACCCCGCCGCTACCGTGGGGCGCGATGACCCGACACGGGACCGCACGCGCATGGCTCGCCGGACCCGAGGAGGCCGAGTCGATCGCGGCGCTGCTCGTCGCCTTCCGCGACCACCTCGGCGGCGACTGGCCGTCGGCCAACGCCTTCCTGGCCTCCGTCGAGCGGCTGCTGGAGGACCGCGACACGGAGTTCCTGCTCGCGAGCCCCGGCGACGACGCGCCGCCCGCCGGCGTGTTGCAGCTGCGCTTTCGCCTCAGCCTCTGGAAGGCCGCGCCCGACGCCTGGGTCGAGGACCTCTTCGTGCGCGAGGACGCGCGCCGCGCGGGCGTCGCCGGCGCGCTCCTGACGTCGGCGATCGAGCGGGCGGCGCAGCGCGGCGCCCGCCGCGTCGAGCTGGACTGCAACGAGGACAACGCGGCCGCGCTCGCGCTCTACGAGCGCCACGGCTTCTCGCCGCGCTCGAAGGGCGGCGACGGGCGCGACCTGTTCCTCGGCCGCCCGCTCGCGTAGCGCGACCGCCCGTCCCGCGCGAGCCCGCGCGAGCCCGCGCGCTACGGCAGGCGCCCGCCGAGCCGCAGCGAGCTGACGAGCGCGGCGCCGAGCAGCAGCAGCGCGCCGCCCGCGAACAGCACGGTGACCTCGCGCTGCTCGGGCTTCGTGCCGATCTGCGAGCCGAGCCGGTCGTAGACGGCGTCGAGCTCGTCGGCGTCCTCGGCGCGGAACGCCTGCCCGCCGGACTCGGTCGCGATCCGCTGCAGCGCCTCGGGGTCGGGCGGCACGTTGAGCGTGCGACCGCCGAGCGTGATCGTGCCGTCGGGCGTGCCGAGCGCGACGGTGTAGATCGGCACGCGCAGGCGCCGGGCCTCGGCGGCGACGAGGTCGGCGGCGGCGCCGTCGGTCGCCGACCCGTCGGACAGCAGCACCATCGCCGCGGGCGGGCGCTCCTCGGCGGCCGTGCGGATCTTCAGGTCGTCGAGCGCGGTGCGCAGGCCGGCGCCGGTCGCCGTGCCGGAGATCGGCTGCAGCGTGGCGAGTGCCTCGCGCACGGCGTCGTGCTCCGTCGTCGGCGTCTGCAGCGTCTGCGCGACGTCGGAGAACGCCACCAGGCCGACCCGCAGCTCGTCGGGAACCTTCCCCAGGAAGCTCTCGGCGGCCTGGCGCGCGGCCTCCAGGCGCGTCGGACTGACGTCGGTCGCCGACATCGAGCGCGAGACGTCCGTCACGAGCACGACCGACGCCTCCTCGACGGCGACCTGGATCGTCCGCTCGGGCCGTGCGAGCGACAGTGCGAGCGCGGCGAGCGCGAGCGCGAACAGCGCGACCGGCAGGTGGCGGCGCCACTGCGGCTCGCCGTCCGCGACCGCTGCCAGCGTGGAGAATGCGGTGAAGCGCACCGGGTAGCGCCGCCGGCGCCGCTGGGCGGCGGCGTGCGCGAGCAGCGCCAGCGGCACGACGGCCAGGCACAGCAGTGCGAGCGGCGTGCCGAAGCTCATCGCAGCGCCCGTCCGAGCTCGCGCAGCCAGTCTCCGCCGGTCGACAGCACGACGTGCTGCGCGGCGGCCTTGCGCAGCTCGGCGGCGACGGCGCCGCGCTCGGCAGCCGCCGCGGCGGCGAAGCGCTCGCGCAGTCCGCGGCGCGAGGTGTCGACCTCGATCAGCCGCCCGCTCTCGGGATCGACGAGCGTCAGCCGCCCGACGGGCTCCAGGCGCTCCTCGCGCGGATCGCGGATCTCGACGGCGAGCAGGCGGTGACGGGCGCCGAGCGCGCGCATCGGCTTGCGCCAGTCCAGCTCGCCGCGGAAGTCCGACACGATCACGACGAGCCCCGGCTGGCGCGCGAGGCGCCCGGCCCGATGCAGCACCGGCCGCAGGCCGCGGTCGGCGGCGCCGTCGACCGCGACGCCCTCGGCGAGCAGCCGCCGCAGGCCGATCTTCGCGTGCGGCCCGCCGCGTGGCGGCAGCATCTTGTCCGGGCCGCCCGCCGTCAGCACCGCGAGCCGGCCGCCGTGGCGCGTCGCCGCGCGCCCGACGACCTGCGCGACGCCCTCGGCGACGTCGGACTTCAGCCGCTCGGCGGTCCCGAACGCCATCGAGGCCGACAGGTCGAGCACGAGCCACGTCGTGAGGATGCGCTCGGGAACCTGCAGGCGCACGTGGGCGACGCCGGTGCGCGCGCTGGCGGCGGGATCGAGCTGGCGCACGTCGTCGCCGAGCTGGTAGGGCCGCAGCTGGGCGAGCTCCGTGCCCTGGCCGACGCCCGGCGCCAGCCGGTCGCCCGGCAGCACGCCGGCACCGCGCCGCGCGAGCGACAGCGCGAGCGCGTCGACGAGCGCCGCCGGGATGCGACCCGGTCCCTGACGCGCGGGCGGAACCCGCAGGGTGGCGGCCGAGGCGGGCATCGCCTACCGGGACCGCGCGCCGTCGCTGGCCGAGATGGACGTGAGCATTAGGCCGCGTCGTATTCGATCGGCGGGGCCGGCGCGCCCGACTGGGCCGGGCCGCTGCTCAGCGCCGCGAGCAGCCGCTGCAGGATGTCGTCGGCGCTGACGCCGTCCGACAGCGCGTCGTAGGACAGCACGAGGCGGTGGCGCAGGACGTCGAGCGCGAGGTCGCGCACGTCCTCGACGAGCACGTGGCGGCGACCGCGCAGCAGCGCGAGCGCCTGACCGGCCTGCACCATGCCGATCGCCCCGCGCGGGCTGGCGCCGTACTGGATCAGCTCGCCGAGATCGCTGAGGCCGTAGCGCTCCGGATGGCGCGTGCCGTCGACGAGCTGGACGGCGTAGGCGACCACCTCGCGATCGACGAAGATCTCGCGCACGGCGCGCTGGAAGCGCTCGAGCTCGGGCATCGAGAGGCGCACCTGCGGGACCTCCGGCGCGCGCAGCGAGCGCCCGACGACCGAGGCCTCCTCGCCGAGCGTCGGATAGTCGACGATCACCTTGAACAGGAAGCGGTCGATCTGCGCCTCCGGCAGCGGGTACGTGCCCTCGGACTCGATCGGGTTCTGCGTCGCGAGCACGAGGAACGGGTGCGGCACGGGGAAGCTCTCCGTGCCGATCGTGACCTGATGCTCCTGCATGACCTCAAGCAGCGCCGACTGGACCTTCGCCGGCGCGCGGTTGATCTCGTCGGCGAGCAGGAAGTTGCCGAACACAGGCCCCAGCTCGGTGTCGAAGCGGCCCGTGTCGGGACGGTAGATGCGCGTGCCGACGAGGTCGGCGGGAACGAGGTCGGGGGTGAACTGGATGCGCCGGAAGCTTCCCCCCATGACGTCGGCGAGCGTGCGCACGGTCAGCGTCTTGGCGAGGCCGGGAACGCCCTCGAGCAGCACGTGGCCACCGGTCAGCAGCGCGACGAGCAGGCGCTCGAGCATCGCGTCCTGGCCGACGATCACGCGCTTGACCTCGTAGAGGACCTCCTCGAGGACCTTGCGCGGCTGGCGCGCGGGATCGTCGTCGGGAGACGGCGACGGGGGGGTCTGGTAGTTGCTGAAGCTCATGGCGTTCGTCCTCGGATCGGTTCTTGAAGGTCAGACCAGCCTGCGAAACCACAACAGCGAGAGCAGCGCGCCGCCCGCCAGCAGCGCGAGCGCGCCGCCGGCGAAGGCGGCGGTGATCTCGCGCGGCTCGTCGCGGTAGCCGATCCGCGAGCCGAGCTCCTCGTAGACGTCGCTGAGGTCCTGCGCCGACTCGGCGGTGTAGGCGCGCCCGCCGGAGATCTCGGCGACCTCGCGGCTCTCGCGCGGGTCGGGCGGCACCGCACGCGTCTCGGTGCTGCCGTCGGCGTTCGTCACCTCGATCGTGCCCGTGGCGGTACCGAGCGTGACCGTGTAGATCGGGATCTTCAGGTCGCTCGCGCGGCGCGCGAGCTGCTGGGGCGGGCGGCCGCGAACGGACTTGCCGTCCGACAGCAGGACGATCGCCGACGGAGCGCGCACGCCGCTCTCGTCGGTCTGGCGCGCGAGCGCGCCCAGCGAGACGGCGAGCGCCTCGCCGGTCGCGGTGCCGCCGCTGGGCTCCAGGTCGGCGAGCGCGCCGCGGATCGCCGCGCGGTCGGTCGTCGGGCTCTCGACGAGCCGGGCGTTCGTGTTGAAGACGACGAGGCCGACGCGGACCGCGTCGGGCACCTGCTCGAGGAACCGGTCGGCGGCGGCGCGCGCCGCCACGAGGCGGGTCGGCGGGACGTCGGTCGCCTGCATCGAGCCCGAGTAGTCGGTCGTCAGCATGATCGAGGCGCGCTCGACCGCGACGGCGACCGTCGTCTGCGGCTTGGCGAGCGCGACGACGAGCACGGTCAGCGCGATCGCGTAGGCGACGAGCGGGACGTGGCGCCGCCAGCCGGGCATGCGCGGCGCGACGGCCGCCATCAGCGCCGGGGCGGCGAACGCGGCGGCCGCGGCGCGGCGCGTGCGCTCGTGGCGCACGTACGTCGTCACCGCGAGCGGCACGAGCACGAGCGCGAGCAGGAAGAGTGGCTGTCCGAAGCTCATGGGCGGTGTTCGTCTCGAACGAGGCTAGGGTCCGGGCGACAGCGGGCCTGTGATGCTCTCCGGGCGGGTGCCGAGCGTCACGCGCAGCGTCTGCTCCGAGCCGGCGCGGCGAACCTCGATCTCGATCCTGTCGCCGGGATTGCGCCCTTCGATCGCGGCGCTGATGTCCTCGGGCCGCGTGACCTCCCGGCCGGCGACGCTGCGCACGACGTCGCCGACCCGCACCCCACTGGAATCGGCCGGGCCGCCGGCGACGACGTCGGCGACCTGCGCGCCCCGGCCGACGGTGCTCGGCGCGCTCGTGATGCCGAGGTACGGACGCGTGATCCTGCCGCCGCTGCGCAGTCGCGGCACGACCTGACGCACGGTGTTGGAGGGCACCGCGAAGCCGATGCCGACGTTGCCGCCGCCCGCGCCGGCGGTCGCGATCTGCGAGTTGACGCCGATCACCCGGCCGGCCGCGTCGAGCAGCGGGCCGCCCGAGTTGCCGGGGTTGATCGGCGCGTCGGTCTGGATCACCTTCTCGATCGAGAAGCCGTTGGGCGCCCTGATCGCGCTTCCGTCGACGGCGGATACGATGCCCGCCGTCAGCGTCCGGTCCAGCCCGAGCGGGAAGCCGATCGCGACCGCGAGGTCACCGACCTGGACACGGTCGGAGTCGGCCAGCGCCAGCGGCGTGATGTTGCGGGCGTTGCCGGCGTCGACGCGCAGCACGGCGAGGTCCGACGAGGCGTCGGTGCCCATCACCTCGGCATCGACGCCGTCGCCCTTGTCCTCGAAGCGCACCTGCACCCGGTTCGATCCCGCGACGACATGCGCGTTCGTGACGATCGTCCCGTCGGAGTCGATCAAAAAGCCCGTACCGCTCGCGGTCCCGACGCCCTCCCGGGAGCGCACGTAGACGACGCTCGGGCTCGCGCTCTCGTAGATCTCGCGCAGCGTGCGCGAGCGCGCGTCGGGCTCGACGGCGCCGGGCGCCGCGGGCAGCGCCGCGACCGACCCGCCCCGGTCGTCGTCGCGGTTGAGCAGGTTGCCGGCGAGGATGCCGCCGCCGATCAGCACGAACGCGAGCAGCAGGCCGATCACGATCGACGGCAGGATCGGACGCCCGGAACCGCCGCCGGGGGCGGGCGGCTCGGGCGGCTCGCCGTCCGTCGGCGGCTGCACCGCGGTGCGCGGCGCGAGCCACTGGGTGTGCTCGTCCTCCTCGCGCGGGTCGGTCCACAGGCGCCCCGACCCGGCGCTGCGGCCGGGCGTCTGGTCGTCGTTCATGTCTTCCAAGGTAGGACGAGGATGTCAACACTGCGTAAGTTGAGCGCCGTCCTGCGTAAGACGGGCGTAAGAGCGGGGACCGATCGCCTGGCCCCCGACTCGATGCGCGAGTGGCCGCGCGCCGAGCTCAGCGCAGCGACTCCGCCCTCGGGTGCCTGGCGTTCAGCCACATCACGAGCCACCGGGGACCGGCGCGAACGCCATCAGCTCGACGCGGTGGCCCGCCGGGCAGCGCACGAACGCCCGCGGCGAGCCCCAGTACTCCGTGCGCGGCTGCGGGTCGAAATCCGCCGCGCGCAGTGCGTCGAGCGTCGCCTCGTGGTCGCCGACGACGACGGCGACGTGCCCCTCGCGCGGGACCTGCGGCTCGTCGACGAGGAGCAGGTGGATCTGCGTGGCGCCGGCCTGCACCCAGCTGGCGCGTGCCGCGAGCGCGTCGGGCACGGCGACCTGCTCGAAGCCCAGCAGCGCCCAGAAGCGCAGGCAGGCCTCGACGTCGGCCTCGCGTACCTCGATCCCGACATGGGCGATCATGCCGATGCTCGTACCCGCTCGACGTTCTGTTCATGGATCGCGCGCTGCGCCGCGCCGCGCCGGGCCATCGGCAGCTCGGCGTCGGGCAGCTTGGCGAGGTAGTTGACGTCCTCGCGCAGGATCGCCGCCGCGCGCGCCCCGTCGAGCACGACGCCGTGGCCCGGCACGACGTGGGCGGCGGCGTCGACGAGCGGCTCCAGCCGGCGCAGCGTCGCGAGGTACGCGTCGCGCGAGCCGCCCTCGGCGATCGCCGGCACCTCGACCGGGGAGACGTAGTCGCCGGCGACGAGCACCCGCGCCCAGCCGACCCAGACGGCCATCCCGTCGGCGGTGTGGCCGTCGGTTGGATGCAGCTCGAGCTCGCCGTCGCCGATCTCGCAGTGGCCGGGCACCGGCAGCGCCTGGACCTGGCCGAGCGACAGCGGCGTCGCGCGGTCGACGTAGTGCTCGTCGTCGAAGGCGCGCAGCTCGCGCGCCGCAACGCCCGGATCGGCCGTCAGGCGGGCGGCGGTCGTCTCGCAGACGCCGAGCGCGGCGCCGGGGAAGGCGAGCCGGCCGAGCAGGTGGTCCCAGTCGCCGTGCGTCGCCAGCAGGCCGCTGAGGGTGAAGCCCGCATGCTCGAGGATCGCCGGCAGCACCTCGAGCTCGTCGGGGAAGATCGGGGAGTCGATCACGAAGCACTCGTCGCCGTTGCGCACGATCGTGCACGTCGTCTGCCAGACGCGGCTCGTCGCGACGAGCACGTCGGAGTGCAGGCCGACGACCCGCACTAGGACACCGCCTAGAGACCGAGCAGCCGGACCGCTTCGAGCAGGCTCTTCGCCTCGGCGGTCGGCTTCTTCTGGCCCGGCTCGAGCGTCTCCTTGCCGCGGTTGACCCAGATCACGGGAATTTTGTTCGCGACGCATGGCGCGACGTCGTGGTAGTAGCTCGACGAGACGTGGACCCAGCCCTTCTTCGTGCCCATCCGCCGCGCGCACTCGGTGAAGTGCGCCATGTCGGGCTTGTAGGAGCGCACCTGCTGGGCGGTCACGACGAGGTCGAAGTCGTGCGGGATGTGGCGCCGCGTCTGACCGAGCAGCTTGTCGTCGATGTTCGAGATCAGCCCGCACTGGTACTGCTTGGCAACCTTGTTGAGCTGCGTGTTGGACTCCTTGAAGGCTGGCCAGCGCTGCACGCTGTCGGGCAGAAAGCCCGAGCGCGAGGGCTCCAGCGGCCAATCCAGGCGCTTGGAGATCTCGATCGCCGTGCGGCGCAGGACCTCGGCGTAGAGCTCGTAGGAGCCGCCCTCGATCTCCCGCTCGATGTCGTGGAAGTTCGTGATCAGCTCCTCGCGGTCGATCGTGAAGCCGTCGCGCGCGGCCTCTTTCTGGAACGCGTCGAAGATCCCCTGCTCCCAATCGATGAGGGTGCCGTAGACATCGAAGGTGACCAGCGTGACCTGCTTTGGAAGCGCCATTGTGCGGGCATGATAGGAGCTTGCCGGAGCCGACCTCGGCTTGCCGGGCGCACCGACTGTGGGCGTGCCAGCCGGTCAACTATTGTCCGACCGTCGATGGACCTCCTCGAGTACAAGGGCAAGCAGGTCCTCAAGCGCTACGAGGTTCCCCTGTCGGCCGGCGCGCAGGCCGCCACGGTCGACGAGGCGCTCGCCGCGGCGGAGGCGATCGGCTACCCGGTCGTCGTCAAGGCGCAGGTGAAGATCGGCGGTCGGGGCAAGGCCGGCGGGATCAAGCTCGCCGCCGATGCGGACGCCGTGCGCGAGCACGCGGGGGCGATCCTCGGCATGGACATCCGCGGCCACGCCGTGCACGAGCTGTGGATCGAGCAGGCGACCGACATCGCCAGCGAGTACTACGCCGCCGTCGTCTTCGACCGCTCGGCGAAGGCGCCGCTCGTGATGCTCTCCACGCAGGGCGGCATGGACATCGAGCAGGTCGCGGCCGAGCGGCCCGACGCGCTCGCGACGCTGCACGTCGATCCGCTCGTCGGCTTTCAGCCCTTCCACGGCCGCCGGCTGGCGTTCGAGGCGGGCGTCGACGCCGACGTCGTCCGCCCGGTCGGCGCGATGCTCGCGACGCTCTACGCGGCCTTCGAGGGCGAGGACGCGACGCTCGTCGAGATCAACCCGCTCGTGATCACGCCCGACCGCCGCGTCATCGCGCTCGACGCGAAGGTGACGCTCGACGACAACGCCGCCTTCCGCCATCCACACCACGCGGAGCTCGACGACGCGAGCGGCGCCGATCCGCAGGAGCGGATGGCTGCCGAGCGCGGGCTGACGTACGTCAAGCTCGACGGCGACATCGGCATCTTCGGCAACGGCGCGGGGCTTGTGATGTCGACGCTCGACGTCGTCGCGCATGCGGGCGGAGCGCCGGCGAACTTCCTCGACGCCGGCGGCGGGGCGAAGGCCGAGGCGATCGCCGCGTCGGTCGAGGTGATCCTCAGCAACCCCAACGTGCGGGCGGTCCTGTTCAACGTCTTCGGCGGAATCACGCGCTGCGACGAGGTCGCGCGGGGGATCGTCGACGCCTACGCGCTGTTGCAGCCGACCGTTCCCTTCGTCGTGCGCCTGGACGGGACGAACGACGTGCAGGCGCGCCAGCTGCTGGCCGACGCGGACCTGCCCAACGTCCATGCCGAGGCGACGATGGACGGTGCCGCGGCGCGCGTCGTCGAGCTCGCTCGGGCGGGCTCGGGCTCGGGCTCGGCGGGGTCGTCGGCATGAGCATCCTCGTCGGTGACGACACCCGCCTCGTGGTCACGGGCCTGACCGGCCGCGAGGGCAGCTACCACACGCTGAACAACCGCCGCTACGGCACGAACGTCGTCGCGGGCGTGACACCGGGCAAGGGCGGCCAGGACGTCGAGGGCATCCCGGTCTTCAACACGATCCGCGCTGCCGTCGCGGCGACCGGCGCCAACACGGCGATGATCTTCGTGCCGGCGCGCTTCGCAGCCGACTCGATCCTCGAGGCCGAGGACGCCGGCATCGCGACGATCATCGCGATCACCGAGGGCATCCCCGCCCACGACGAGCTGAAGGTCTTCAACGTCCTGCAGCGCAACCCCGACGTGCGCCTCGTCGGCCCGAACTGCCCCGGCGTCCTGTCGCCGGGCAAGGCCAACGTCGGGATCATCCCGGCGCAGTTCTTCAAGCCCGGCAACGTCGGCGTCGTCTCGCGCTCGGGCACGCTGACCTACCAGATCGGCAACGAGCTGGCGCGCAGCGGCTTCGGCAACTCGTCGATCGTCGGGATCGGCGGCGACCCCGTCCCCGGCTCGAGCTTCGTCGACATCATCGCCCTCTTCGAGGCCGACCCCGAGACCGAGCTGATCGTCATGAGCGGCGAGATCGGCGGCTCGGCCGAGGAGGAGGCCGCGACCTACATCGCCGAGCACGTCAGCAAGCCCGTCGTCGGCTACATCGCCGGCCTCACCGCGCCGCCCGGCAAGACGATGGGCCACGCCGGCGCGATCGTCAGCGGCTCCAGCGGCGGCGGCCAGGCGAAGATCGACGCCCTCGAGGCCGTCGGCGTCCGCGTCGGCCGCACGCCTACCCAGGTCGCCCAGATCGCGATGGAGATCCTCGGTACCTGAGTGTGAGTTGGGGCGTTCGCCGCCCACGCGTCCACGCTCAGCGTCGCAAGACGCGCACCAGTTGGGCGACCGGAACCTGGTAGGTCAGTCCCAGGGCTCTGGGAGCCGAATTCGCGCGGCGGCTGGGTCTTCGTCGAAAGCTCCCGTGGCGCGCAGCATCCGCTCGGCGCGGTCGTGCGTCGACCAGTCGATCGCGATCGAGTAGCGGTGGGCGAAGTCGAGCATGCGAATGAGCCCGCCGGCGTGATCGTTGTGCGTCATGCCCGAGAGCGCGTTGAGGTAGTTCTGGCGATATCCGGTCGGGATGATGATGCGCTGCTGGCCGCTCGCGGTCAGTTCGGCGTTCATGAAGACGCGGGCGATGCGGCCGTTCCCGTCCTCGAACGGATGCACCTCGGCGATGAGGAACATGATGAAGATCGCCCGCGGCAGTCCCTCGGGCAACCCGAGATAGAAGCGAAACCCTTCGCGAAACGTCCCGCGCACAAGCTTCCAGTCCACGAACACCGTCGCTCCGGCCTGGTTGTTCACCTCCTTCAGCATGCCTGGGTTCTTGTCTGGACGCCCCGCCAACAGAATCCTGTGACGCTGCTGGAGGAGCTCGATCAGCTCATCGCTCGTGCGCGGCCGCCGCGTGTGGTCCTCGGGTGGATAGATCAGCTCGTACGTGCTGCGGATGTCGTGCGCATCGTCAGGACGCGTCGGTGGCACGACGCCATCGAAGACGATCATCTTCGCCTCCGAGACGGTGAACCTCGTACCTTCGATGTAGTTGGAGAAGTAGGACTCGTAGAACGCGAGCAGCTCCGGATCATCAGATGGTCGCGCCAGTCGCTGCACCGGCGGCTGCGCGAGCAGGGCCTGCTGGAGCAACGCGAAGAGCTCGATCCGCCGGTCGTCGAACGCGACGCCGTCGCGCATCGCCCGTGCCGCGCGAGACTGCAGCAGCGCATCCTTCGTGCCGAACAGGCTTCCGATGATCCGATCGAGCTCGACGGCCTCCTGCTCGGCATCCAACTGCTGCGCCAGCGAACGCGCGTCATCGCGGAGATGCCCAAGGGCCGGCTCACCGCTGGTCGTCAGGATCCGCGCAAGGCGTTCCTCAAGTTCCGGGCGCGACAGCGTGCGCCGCACTCCGCCACGAGCGCGAGCTGGGCGTAGGTTGTCGAGATATGCGCGAGTCTGGCCGCTGAAATGCAGGCCATCGGTAAACGGGACATCGCCGGCGATCGGACCCGGACCGACGCGGATCACGATCCGCAGTCCGGGGATCTCGATCGGTCGTGTCCTCCGCGACCCGCCCGGTCCGACGTCCAGGACGAGAGTCCCGTCGTCCGCCGGACCGCCATCGAAGAACGACCGATCGACCACCGTCGCCCCCGGCGCGTAGTGCGCTGCGATCGGCGACCAGTTCCTGCGGACGACCTTGTCCAGCGGCGCGCTGCGGTTCGTCGTGACGATGCCGCGGCCGATGCGCCGCGCTTCGCCGCGTGCGATCGCTCGTTGCCACGCATCGCTGTCGTCGCGCGTGGTGAAGACGATCTCGCCATCGGACAAGCGGCGGTTAGTACGGGCCATTCAAGCTCAGAGTACGACAAGTAGCAGATAAGCCGCTAAAATGCCGCACGAACGACAAGTTAGCGCTCATCATCTCCCCCTGACGACGGGCGCGGCACCTACAGGACCTTGCGCATGTCGCGCGCGTCGGGCGCGCCGAGCGGCTCGAAGCCACGGCGCTCGTACATGCCGCGCGCCGGGTTCTCGAGTTCGACGACGAGATCGATCGCCGGGTAGCCCGCCGTGCGCGCATGCTCGATGCAGCGGTCGAGCAGCCGCCCGCCGATGCCGTGCGCGCGGTGCGCCGGCATGACGGCAAGCAGGAGCTCGGGCACCGGCCGGCCCTCATGCTCGCGGGCGGTGAGGTTCAGCCGGTGCCAGCACGCGCCGACGGGGTCGTCGTCGTACGTCACGACCACCCCGCCGTCGCCGGGGCGGCCGAGGTCGTCGAAGGCGTAGGGCGGGACGAGAACGGGCGGCGGCATGCCGTCCGCCGTCGGCACGATCTGCCATGCGACGGTGAGCCGGAGCATCTCCAGCAGGAAGGCGGCATCCGTGGGCTCGATGTCGCGGTAGACGTAGGGCATCGCACCATGGTGATGCGTCGCCGGCCTCGGAGCCGCAGAGCCAGCGGACGTGACGCACGGCGCTGGAATGCCCAGGCTCGGCGCCGTGCGCCTTCACCAGCCACCGATCGGATGCGCGTCGGCGTGCGAGTTTGGTGGTTCATCTGCCGAAAGTCGCACCGCGCCGCAGCGTGCCGGTCCTCCGGACGCCGGAGGGGGGCGAACTTTGGGCTGCTGGAACCTAGAGTGAGTAGATGCCCGTCACGACCGACCTCGCGACCCGCGCCAGCGCGCTCCTGCACGAGCTCGCGGGACCGGACGCCGCCTTTCGCGAGCATCAGCTCGAGGCGATCGCCGATCTCGTCGAGGACCGGGCGCGGGTGCTGTGCGTGCAGCGCACCGGCTGGGGCAAGTCGGCGGTCTACTTCATCGCGACCGCACTGCTGCGCGAGCGCGGTGCCGGGCCGACGCTGATCGTCTCGCCGCTGCTGGCGCTGATGCGCAACCAGATCGCCGCCGCGCAGCGGCTCGGGATCCGCGCGCACACGGTCAACTCGACGAACCGCGACGCCTGGGACGAGATCTCGGCGCTGCTGGACGCCGATGCCGTCGACCTGCTGCTGATCAGCCCCGAGCGCCTGAACAACCCGAAGTTCCGCGCCGAGATGCTGCCGGTGTTCGCCGAGCGGGTCGGCCTGCTCGTCGTCGACGAGGCGCACTGCATCTCCGACTGGGGCCACGACTTCCGCCCCGACTATCGCCGCATCGCCGACATGCTGGCGCGGCTTCCGCAAGGCGTCGGCGTGCTCTGCACGACGGCGACCGCCAACGACCGCGTCGTCGCCGACGTCGAGGAGCAGTTGCGAATCGGCGGACACCAGGCGCCGCTCGTCGCCTACCGCGGCCCGCTCGGACGCTCCAGCCTGCGATTCGAGGTCGTGCAGCTGCCCGGCCAGGCCGACCGGCTCGCCTGGCTGGCGACCTACCTCAACGAGATGCCGGGCTCGGGGATCGTCTACACGCTGACCAAGCGCGACGCCGAGCAGGTCGCCGCCTGGCTGACCGCGCACGGCGTCGCCGCCGAGGCCTACACCGGCGAGATCGAGACCGAGCGGCGGATCGCCGTCGAGGACCGGCTGCTGGCCAACGACCTGAAGTGCGTCGTCGCGACGAGCGCGCTCGGGATGGGCTACGACAAGCCCGACCTCGGCTTCGTCGTGCACTACCAGGCGCCCGGCTCGGTGATCGCCTACTACCAGCAGGTCGGCCGCGCCGGGCGCGCGATCGAGCGCGCCGAGGTCGTGCTGCTGCGAGGCGCCGAGGACCGCCGGATCCAGGACTTCTTCATCGAGCAGGCGTTCCCGCGCCGCGAGCTCGTCGACCGCGTCCTGGCCCACCTCGACGAGGTCGGCGGCGAGGGCGCCTCGACCCCCGAGCTGACCGCGATCGTGAACCTCGGCCGCGGCCGGATCGACGCGATGCTGAAGGTGCTCGACGTCGAGGGCGCGGTCTCGCGCGACGGCAGCCGCTGGCTGCGCGAGCAGGGCAGCGACTGGGCCTACGACGCGCAACGCTACGAGCACATCACGGCGCTGCGCCGTCGCGAACAGGCGACGATGGCGAGCTTCGGCGCCGACGGGCGCTGCCTGATGCGCGCGCTGCAGGAGGAGCTCGACGACCCCGACCCGCAGGACTGCGGGCGCTGCTCGGTCTGCACGCAGCCACGCTACGACGGGCCGCTCGATCCCGGCCTCGTGCGCGAGGCGATCGACCACCTGCGCTCGCAGCCGCTCAAGCTCGACACGAAGAAGATGGCGCCCGATCCCGAGGGACGGATGAAGAAGATCCCCGCCGAGCTCGTCGTCGAGGAGGGTCGCGCGCTCGCGCGCCTCGGCGACGGCGGCTGGGCGCCGGTCGTGCAGACCGGGCTGCGCGAGGGACGCTGCGCGGACGAGCTGCTCGACGCCGTCGACCGCCTCGTGCGCGCCTGGAACCCGCCCGTGCGCTGGATCGCGGCGGTGCCGTCAGCGCGCCATCCACAAGTCATCGAGGACCTCGCACAGCGCCTTGCGGGCACGCTCGGCATCCCGTTCGTCGCGCTGCTGGAGCGCACCGGCGAGCGGCCGCCCCAGCGCGAGATGTCCAACGCGGCGCTGCAGGCGGCCAACGTGCGCGGCGCCTTCCGCGTGATCGCCGATCCACCGCCGGACGGATGCCTGCTGCTCGACGACACTCGCCTGAGCGGCTGGACGCTGGCGATGACCGGCGGCCAGCTGCGCCGGCGCGGCTGCGGACCGGTCTACCCGCTCGCGCTGGCGACCGCGTTCTGAGGACCGTCGCGAGCCGAGCCCTCGAGACCGGGCGCTAGCATTGAGAGCAATGAAACCGAAGGACGGGCCATGGCGGCGATAAGCGTCCGGAACCTGGAAGACGACGTGAAGGAGCGGCTGCGCGTGAGAGCGGCGCGCAACGGCCGGTCGATGGAATCCGAGGTACGGGCGATCCTTGTCGCGGCAGTCCGTGACCCTGACGACTCAGGCGGCCTTCTTCAGGCGATCCTGAACCGCTTCGGAGAGCTCGGGGGAGCCACCCTCGACCTGCCCGCGCGCGCGACGCCGGTCCGCGGCGCCGACCTGTCGCCGTGATCATCGTCGATACGAACGTCATATCGGAGCTGATGAAGCCGTCGCCCGCCCCGAGCGTTCGCAGGTGGGCACGCGCGCAGCGAGGCGCCGAGGTGTTCACGACGGCGATTACGCTCGCCGAGATCGACTACGGCATCGCGCGCCTGCCGGCCGGCAGGCGCAGGGATCAGCTCCGGGATGCCGCCGATGAGGTATTCGCCGCCTTCGATGACCGCGTACTGCCGTTCGATCCAGCCGCCGCGACGCAGTACGCGCGGGTCGTGATCGGTCGTGAGGAGCTTGGACTGCCGATCGACGGGTTCGACGCCCAGATCGCCGCGATCTGCCACGCCCGGGGCGCAGCGTTCGCCACCCGCAACGTCAAGGACTTCGCCGCCACCGGCATCGACCTGATCAACCCCTGGGAGCCGACGACGACGCCGACGAGCACCTGACCGCGCGCAACGTTCCCGGTATCGTCGGGACATGGCCTCGGACACCATCTCCTTCGCGCGCGGCGCGCCCTCGCTGGACATCGTCGACGTCGGCGGCCTGCGTGACGCCGCCACCCGCGCCTTCACGAACGACCCCGGCGGCACGACCGCCTACGGGACGAGCATCGGCTACGTGCCGCTGCGCCGCTGGATCGCCGAGCAGCACGGCGTCGACGAGGCGCAGGTGCTCGTCACGAACGGCTCGATGCAGGCCGACGCGTTCCTCTTCGCGACCGAGGTCGAGGCCGGCCAGCCGGTCGTCGTCGAGAAGCCGACGTACGACCGCACGCTGCTGAACCTCCGCTCGCTCGGCGCCGACGTGCGAATGGTCTCGCTGCAGACCGACGGGATCGACACGGCGGAGCTGCGGGCGCTGCTGCGCAGCGGCGTCAGGCCCGCGCTCGCGCACGTCATCCCGAACTTCCAGAACCCGGCCGGCTACACGCTCTCGCTCGCCAAGCGCAACGAGCTGCTCGAGCTCGCCGCCGAGTACGGCTTCGCGATCTTCGAGGACGACCCGTACAAGCACATCCGCTTCAGCGGCGAGGACATCCCGACGATGCACTCGATGGACGAGCACGACAGCGTCGTCTACGCATCCTCGTTCTCGAAGACCGTCTGCCCCGGGATCCGCGTCGGCTACCTCGTCGGGCCGGCCGCGCTGATCGCGAAGATCGCCAAGCTCGCGACGAACACGTACATCTCGCCGAACATGGTCGCCCAGTCGATCGTCTACGAGTTCTGCGTCTCGGGCGCGATCGACGGCTCGATCCAGACCGTCAAGACGGCGCTCGCCGAGCGCGTCGCGACGCTCGACGCGGCACTCGAGCAGCACCTGCCCGAAGCGCGCTACACGCTCCCCGAGGGCGGCTACTTCATGTGGGTCGACCTGCCCGAGGGCACCGACGTCGCCGCGCTGTTCGACGCCGCGAGCGAGCGCGGCGTGCAGTTCGTCAAGGGCACGGACTTCCTGCTGGAGGGCGGCGAGAACACGCTGCGGATCGCGTACTCCGGCGTCACGAACGACCGCATCGACGAGGGCGTCAAGCGCCTCGCCGACGCGTACCGCTCGCTCGCCGGCAGCGCCGCCGCCGCGTAGACGGCCGCGCCGGTTCGCGGCGATCGGACCAGGCCGACGGACTCCGTCTCGACGATGGCGCGGGTTGGGCGGATATCGCCCGAAACGCGCCACTCATCCGCCAAGTCGCCGCTGGCCGGCGCCCTCCCGGCTGACGTCTACGTCTTCGCCTTGGCGGACGCGGCGGCGGCAGGCGGCCTGGGCGGCGTGAAGGGCACGCGCTGCACGTAGCCATTGGCGAGCAGGTAGCTGACGTTCACACGCTCGGTCACACCCGGAAACAGCGACCCGTTGAGGACGTACTGCAGGCCGAAGCCGGGCTGCCCGAGCGCGGGAGCGATCGGTCCCGCGTCGACGCTGAACGGCTTCAGCACGCGATAGCGGTAGTAGTTGCAGGGCTGGCCGCCGGGGAACGGGTTGAGGCTCTCCGGCGGGATGCCGCGCGCGCCGTAGGGCGTGCCCTGCGGCGACAGGTAGGTCCCGCCCTCGCTGCCGAAGCGATCGATCAGCTGACCCTCGATCAGCGTCATCTGGCCGAGGACGGGCGTGCCCAGCGGCGTCAGCTGATAGCCGCCCTGCGGCGGGTAGCGCCAGCTCTTCGCGGCGGTGTCGTAGAACAGCCGCAGGTAGCCGCGCGGGGAGAACCCGGCAAGCCGCTTCCAGCCGCGCAGCAGCGCGGCGACGGGGCCCGCGTTCGGGAGCCGCTTCGGGCCGAATCGGGAGTCGTTGAGGAAGGTGGCCGTCGAGCACATCGTGCGCCGCTTGGGCGCGGCAGCCGGCTTCGCCTTCGACGTGCTCGACGACGCACCGAGCGCTGTGAGCGGCGTCGCAGCTCCCGGCGCCGCCGCGGCGCCCGTCGCGATGCCCCATGCGGGCAGCAGCCCGGCGCTGATCGCGAGCACGAGCGTGAGGCGCGCGACCCGCCGCGCCAGCGTCCCCCGCGATCGTCCGCTCCGACCGCTCCCACCGGTATCGCTCACACGCTTCGTCTCCATCACGCACCTCCCGCCGGACCGGCCCACCGCCGATCGTTGCGAGCGGAGTACCAGAAGTCCGCGGGCCGTCGTTCACCATGCGTCGGCTTTGCAACGTTTCACCGCGCTCGACTTGCGCAGTTGCATTTGTCACGCGCGAGCGTCCACGTCGCGACATGGCGCGCGTCCCGCCGTGAGGACACTCGCTGCCGTCAGCAGGACCAGCGGCGCAGCGGTCCTACTCGTTGCGCATGCCGTCGGGCGAGATGACCTGCACGCCGACCTTCACCTCAGGCGCGCGCTTCGTGCGCGACGGGCGCGCGGGACGGCGCGTGAGGTGCTTGCGCCAGAGGCCGACGAGGCCG
Source organism: Solirubrobacteraceae bacterium (assembly GCA_030690545.1). Lineage (GTDB taxonomy): Bacteria > Actinomycetota > Thermoleophilia > Solirubrobacterales > Solirubrobacteraceae > CADCVQ01. The sequence goes on from JAUYGN010000149.1 coordinate 20,019, forward strand.
ACCTTCCAGGCGTAGTAGCCCGCCTTGCCGGGCGTGATCGAGAAGTCCATCACGCGCAGGTGCGCCAGGACCCGCTTCGACAGGTACATCGTGCGCAGGATCAGGCCGAGGCGCGGGTAGAGCTTCTGCGGCTCGCTGGACGCGCGGACGTGGCCCATCAGCCGGTTCCACAGCCACGGCGGCGGGCGCCACATCGCGATCAGGTAGAGCATCAGGTTCGCGGCCCGCGGCGGGATCGCGAGATAGCTCTCGTCGATGTCGTCGAGATCGACCCCGCGCTCCTCCATCGCCGCCGCCAGGCCCGTGTTCGGGATCACCTTCAGCGAGTAGATGAACAGCGTGTACGGCCGGTCCATCAGGTACAGCAGCTGCAGCGTCGACTTGACGTCGTCCCGCGTCTCGATCGGGTTGTCCATGATGATGTCGTAGGCCGACGGGATGTGGTACTTCGGCGCGAACGACGCGATCACCTTGCCGGCGTTGAGGATCTTCTCCGGGGGCGTCGGGCGCTTGTAGAAGTCGAGCATGTTCTTCGAGCCCGACTGGATCCCCATCCGGATGCGGTTCATGCCGGCCCACGAGAGCAGCTCGAACTTGTCCTGGCGCACGTAGTTGGGGATCACGCCGTAGACGGCGAACGGCAGCTGGTCGAGCTCGTCGTGCCACAGCTCGGCGAACTCCTCGAGCTGGCCGTACGGGATCGCCATGAACGAGTCGTCGTGGAAGCTGACCTGGCTGAGGTGCGGGAAGCGGGCGCGCGCATCCTTGACCTGGTCGACCATGTAGCGCGCGCTCGGGTGGCGGATGCGCTTGTACTTCTTGTCGTTGGCGATGAACTTCGTGTTGCCGCAGTAGCTGCAGTGAAACGGGCAGCCGATCGACCACAGCGTCGTGTAGCCGAGGCCGTCGTTGAGCAGGTAGTCCTCGAAGCCCATCTTCACGAAGCCCTGGTCGGGGAGATAGATCCGCTCCGTCTCGGCGCCGTACTGCGGAAACGGCAGCGCCTCCATCTCGGTGGGCGACATCAGCGGCAGGAAGTGGTTCTTGATCAGCTGGTCGCCGTTGCCGTTGCTCGAGCCGTATCCATTGGGCTTGAACCAGAAGTTCTTCGTGTTCGTGTAGTCGCGGTCTTCCTTGAAGGCGGCGAGGAACTCCTCGAAGGCGAACTCGCCCTCGCCGGTGCAGATCGCGTTGACGTCGGCGAGGATCGCGTCCTCGGGCTGGATGATCGGGTGGATGCCGCCCCAGATCATGTAGACCGACGGGTTGATCTCGCGGATCCGCTTGATGACGCGGCGCGTCAGCTCGGCGTAGCCGGTCATCGACGAGAAGCCGATCAGGTCCGAGTCGGCCAGCCCCTGCGCCATCTCGTCGATCTGCTCGTCGCCGACCTCCGCCTTGTCGCCCATCCCGCGCACGGCGGTCCTGACGCTGCGATAGCGCTCGGTCGAGATGTAGAAGGACTCCGTTCCCGGCTGCAGCTGGGCGACGTAGGCCGCCATCTTGCGAAAGCCGCAAGAGGTGATCCCGTCCTCCAGGCAGACCATCCGTGTGCGCATGTTGGCCTCGTTCTCGCCGTGCTGTAGGGCTGTCAGCGTACAGCCTGCGCTAGCGCCCGTAGCGCTCGCGCGCCAGGACGAGCTGCTCGGGCAGCGCGATCCGCGACGGCGGCGAGGGGTCGGCGAGCACCGAGACGGTCTCGGCGACCGAGAACGTGATCGTGCGCGTGTCCCCGTCCTCACCGGTGACCGTGACCTCGTCGTCTGAGGTCGCGGTCAGCGTGCCCTTCAGGCCGGGCTCGATGCCCGCGTCCTTGAGGTAGTGCAGCAGGTCCTCGGCCTCGTTCTCGAAGCGCAGGATCGTGACCGCGGCACCTTCCGCCACGTCGGCGAGCGGCACGCCGTCGATCCGTGAGCCGGCGACGATCGGGTGCCCGTGCGGACAGGTCTTCGCGTCACCGATCGCGGCCAGCATGCGCTCTTCGAGCACCGGGCTCATCGCGTGCTCGAGGCGCTCGGCCTCCTCGTGGACCTCGTCCCAGGGAATGCCGAGCACGTCGGTCAGGAAGCGCTCGATCAGCCGGTGGCGGCGAACGACGCCCTCGGCATGGACGAGGCCGTTGGCCGTGAAGCTGATCTGCTTGTCCTTCGCGCGCGTGATGTAGCCGTCGCGCTCCAGGCGCCCGATCATCTCGTGGACCGTCGGCGCGGAGAGCTGCATCGCGCGAGCGACGTTGGCGCCCGTCATCGGCAGCTTGGCCTCCTGCAGCCAGAACAGCGTCTGCAGGTACTCCTCTTCGGCGACGGTTGCTTGCTCGGTTGCCATCGGCCCGACGATCCTACCGGCCGGGCGCCCGTCCGCGTGAAGCTTGCGCGACATAGAGTCGCAACCCGTGCACATTCGTTCTGACACGCGGGCGCTCGTGACCGGCGCTTCACGCGGCATCGGACGCGCGCTGGCGCACGCACTCGCCGCGCGCGGGGCGACCGTCGGGCTGGCGGCGCGCTCGACGAGCGAGCTCGCGACGCTCGCCGCGGAGCTGCCGGGCGCCCACCACGTCCTGACCTGCGACGTCGCCCTGCCGGTCTCGATCGGCTCGGCGATCGAGGAGTTCGTCGACGCCGCCGGCAGCGTCGACCTGCTCGTCGCCAACGCGGGCATCGCGCACTACGAGCCGGTCGCCGAGCAGAGCCTGGAGAAGATCGAGGCGATGACGCAGGTCAACTGGCTGGGCACCGTGTACACGGTCAAGGCCGCGCTGCCGGCGATGCTCGAGCGCGGATCGGGTCACATCGTCGTGATGTCGTCGGGCGCGGGGCTGCGCCCGTTCCCCGGCGCCGCAGCCTACAGCGCGACGAAGGCCGCGCAGCGGATGTTCGCCGAGGCGCTGCGCCACGAGCTGCACGGCAGCGGCGTCTCCGTGACGACCGTCTATCCCGGCGAGATCCGGACGTCGCTGCACGACCACGAGCGCTCGCGGATGCCCGAGTGGTACCGCGGCGGGCCCAACGCGGCAACCGCAGAGGCGCTGGCCGAGCGCATCCTGAAGGCGATCGAGCACGACGCCCGCCACCTGCACTACCGCCCCGCCGTGAAGGGCATGGGAATCCTCCACGGCCTCTCGCCGGGCGCTGCCGATCGCGTGCTGCGCCGGCTGCGCGGCAGGACCGCCGCGCCGCGCAAGTAGCGTCGTTCGACGGGCGTTCGCTCGTCTCCCCCACCAGATCGAGAGGACGCGCCCAGCTCGGAAGCGGGTCGCGTTATGCATGTGGTGGGTGCTCAAGTCGCCCAGCCCTCCCGCCGACCGCGCTCACGGCGCCGACCGCGCCTCGGGTAGATTCGCCCACGTGACGCTTCCGATCGAGCCGCCGCTGCTGCCGCAGCTCGCGCGACCGCGGGCGAGCCTGCCGGACGGCGACGGCTGGGCGTATGAGCCCAAGTGGGACGGCTTTCGCGCGATCGTCTTCGTCGACGGCGACGAGACGTACGTCCAGTCGCGCAACGGCAAGCCGCTGTCGCGCTACTTCCCCGAGCTGACGTTCCCGCGGGGGCGCTACGTCGTCGACGGCGAGATCGTCGCGGCGACGTTCGGCACGCTCGGCCAGCGCATCCACCCGGCGGCCTCGCGGATCGAGCGCCTGGCCCAGGAGACGCCGGCGCGCTTCGTCGCGTTCGACCTGCTCGCGCTCGACGACGACGTGCTGATGGCGCGCGGCTACGAGGAGCGCCGCGCAGCGCTGGAGGGCATCGAGGGCCTCGAGCGGACTCCCGTCGAGCGGACCACCGCCGGCGCGCAGCGCTGGCTGCACGAGGAAGAGGGCGTGATCGCCAAGGAGCTCGCCGCGCCCTACCTGCCCGGCGAGCGCAAGGGGATGGTGAAGATCAAGCGCCTGCGGACGATCGACGCCGTCGTGATGGGCTGGCGGCCGGGCAAGAAGGAGGGCACGGTCGGCGCGATCATCCTCGGCCTCTACGACGACGCCGGGCGGCTACGCGAGATCGGCCACTCGAGCGGCTTCACGGCGAAGCGCAAGCAGGAGCTCGTCGCCGAGCTCGCGCCGTACGAGACGGGCGAGCGCGGCAGCGGCGAGCCGTCGCGCTGGGCCTCCGAGCGCGACCTCGAGTGGGTCGCGCTGCGGCCCGATCTCGTTGTCGAGGTGACCTATGACCACGTCTCCGACGGGCGCATCCGGCACGGGACGAAGGTCCTGCGCTGGCGTGACGACAAGCCCCCGGCGGACTGCCGCATCGAGCAGCTGGAGCTGTGAGCGGGCCGGCGCGCGGCGCGACGAGCAGCCGCCGGCCTGCCATATCTGTCGACGATTCGCAAAGCCTGGGGGGGCTCCCTAGTGCGCCCGCGCCGCGGACGGAGGACGATGTCTGCTCGCCTCGGGGGCATCGCTTCCAAAGATTGGTGGTGCGCAGGCGGGTTCGGGGTGGTTCGATGGGCCGTCGTAGCTGACCTCATCACCGGCGCTGCTGCGCGTCGGTGGTGAGGTCCTGCGGACGCTGCCGCCGCGCGCTGACGAGCGCGACCCCATGGTGCTCGCGCGACGGCGCGCCGAGCTGCCAGGTGAGCCGGTCGACGCGCCCGCAGCGCAGCGACGTCAGCACCTCCCAGCCGCGCAGCAGCTCGCTCAGCCCGGTCTCGTCGTAGACGCGCTGGAAGTCGTCGACGGCGGCCTCGCCGAACGGGACCGTCAGCACGAGCAGTCCGCCGGGCGCGACGAGCTCGCGCAGCCGTGCCAGCGCCGCGAGGTCCAGGCGCTCGTCGACGGCATCGAGGCCGTAGTGCTCGAGGCCGAAGTGCTCGACGGCGGACAGCACGACGGCCGCGTCGAACGGTCGGTCGGCGCCGGGCAGCTCGTCCAGCCGGCAGGCGGCGTGGGTGAGGTTCGGGTGCGCGAGGGGGTGCGCGCGCGGATCGACGATCGTGACGCGGTGGCCGAGCGCGGCAAGCGACAGGCCGACGGTGCTCTCGCTGCCCCCGACGTCGAGGATGCGCGCGCCGGTCGGCAGGCCGGCGAGCGCGCCGAAGACGAACGGCTGCTCGACGATCCGCTCGTTGACGAGCAGCGGCCGCACGCCGCCCGCCTCGTGGAAGACGGGGACCGGCGGGTTGAACCACATGCCTGCCTGCGAGGCGTAGCCGTCCGGGCCGGTCGCCCAGTTGAGGTAGGCCGCGCGCGGCGCGTCGAGCTGCTCCAGCGCACCACCCGGCTCGGGGACCTCGCGCCAGCCGAGGCCGGCGAGCATGTCGCGGCCGAGGCGATCGAGATCGTCGAGGCGGTCGTGGACGGTCGGGCGTGCCTGGTCCTCGCTGCCCAGGCGCGCGCCGATCTCGTGGACGGTCATCCGCACGCGCGGGTCGAGCGCACGGCGCAGCGGCCAGCCGAGCAGCCGCTTGACGCGGTCGGCGCCGCTCACGACTCGGGCTCGGTCTTCGCCTTCGCCTTCGATGGCTGCACGCGCTTGGGCTCGCCGGCCTGCTTGGCGAAGTGCGGCGGCCAGGGCGCGTCGCCGAGCCCGCCCTCCTCGTCGCGCCGCGCGAGGTCGAGCAGGCCGTCGAGCCGGCCGGCGTGGTCGTCCATGTCGGCCGCCGGGTCGCCGTGGCGCTCGATCCGCTCCGGGACCGTGTCGATCCGCAGGTCCTCGGCCTCGACGTCGGCGACCTCGTCCCAGCGCAGCGGAGCGGAGACGCGCGCGTCGGGCACCGGGCGCACGGAGTAGGCGCTCGCCACGGTGCGGTCGCGCGCGTTCTGGTTGTAGTCCAGGAAGACGCCGACGCGCTCCTCCTTCCACCACTTGCTGGTCGCCACGCCGGGCATCCGGCGCTCGATCTCACGCGCGAGCGCGAGCGCCGCGCGGCGCACCTCGGTGAACGTCCACTCGGGCTCGATGCGGACGTTGACATGGATGCCGCGCGAGCCCGACGTCTTCGGAAAGCCGGTCAGCCGCATCTCGGTCAGCAGCTCGTGCACGGCGCGCGCGACCTGCCGGATGTCGTCCCACGGCACGCCCGGGGTCGGGTCGAGGTCGATCCGCAGCTCGTCGGGATGGTCGAGGTCGGCGCGCCGCACCGGCCACGGGTTCCAGTCGATGTTCGACAGGTTGACCGCCCACAGCAGGTGAGCGGCGTCGTTGGGAACGAGCTCGGTCGCGCTGCGTCCGGAGGGAAACGAGACGGTCGCCGTCTGCAGCCACTCGGGCCGCTTCTCGGGCACCCGCTTCTGGAAGAAGAAGTCGCCGGTGATCCCGTCGCGCCAGCGCTTCAGCGTCGTCGGTCGCTCGCGCAGATGGTTGACGGTCGCGTCGGCGACCCGCAGGTAGTACTCGGCGAGGTCGAGCTTCGTGAACGGACCGCGCCCTTCATGGCGCGGGAAGTAGACCTTGCTCGGCGAGGAGAGCCGGATCTCGCGCCCGGCGGCCTCGAGCGTCGTGTACTCCCTGGCCATGCGGACAGGATGCCAGCGCGCGGGTCGTGCAGCGGGCGATCGGTTGCGGATCGGGCACAACGCCGGGGGTGTGGCGGATGAGCCTCGCCCGGCGAGGGTGATACGCCACACCCCCGGCGCAGCGCCGTCCTGTAGTCCTACAGGACGATGGCCGACCACCCGCCCGTCCTCGTCGCGCCCGACGCCTTCGGCGGCGAGCTGCGCGCGCCCGTCGTCGCCGCGGCGATCGGGCGCGGACTGGAGCGCGCCGGGATCACGCCGCCGCCCGAGCTGTGCCCCGTCGCCGGGGGCGGCCGCGGCACGCTCGAGGTGCTGCTGCTCGCGCTCGGCGGCGAGACCGGCGACGGCTTCGCGCTGATCGAGGACGGCGGTACGGCGATCGTCGAATACGACGGGAGCAGTGAGGAGCAGACCGGCGAACGGCTCGCCGTGGCGGCTCGCAGCGGGGCACAGGTCGTGCTGCTGGCGGCCGGGCCGGCGCCGGGCGCCGGGAGACGCGGCGCGGCGGCGGGAACGGCACTTCCAGCCGGGCCGACGCCGAGCACCGGGAGACGCAGCGCGGCGGATGGCGCGGCGGCCCGCGGCCACGGCGACAGCCTCGACGGCCACGGCCACGGCGCGATGCTGCTGGCCGCGCTCGACGACCACGGCGGCCTCGCCGGCGCCGCGCTCGTCGTGCTCTGCGACGTCCGCAACCCCGACCCCCTCGCCGAGCGACTGCGCGACGAGTGCGGCGCGAGGCTCGTCGCGGGCGTGCCGTTCATCCTCGATGCGCTCGACTTCGACGCGCGCATGCGCGCCGCGCGCGCGGTGATCGTCGGCGAGCGCCGGCTCGAGCGCGCGACGCTGATGGGCCGCGTCGCCGGCGAGATCGCGACGCGTGCGCGGCAATCGGGCGTGCCCTGCCACGCGGTCGCCGCGGAGCGCGCGATCGACCGCTTCGACCAGCGCATCCTCGACCTGCAGGCGGTCGTCGAGGCCGGCTCGATCGCCGAGCTCGAGGCCGCCGGCGAGGAGCTCGCCCACGAACTCTGACGACCGCCCGGCCATGCGCTGCGAGACGGCGGCAACGGCGCCTCGCTGACGATCGGCGACCAGCTCCGATTGACCGCGCGGCAACGCGCTGCGAGGCTGGCTCGCCCGCCGAAGCACCGCATGCGCTCGCGCTCTGCCCTCATCTCCCGTGTTCTCGTCGCAGCCTTCGCGATCACGATCGTCGGATCGCAGCTGCTGCTGTACGCCGACCGCAACGTCTTCGACTCGGCGCGGTTCGCCGATCATGCGGCAGTCGCGCTCGACGACGGCGCCGTCCGGCAGCAGGTCGCGCAGGCGCTGACGCGGGAGATCGTGCGCGCCGATCCCGACGCGATCGTCGTCGAGCCGCTGATCCAGGCGGTCGCCACGGGCGTCGTCGGCTCGACGCCGTTCCGCGCGCTCGTGCGCAACGGCGTCCTGCGCACGCACTCGGCGGTCTTCGACGACGAGCAGGACGCGCTCGTCGTGACCGTCGCCGACGGCGCGCTGCTCGTCGTGCAGGCACTGCGCCAGCTCAACCCCGGCGCGGCCCGCAGCCTGCCCGACGACGTCGACGTGGCGCTGCTGTCGGTCTCCGACGCGACCGGCGGCCAGCTGCTGACCGGTGCCGCGCAGACAGCCGAGGCGGTGCGCTCGGCCGGCTGGATCCTGCTTGCCGCGGCGCTCGCGTTCGCGATCCTCGCGATCGTCTCCTCACCGGACCGCAGGCGCACGGTGCGGACGATTGGATTCACGCTCGCCGGCGCCGGGCTCGCGCTCGTCGTCGCGCTGCAGATCGCCCGCGGGCTCGTCACCGGCCAGGCGCCGAGCGAGGGCGGCGAAGCAGCCTTGCGGGCGGTCTGGGACGCCTACCTGGGCGACTTCGTCGCGTTGCAGATCAGCGTCGTCATCGCGGGCCTCGTGCTCGCGAGCGTCGCCGAGTCGGTCCTGCGCCCGGTCGGACTGGCGCCGCGACTGCGCCAGCTGGGCGCGATGCTGTCGCGCCGGCCGGAGCACACCTGGGCGCGTGCCGTGCGCGCGGGCGGGCTGACGCTCGGCGGCGTGCTGATCATCTTCGACCCGCTCAGCGCGCTGCGGCTCGTCGCGCTCGCCGCCGGGCTCGTCGTGCTGAGCGCGGGCGTCGACGAGCTGCTGCGCCTGACGGCCCGCCCGCGGCCGGCCGAGCAGCCCGTAGAGCAGCCCGAGCGCCAGCGGGCCCCGGCGCGGCCGTCGTGGCGCCGGCTCGCGGTCGCGGCCGGGCTCGCCGTCGGCGCGCTCTCGCTGCCGGCGATCGTCGTCGCAAGCACCGACGGTCCGAGCGGCACGACGGAGGCGGTGGCGTGCAACGGCGCGCCGGAGCTCTGCGACAAGCGCCTCGACGAGGTCGTCGTCGCGGCCACGCACAACTCGATGTCCTCGCCCCAGTCGGGCTTCCTCTTCCCCGACCAGGACAGCCCGATCCCGGCGCAGCTGCGCGGCGGGATCCGCGGCCTGCTGATCGACACGCACATGGGGATCCGCACGTCGCGCGGCGTCTTCACGATGCTCGCCGAGGGCGGCAAGAGCCGCGCGAAGATCGAGCAGGCGGTCGGCCCCGCGGCGACGGCGACCGCCAAGCGGCTGCGCGACCGCAGCGGCACGCCCGACGGGGCACCGCGCGCCTGGCTGTGCCACGGGTTCTGCGAGCTCGGCGCGATCGACGCCGTCACGGCGCTCAAGCAGGTCAAGGAGTTCCTCGTCGCCCACCCGCACGAGGTGCTCGTGATCAGCATCGAGGACCAGATCAGCCCGGCCGCGACGGTCGACGTCTTCCGGCGTAGCGGGCTGCTCGATCGCGTCTGGAAGGGCGCGATCGAGCCGCTGCCGACGCTGCGGGCGATGATCGATCGCGACGAGCGCGTGCTCGTCTTCGGCGAGGAGGACACGGCCGGCGTGCCGTGGTATCACCAGCAGTTCGACGCGATGGTCGAGACGCCGTACGACATCCCCTCCGCCAAGGAGCTGCTCGATGCGCGCGGCTGCCGGCCCGGCCGGGGCACGCCGGGGGCGCCGCTCGGGCTGCTCAACCACTGGGTCGCGCGCACGCCCCCGCGGCCGTCCGTCGCCAGGACGGTGAACGACGCCGCCGCTGTCGCGCGGCGCGCGCGGGACTGCGCGACGGCGCTCGGCGGCGAGGTGAACGTCATCGCGGTCGACTTCTGGGGCGAGGGCGACGTCGTCGGCGCGGCCGACCGCCTCAACCGGGCGACCGGACCGTAGCCCGCTCGAAGCGCGCCGCGAGCTGCGCGCAGCGCTCGACGAGCTCGGGCGGCTCGTGGACCTCGAAGTCGCAGCCGAGCATCCCGATCCGCAGCGCCAGCCAGTCCAGCGAGTCGTCGCTCGTGCGGTACTCGCAGCGCTGTTCGTCGATCGCCTCGACGCTGCCCCAGAGGTACGGGCGCTGCTCGATCTCGGCCGCGACGGCGTGCAGCGTGACGCGCGCCGCGAAGCGCGCCGGGGCGGCGCGCAGGTTGGCGGCGACGTACGACGCCGGGTCCTGCGCGGGCAGTTCGCGCGGCTCGAAGCGCGCGCCCGCCGGGGTGGGACGCTCGAGGCGGTCGACGCGGAACGTGCGCCAGCCGTCGCGGTCGCAGTCCCAGGCGACGAGGTACCAGCGCCGGCCGAGGTTGACGAGGCTGTGCGGCTCGACGTGGCGGCGGCTGTCCTGCGCGTCGCGGTCGCGATAGGCGAAGCGCAGGCGCTCGTGGTCGCGGCAGGCGCCGGCGATCGTCGTCAGCGCCCGCGGGTCGACCATCGGCCCGCTCGCGGGCAGCGTCGCGAGCACCGAGCCGAGCGCGTTGACGCGCCGGCGCAGGTGCGACGGCAGCACCTGCTCGAGCTTGACGAGCGCGCGGATCGAGGTCTCCTCGATGCCCGCCACGGAGGCACCGGCGGCCGTCCGCAGGCCGACCGCGATCGCGACCGCCTCGTCGTCGTCGAGCAGCAGCGGAGGCATGGCCGTGCCGGCATGCAGCCGGTAGCCTCCCGCCGGTCCCGTGACCGCATCGACCGGATAGCCGAGCTCGCGGAGCCGCTCGACGTCGCGGCGGATCGTGCGGCCCGAGACGCCGAGCCGCTGCGCGAGCTCGCCGCCGGACCAGTCGCGGCGCGTCTGCAGAAGGGAGAGCAGCTTCAGGAGTCGGCCCGACGTCTCGGTCATCGTGTCGTGCACGATGTCAGAAGTTGCGGCCGGAAACCGTCCTAAACCACCCCTATGGTCCCCGCCATGCCAACGAGATTGGAAGACCCGATGACGCAAGCGAGAACGCACGTGAGCGCCGAGCCGGAGCTCGCGATCCGCGTGCGCGGACTGCGCAAGTCCTTCGGCGACGTCGTCGCGCTCGACGGCGTCGACCTCGACGTCCCGCCCGGGACGGTGCTCGGCCTGCTGGGCCCCAACGGCGCCGGCAAGACGACCGCCGTGCGCGTGATGGCCACGCTGCTGCGACCCGACGCCGGCGAGATCTCCGTCGCCGGCCTCGACGTCGTGCGCGAGGCCGCGGCCGTGCGCGAGCGGATCGGGCTCGCCGGCCAGTATGCGGCGATCGACGAGAACCTCACCGGCCTGGAGAACCTCGTCATGGTCGGGCGCCTGTACGGCGCGAGCCGCGCGGCGGCGACCGCGCGCGGGCACGAGCTGCTGCAGCGCTTCGACCTCGTCGACGCCGCGGGCCGGCCGGCGAAGACGTACTCCGGCGGCATGCGTCGCCGCCTCGACCTCGCGGCGGCGCTCGTCGCCAAGCCGCCGGTGCTGTTCCTCGACGAGCCGACGACGGGCCTCGATCCGCGCAGCCGGCTGGACCTGTGGACGACGATCGAGGAGCTCGTCGGCGAGGGCCGCACGGTGCTGCTGACGACGCAGTACCTCGACGAGGCCGACCGGCTGGCCGACACGATCGCCGTGATCGACCACGGGCGCGTCATCGCGCAGGGGACGCCGGACGAGCTGAAGGACCGCGTCGGCGGCGAGCGACTCGAGGTTCGGCTCAGCTCCGCCGGCCAGGCAGCCGACGCCGTCCGCGCGCTGGCGGCGATCTCCGACGAGCCGCCGCATTGCGAGGGCGACACCGTGACGGTCGGCGTGCGCCGGCGCAACGGGATGATCGTCGAGGCCGTGCGCCGGCTCGACGACGCCGGCGTCGGCGTCGACGACATCGCGCTGCGCCGCCCGACGCTCGACGACGTGTTCCTCTCGCTGACGGGCCACGCGGCCGAGTCCACCGACGACGGCGACGAGCAGAAGGAGCGCACATGAGCCGCTTGATCACGGACACGCTGATCGTCGCCGAGCGCAACCTCGTGCGCCTGACGCGCGCGCCCGACCTGCTGCTGGCGTTCACCGTCCAGCCGATCATGTTCGTGCTGCTGTTCGTCTACGTCTTCGGCGGCGCGATCCTCGTGCCCGACTTCTACGGCAGCTACGTGATGTTCCTGCTGCCGGGGATCATCGTCCAGAACATCGCCTTCGGCGGCTTCGTGACGGCGCTGGGCCTCAACGAGGACCTCAGCAAGGGACTGATCGACCGCTTCCGCTCGCTGCCGATGGCGCGCGCCGCGGTGCTCGCCGGGCGCACGTTGTCCGACGTCGTGACGAACACGCTGTCGGTGCTCGTGCTCCTCGTCACCGGCCTGATCATCGGCTTCTCGTTCGACGCGAGCCCGTTCGAGGTCCTCGCCGGCTTCGCCCTGCTGCTGCTGTTCGGCTACGCGTTCTCGTGGATCTTCGCGCTGCTCGGGCTCGTCGTCACCTCGCCCGAGGCGGCGAACTCGCTGGGCTTCATCGCGGTCTTCCCGCTGACGTTCATCTCGTCGGCGTTCGTGCCGGTCGAGTCGATGCCGGCGGCGCTGCAGTGGTTCGCCGAGATCAACCCGTTCACGCTCGTCGTCGACGCGATGCGCCACCTGTGGGTCGGCGCGCCCGCCGGCAACGCCGTCTGGGGCGCGGTCGTCTGGTCGCTCGTGATCATCGCCGTGTTCGCGCCGCTCGCGGTGTCGCGCTACCGGCGCGCCGCGGGTCACTGATCGACGCCGAACGGCACGAGCCCAGCCGGCAGCGACCGGCTGGGCGCAGCCCGGATCCACCGATTCGCCGCGAGAATCGATGGATCCGGGCTCGGGTCGTGCGCTGATCTGGCGTACGCTCGCCGCCGATGCCCGATGGTCGCCAACGCCCCAGCCTGTCGCTGCCGTCCCCGATCGCGCGGCGGGCGATCGTCGTCGGGGCCGGGTCGTTCGGGACGGCGGTCGCCGTGCTGCTCGCGCGCGGCGGGCTGCGCACAACGCTGCAGACGCGCACGAGCGAGCAGGCGCGGCGATTGCAGGAGGATCGCGAGAACCTCGTCTACCTGCCGGGCGTCGAGTTCCCGCGCGAGCTGCGCGTCGAGAGCGTCGAGGACGGGCTCGGGCGCGCCGACTACGTCTTCCTCGGCGTTCCCTCGCACGGCCTCGGCGAGACGATCCGCGGCCTGAGGAAGGCCGGCCTCGGCACGCGCACGGCGGTGATCTCGCTCGCCAAGGGGCTGACGCCGCCCGACGGCACGGCGCCGACGGTGCTGCTGCGCGAGCGCTTCGGCGAGGAGCGCGTGGCCTGCGTCGGCGGCCCCTCGCACGCCCGCGAGATGGTGTCCGAGGGCGCCGCGCTCGTGGCGGCCTCGACGAACGAGGAGCTCGCCAACACGATCGCCGGCGTCTTCATCCGCGCGGGCGTCGTCTGCGAGCGGTCCAACGACCCGATCGGGGTCGAGCTCGCGGGCGCCGCGAAGAACGCGGCCGGGCTCGCCGCCGGCGCCACCGAGGCGCAGGGCCTGAACGCCGCGGGCGCCGCCGCGGGCCACATCTTCGCCGAGGTCTGGCGCTACGGCGAGGCGCAGGGCGCGCGGCCGGAGTCGATGCTCGGGCTCGCCGGCACCGGCGATCTCGTCGCGACGGTGCTCGCGCCGCAGAGCCGCAACCGGCGCGCCGGCGAGCTGCTCGCGGCCGGCGTTCCGGCGGCCGAGATCCCGGAGCGGATCGGGCAGGCCGTCGAGGCGCTCGAGTCGGTCCCGCTGCTGGCGCGCGCGCTGCGCAACGCGGGCCTCGAGGCGACGGTCACCGACGGTCTCGCGCAGCTCATCTCCGGCGAGCTGCCGCTCGACGAGTGGATCGGCCTCGTGCGCACGACCGTCCCGCCGCCCGCGCGCTGGCGCCGGCGGCCGGCGCCGGGCTTCTGGTCCGGGCTGTGGACGCGCATGCGCGGCGGCGGCGTCAGGCGCCGCGACGCGCGAGCGTCGTGACGACCGCCTCGTAGACGCCGGCGCCGTAGGACTCCTGCGCGACGTGGACGTTCGCGTACCGGGCGCTGGCGGCGCGTAGGGTCGGATCGCGCCGCACGGCGTTGGCCACGAACCAGAAGGCGCCGACGTGCGTCGCGGTCTCCATGTCCTCGCGCGAGTCGCCGCAGGCGATCACCTCCCCGGGCGCGTAGCCGCGCGCGCGCATGTGCAGCGCGACGGCGTTGCCCTTCGACGCCCCGCGCGGTACGAGGTGGTAGGCGCGCACCTCGTCGAGCGCGACGAGGTCGGGCGAGCGGCGGTGCACGCCGCCGTTGTCGACGAGTCGCAGGCCGCCGTGACCGCGCTCGGCGAGCAGCGCGTCGACCTCGTGCGCGTCGACGAGCCCGCGGAACAGATGCGACACCTCGCGGCCGCGATGCCACGGGTCGTGGTACTCGAGCTGCCCGGCGTAGTGCTCGAGCAGCAGCGCGGGTGCGCCGGAGGCCTCGATCTGGTCGTGGATCGTGCCGGCCTGCGGATCGGGCATGAGGTCGCCGGTGAGCCAGTGCTCCTCGCCGTCGAGCACGAGGCAGGATCCGGCCTCGAAGGTGTACGCCGTCTGCGCGAACAGGCGCGCGTTCTCGGCGACGGTCCCCTGGCGGCGGCCGGACATCAGCACGACCTCGGCGCCGGCGCGGTCGCAGGCCTGCAGCGCGCGCACGCCCTGCAGCGAGAACGTCTTGTCGGCACCGAGCAGCAGCGCCCCGCCGGGCCCGAGCAGGGTGCTGTCGAGATCGACGTAGAGGCAGCGCATGGGCGACATCGTGGCGCATCGCCGCGTGGCGCTCGTGGTTGCGGTGTCGGTCGACCGCTCGGCCACGGTCCGAGCGAGCTTGCGATCGTCGTTCTGCCCACCGAACCGACCAGGGCAACGGCTCCGCCGCGTGAGTCAAACCGCGCGACGTGAACAAGCCACACAGAAATATCTATATGAACATAGTTTTGTTGTCGGTTTATTCTATGATTACATTGGTGTGGTGTCGCGCCGACCATCCGCCGAGAGGCCGACGAGCCTCGCCGATGCCCGACGCGAGCGCGAGGGCGCCCTCAGGGGCGCCACGCTGGATCCGGTGGGCTGCCACGCCGAGACCGGCCAGCCCTATGTCGCCGCCGCGGACGTCGTCGCGCTGCTCAACCGGATCGGCGAATGCGTCCGCGCGCTGCCGTCGTTCGGGCGCTCGCGCACCCAGACGCCCGCCGTCGTCGCCAAGCGGACGCTGTCGGCGATCAGCACCTGCAGCCCGTCGCGGCTGGCCGACGGCGACGAGCTTCGCCCCGTGCTCGCACGGCTGGATACGACACGTGAGGCGCTGCGTCACAGCATGGCCAGCGGCGCCCAGCGGATCGCCATCGCCCGCTGGCTCGGTCCGCTCGATCCCCCCGGCGACGACGCGGCCGACGACGACCGCCAGCACGACGGCCTGCCGAGGCACAGCTACGTGCTGTGCGGCGGCCAGGTGATCCGCCAGCCCGACGGCGTCGGCGAGCACGGCGACGACGTCCACGAGTCTCCCGAGGAGCGCATCGACGACCTCGCTCGCGCGGGCGCGCTGATTGCGGCCGAGATCGACCGCCTGCAACAGCTCGGCGAGCGCCGCTACGCGTAGCCGGCGAGCAGGCGGCAGGCGGCGGCACGCTACGCGGCCGCGCGGCTACCGGACGTCGCGCAGCGCGCGCAGCTCGGCGAGCGGCGGGCGCTCGAGCAGCTCGCGACCATCCGACGCGTCCCCCGCGACGAGCCGGCCCTCACGACGCAGGCGGCACGTCACCGCCGCCAGCACGGCCGCCGCCATCGGCGCGAGATCGGCGATCGGCCGGTGGCGGTTCTGGCGCACGTCGAGGTCGACCTGGGCGATCGCCTCGATGCCGACCTCGGCGTGGACGTCGAGCAGCAGGCCGACGTCGACGCCGTAGCCGGTCGTGAAGGGCAGCCGCTCGAGCAGCTCGCGGCGCCCCGCGACCTCGCCCGCCAGCGGCTGGCGAATCGCTGCAAGCTCGGGATGGAAGGCGGCGAGCAGCGGGCGCGCGGTGAGCTCGGTGACGCGGCCGCCGCCGGTCGGCTGCACCTGCGCGCCGCCGTCCTTGAACGGCCGGCGGTAGAAGCCCTTGACGAACTGCACGCCGGGCGCGCAGATCAGCGGGCCGAGCAGGCCGAGCGCGAAGTGCGCGCCGAAGTCCTCGCTGTCGGCATCGACGAACGCGACGAGCTCGCCGGTCAGCACGCTCAGCGCGCGCCACATCGCGTCGCCCTTGCCGAGCACGGGGCCGAACTGCGGGAGCAGCTGCGCCGGCCGCAGCACCTCTGCGCCGAGACCGGCCGCGATCGCGCCGGTGCCGTCCCGCGAGTCGTCGTCGAGCACGACGACCTGGTCGATCACGCCCGCCTCGCGCAGCGCGATCAGCGGGGCCACGACGCCGGCGATCGTCGCCGCCTCCTCGCGCGCCGGAACGCAGACCGACACCCGCTCCATGCGCTCGGCACGCAGACGATCAGCCGGAAACTCGGCGTGATGGAAGCTGGGCGCGCGCAAGGCGCTCCTACTATGCCATTGGCGTGTCCGTCGCCCCGCGAGCCCAGCCCTGGAGCGCCCTGCTGGACCTCGGCCGCGCCGACGGGCGAATCGTCCGCGAGGCGTTCGAGGCCGCCCGCGACCCGGTCCGCGAGCCGCTGCCCGAGGAGCTTCACCCGGCGCTGCTGGAGGCGCTGCGCGCAAGCGGGATCGAGTCGCTGTGGTCACACCAGGCGCAGGCGCTGCACGCCGGCTGGGCCGGTCCGACGATCGTCACGACCGGCACCGCGTCGGGCAAGTCGCTGTGCTTCAACCTGCCGACGCTCGACGTCATGTGCCGCGACGCGAAGGCGCGCGCGCTGTACCTCTACCCGACGAAGGCGCTCGCCCAGGACCAGGCGCGGGCGATCAACGCCTTCGGCCTGACCAAGCAGGTCCGCCCGGCGATCTACGACGGCGACACGCCGCGCGAACAGCGCACGCAGATCCGCCGCCGGGCGAACCTCATCCTCACGAACCCCGACATGCTGCACATGGGGATCCTGCCCCACCACCGCCGCTGGGGCGACTTCTTCTCCAACCTCGCGGTCGTCGTCGTCGACGAGGCGCACGTCTATCGCGGCGTCTTCGGCTCGCACGTCGCCAACGTGCTGCGGCGGCTGCGGCGGATCGCCAACGCCTACGGCACCGAGCCGCGCTTCCTGCTGGCCAGCGCGACGATCGCCAATCCCGTGCAGCTGGCCGAGAAGCTGACCGGCCTGGAGGAGATCGCGCTCGTCGACCGCGACGGCGCGCCGGGCGCGCGCCGCGAGATCGCGATGTGGAACCCGCCGCTGACCGACGAGGCGCTCGGCACGCGGCGCTCGTCCTTGGCCGAGGCGGCGGAGATCGTCGGCCACCTCGCGCGGCGCGGCGCGCGCACGATCTGCTTCATCAAGTCGCGCCGCGCGGTCGAGCTCGTCGCGCGGATGGTCGCGCTCCAGGACCCCGCGCTGGCCGACCTCGTCGTCCCCTACCGCGCCGGCTACACGCCCCAGCAGCGCCGCGAGCTCGAAGCGCGGCTGATGAACGGCGACCTGCTGGCGGTCATCACGACCGACGCGCTCGAGCTGGGGATCGACATCGGCGCGCTGGACGCGGCGGTCGTCGTGACGTTCCCGGGGACGGTCGCCTCGCTGCGCCAGATGTGGGGCCGCGCCGGGCGCCGCGGTCGCGGGCTGGCGGTCTACGTCGCCGGCGAGGACGCGCTGGACCAGTTCTTCTGCCGCCATCCCGACGAGTTCCTCGATCGCGCCGTCGAGGCGGCGATCCTCGACCATGAGAACGAGCCGATCCACCTGGCGCACCTGCTCTGCGCGGCGCACGAGGGGCCGTTGAGCACGGGCGACGCCGGGACGCTCGGCCCTCGCTGGGAGGCGCACGCGCAGGCGCTCGTGGCGATCGGCGAGCTCGTCGAGCGCGGCGGCTCGTACACGCTGCGCCACCCGGAGGACTATCCGGCCGCGCGGGTGTCGCTGCGCTCCGCCTCGCCGGACTCGTTCGCGATCGTCGACGTGTCCAGCGGCGAGCTGCTCGGCACGGTCGAGTCGGCACGCGCGCACACGACGGTGCACGAGGGCGCGGTCTACCTGCACCAGGCGCGCTCGTACCTCGTCCGCGAGCTCGGCCTGCACGACCGCCGCGCGCTCGTCGAGCCGTTCAGCGGAGACTTCTACACGCAGCCCAAGAAGGAGACGATGACCGAGATCGAGGCGCTGCTCGACCGGCGCGACGCGTGCGGCGCGCAGCTGTCCTTCGGGCGCGTGAACGTCACCGAGCAGGTGCTCGCCTACCAGCGCAAGCAGGTCTCCGACCACGCGATCGTCGACCTGCAGGGCGTCGACCTGCCCGAGACGACGTTCGCGACGCAGGCGCTGTGGTTCGAGCCGCACGACGACCTGCTGGCCTCTGATTTCCCCCTGGAGGTGCTGCTCGGCTCGCTGCACGCCGCGGAGCACGCGCAGATCGCGGTCCTGCCGCTGCTGGCGATGTGCGACCGCTGGGACATCGGCGGGCTGTCGACGAACTACCACCCCCAGACGGGACGCCCGACGATCTTCATCTACGACGGTCACCCGGGCGGGGTGGGCATCACGCGACAGGGCTATCTGCGCTTCGAGTCGCTCGTCGGCGACGCGCACCGGCTGATCGCCGAGTGCGGCTGCAAGCAGGGCTGCCCGTCGTGCGTGCAGTCGCCGAAGTGCGGCAACCTCAACGAGCCGCTGGCGAAGGCGGGCGCGCTGGAGCTGCTGGCGCGGATGCTCGAGCGCTGAAGCGTCAGCGAAGAATCGAGCGTGACCGCGCCAGGCGGCGTTTCCGGCGGCGGCGGGGACACGGTTGGCATGCGGCGTTGCACCCTCGTGCTGCTCGGCCTGTGCTGCCTGCTCCTGCTCGCCTCGTGCGGCACGACGCGCGGCGAGCGCACGGCGGCGCAGGACGGCGACGCGGCGGGCTGACGCGCGCCTTGCGGCGGGTGCGCTGACCCCGCTCGAAGCGCCTGCGATCGCCGGCGGCGAGACGCGCCCGGCGAGCGGCGGATGAAGCGGACGCCGGCCGGGCGCGCCCGGCCGGCGCTACCATCGCCTCGTCCATGACGTTGCTCCGTGGCGCCCTCGCGGCGCTCGCGATCCTGGCAACCGGGCTGGCGGGGATCATGTTCGTCACGAGCGGACGCGCCGACTCCGGGCCGGAGCCACAGCTGCCGGCGATCGCGTACACGACGACCACGCCCGCACCGTCGCCGGTGCCCTCCGCGGCCCGCAAGCGCAGCAGCCCGACCGCGAAGCCGAGCGCCGCGCTCGCCGCCGAGCGCAGGCGAGCGAAGCTTCGGCGGCTGGAGTCGATGATCCGCTGGCGGACCTCGACGGCGCACGGGACGCCGAACGCGGGCAGCCTGTCGGGCGGCGTGCGGCTGCCGCGCGAGGGCGTGCACTTCTTCACCTGGGACCCCGTCCTGTGGAAGCGGCTCAACCGGTCCGCGCGGCTGCACACGACCGACCGGCTCGCACGGCTGATCCTGCGCGTCGCCCGCGAGCACGCGCGCGAGCACCCCGGCGCGCCGCGGATCGCGGTCGGCGACCTCAGCCGGAAGGGCGGAGGCAGCTTCGACGCGTCGCACGGCGTGCTGGGCGAGTTCGGTGGACCCGGCACGCTCGGCCACGTCTCCCACCAGAACGGGCTCGACGCCGACATCTACTATCCCCGCCGCGACCGCCTCGAGCGCGCCCCGGGCTCGCTGCGTCAGATCGATCGCAAGCTGGCGCAGGACCTCGTCGACCGCTTCGTCGCAGCCGGCGCGCAGTTCGTCTTCGTCGGTCCCGGGACCGGGCTGACCGGTCCTGCCGGGATCGTCCAGCCGACGCCCCGCCACGACGATCACCTGCACGTCCGGCTGGCGCCGAGCGCCCGATAGCGCAGCCGGCGCGCAGCGGGCCCTACGTGCACGCGGGACGGAGGAGTCGGCTCGGCCGCGAGCTGTGCCTGGTCGCGGGTACTCGGCGCGCGCGGAACGGGGTGGCGCCTTGCAGCGCTTGAGCGCCACGGCACGCTCACCGACGCTGACCTGATGCGGCCGTTCCTGATCGCCGCCGTGTACGTCGCGGCACTGGCCATCGCACCGGCTGTCGCCGCGGCCACCGGCGGCACGCCCGCGCCGCTGCGCAGCGGCGGCGCGGCGTTCGGATCGCCGCTGCCGGTACCCGACCGTCAGCCCGTCGCACGGCAGCTGGCGCCGGTGCCACGGGAGATCTCCAACGGCGACGCGGCACCGACGATCCGCCTGCACGTCCGCCAGCGCGGCGTCGCCAGCGTGCGCGGGCGGATCGTCGTGCTGCGTCTGCCGGGCAACCGTCCGGTTGGGCGGGTCGACCTCGGCCGGGTGAGGACCGGTCGCCGCGTGACGGTGGCGCTGCCGGACGAGCTGGCGCTGACGACCGGGCGCTACCTCGTGCGGCTGCACGCCACGGACCCGCGCGGGCACGTCCTGCGTCGCAGCGCCGCGTACCCGGGCAGGGCACGGGTCGTCGTGCGCCGCCGCCCGCCGGCGCCGAGGCCGGCTCCCTCGCCGTTGCTGCCCGCGCCGGCGCTCTCCGCCGCAGGACCCGGCGTCTTCCCGGTCGCGGGCCCGTTCGACTTCGGCGGCGCGGGCGCGCGCTTCGGCGCCGGCCGCGCCGGACACGTCCACCAGGGTCAGGACATCATCGCGGCGGCCGGGACGCCGGTCGTCGCGCCGTACGCGGGCACGGTCGCCCAGACGGCCTTTCAGTCCAGCGGCGCCGGCGAGTACGTCGTGCTCGACGCGATCGACGGCCGTGCCTACTTCTTCGCCCACTGCCAGCGAGGCTCGACGGTCGTCGTGCAGGGAGCGCCGGTCGCCGCCGGCCAGCCGCTGTGTCGCGTCGGCGCGACCGGCATGACGAGCGGCGCGCCGCACCTGCACCTCGAGATCTGGGCCGGCGGCTGGCGCGTCCCCGGCGGCGTCCCGATCGACCCGCTGCCCGAGCTGCGAGCCTGGTCCGGGCGCTAGGCCGGCGGCGGCCCTTCGGCCGCTCGCCGGGCGGCGATATCCTCCCGGCCGCGGCGAGATAGCTCAGTTGGTAGAGCACACGACTGAAAATCGTGGTGTCCCCGGTTCGAGTCCGGGTCTCGCCATCACGGGAAGTCCCTGCATATAGGCGTTTTTTTGGGCCGCGTCGAGGGACAGATGGAGGCCCGCGAAAGGGGTCAATTTCGGGCGCCACGTTCTTTTCACGTCCTTAACTCGAGGGTGGTTGAGGGTTTGTGGCGCGGCAACGGCTATCTCCGGTCTACGTCGCCGCCCGACGACACCCTCGGCTTCGGCTCGATCACGGGCGTCACCCTCGGCGACTTGATGGCTGCGGCGACCAGAGCTACGGTCGCTCGGCCGATGCCGACCGCGTTGTCCCCACCCCACCGCACATGACGACCGATCGCGCATCGCGGCTCACCTCACCGCCCGGCGACGATCCCGTCGACATGCTCTCGGCGACCGCGTTGACGATCCTCGTCGGCGAGCACCCGGCGCTACTGTCGTTGCGTGAGCTCGCTCGGATCCTCCGTGCCAGCACCGACGGCTGGCGCGACCTCGACGCGATTGACGTAGCTGCAGCAGTTGGTGGCTGATGGGCTTGCGCATCGTCATGGAACGTTCTGCGCCGCAAGCCATGCCGCCGTCAGAAGCGAGGAACTGCGGATCTAGGCGCGACCTGCGGGCCACCCGGTGCCGTGCCCATCCGGCGCGCTTGCGGTCGTGCAAAGAGCAGCGCGATCGAGGTGTCCCTTCAGGGGACGACCCGAAACTTGGATGCGCGTAGAGAAATCGGACGCCGGCGACTGTGGATGGATCTCACCGACAGGGATCGGCTCGCGGTGGCGGTGACCTGAAGCGCCGGCGAACGACTTGCCGAGCGCAACGCAGATCGGTGGCGATGTCGGCGCGGAAGCGTTCGTTTACGACTCGACGCCGTGGATCGCGTGGGCCCGTACGTACGCCCAACAGCTTGATTCACTCACCGCGGCACCCCTCATGCCGGATCCACCCGACGACACGCCGGAAGCTCTGCAGCCCTATCTGCCCGACGGATGGAGTGCAGACGGACCCCCACCGCCACGCCCCGTCTGGATGTTCCGCACCGACCGGTAGTGCGGTGGCTACCGCGAGACCGGAACGACTGGGCCGGTGGACGAATCGCTATTGGCCGGGCCGGATCATGCGCACGCGTGGCACGCCTAGCGAAGGTCGCGGACCCGCTAGCGCTGTTGCAAAATGAAAACCCTTGCGTATCATTGCAAGCATTGTGATTCTGCAAACACCATCGTCGGGGCTCGTCCTCTCGCTCGACGGCGAGAAGGCCACGCTGCTGCACGCCGACCAGCCGCTGAAGACGTGGCCGGTCACACGAATCGCGTCCCTCACGTCGCAGCGAGCGGCCGAGATCGCCGACGACGGCCGGCTGCTGTGGATCGATCGCGCAGCACCCCGAGCTCTTCAAATCCTCCGCCAAGCGGGGCGACCCTTCGCCACCGCCGCCGGCGAACTCCACATCGTCGAACCCCCAAAGGTCGTCGTCGTGCAGCCACCGGCTCGATCGACGCGACTTGCGCCGAGCCCAGCACGGACGCTCGGCAAGGGAGCGGCACGGATCGGGCGCTGGCTGCTGCTTCACCCGAAGGACATCGCCGACACCCCGATCGGCAGGCTCGCCAAGGAGTGCAACTGCAGCGATGCGACGGCATCACGCGCCGTCGCACAGCTCTCCGAACGCGGGTTCCTCCGGGCGAGAACCGGATCCGATGCGCGCCGGCGCACAGTCGAGGTCGCCGATGCAGGAGGGCTGCTCGACGCGATCGCCGACGAGGGCCCGTGGCGGCGTGCGCGTCAGACGACCTGGGACATCGGCGCGTCGTCGACCGCGCAGGCGCTCGAGATGCTGCGCGACGCCGCGATGCGCGTCGAGCTCCCGCACGCCGTTGGCGGGATCGCCGGCGCCTCGACCATCGATCCGATCGTCGAGCCAGCGGTCGTGACGGTGTGGCTCCCCGCAGACGACACCGATGACTGGCGCCGTGAACTCTTTGCCGAGACCGCTCGCCCCGCTCCAGGGCGCCTCACCGTCCGCGTCGCGCCCGATCCCGTCGTACTCGAATGGGGCGCGGAACGCGACCACCTACGCATCGCGGACCTCGTCCAGCTCTACATCGACTGCCGTAACGCCGGGGAGCGCGCCATCGACCTCGCCGACGCCATGCGGCGCCGCATCATCCCCACGTGAAGATCGTCACGCCCGACCCACTGCTGCGCTTCGCCGCCGACGCCCTCGCGGCCGTCCGCGACGACATCGTCGTCATCGGAGCGAGCGCCGTGCGCGTCGCGCTGCACGGACGCGACGTCGCGCTCAGCCCCACCCGCGATGTCGACGCCGGCACACGCACGGAAGACGTCGATCGTGTCGTGGCAGCACTCGAAGCGGCAGGCCTGACGCGCAGCCCTGAACCGCACGAGCACGCATTCACGTGGATCCGCGACGACCACCTCAAGGTGCAACTCATTCGTCCGTTCCACCCGTTCCCGAAGGGCGACGCGCGACGCCTCCCGGTCAACAACACCATCACCGAACTGGCCCGCCACCGAGACAGCGTCGCGTTCGACGACGCGCCAGGCGAGCACCGTCTCTGGTGCGCAAACGCCGCCGCGCTGGTCGGCCTCAAGGCTCAGGCATTTGGCCGCACACGCCACGACGGCAAACCGGTCGACCGAGACTTCAGCGACGCCGCGCTCCTGCTCGCCAACGCCCTCGACGACATCACCGCCCAAGTCGCCACCGACACCGTCATACGCGGACGCGTGACAACTGCGGCGCGCAGACTCCTTGATGACCAATCCGCGGCCGACGCCGCAGTACGCGAACTCGTCGCGACCGACGCGTATCCGTCGGTCGCCGCAGCGCGTCGCGCCGTCGCAGTGGCCGCCGAACGAGCGTTGCGCCGCATCGACGCCTGACCCAGGATCGGATACAGAAGGACCCAGGTCGGAAGCGATCGAAAGGACGTGGTGCCGCCGCCACGTCCTTAACCCGCCGGGAACCGCACGAATCCGAAGGAAAGCCACGCTCGCCACGCAGATCGCAGAACCGACTGATTTGCAGGATATTCATCCCATTCCGAGGGCGACTATCCGAGTCGCTGAAATCGTGGTGTCCCCGGTTCGAGTCCGGGTCTCGCCATCTCCGCAAGGTTCCCGCATGCGGTGGACCGGCGAGCCGCGCGCGCTGATGCTCGCTCTCGTCGACGAGATAGCGTGTCGGGCATGACCTTCGCAAACGTCGGCACGCTGGGCACGGTGCCCGGCAAGCGCGACGAGCTCGTCTCGCGACTCACCGAGCGCAGCGCCGCGCTCGCCGAGGCGGGCTGCCTGCTGTACGAGGTCGGCGTCAACGCCGACGAGCCGGACACCGTCTTCGTCGTCGAGCTCTGGACGAGCGCCGAGGCGCACCGTGCGTCGCTGCAGCTGCCCGAGGTGCGAGAGGCGATCGCCGCGGCGCGGCCGTTGCTGTCCGGCGAGCTCGGCGGCTTCCGGTTCGACGTCGTCGGGTCGCCGCTGGGCGACTGATCGAGCAATGCCCGGGGTCGTGCGTCCGCCCGCACTCAGTGGCTGAGCGTCCCACGCGCCGTCCAGGGCGACAAAGCCTCGAAAGCGGTCGCGATTGATCACGTCCCCGTCATGAGCGTCGCGCGAAGGTCAGGTGGGTGACGCCGCTGGGCGTGGAGACGGCCTCGACGTCGTAGCGCTCCTCGATCCCTTCCAGCCCATCCCACAGTCGCACGCCGCGGCCGAGCAGGATCGGCACCTGCACGACGTGCAGGACGTCGATCAGGTCGGCGGCGAGGAAGTCGCGCACGATCGTCGGGCCGCCGCCGACGCGCACGTCGAGATCGCCCGCCGCCTCGCGGGCGACGTCGAGCGCCTCGCGTGGGGTGGCGTCGACGAAGTGAAACACGGTGCCGCCCTCCATCTCGATCGACGGTCGGGGGTGGTGGGTGAGCACGAAGACGGGCGTGTGGAACGGCGGGTTCGGCCCCCACCATCCGCGCCACTCCCGCTCGCTGCCGACGTCGGCCCAGGGTCCGGCTTCGGGGGGACCGAACTTGCCACGCCCCATGATCTCGGCGCCCACGCCGGGCTCGATGCGCTCGGCGAAGGCGTTGTCGACACCGGTGCTGCCGCCGGGCTGGCCGACCTTGGACCGCCAGAACCGGGTGGCGAACATCCACTCGTGCAGACGTTCCCCGGCGTGGCCGAACGAGGCGTCGAGGGTGATGCCCTCACCGGTGGCGAAGCCGTCCAGCGAGATCGAGAGGTTGTGGACGCGGACCTGGGACATGCTCTCTCCTGGGTATCGTGAGGTGGCGAGGCGGGCGGCCTACGCGCGGCGGCGGTAGATGACCTTCAGGTCGTCCTTCCACTCGCCCGGGATCGTGGCGAGCTGGTAGACGGCCTCGAAGGCGTCGGGGTGGATGGCGGCGGCGAGGCGCTGGTCGAAGCCGGGCGCCTCGCGCCAGATGCGCAGGACGCCGTCCTCCAGCGACGTGTCGTAGGTGCGACGCACGCCGCGGGAGTCGAAGTACTCCATGACGAGCCCGTCGCCGGTCTCACGCGGGCCGATCACGCAGACCGCGTCGGGGAAGAGCTCGTGCTCGTGACGGGAGCGCAGGATCACGAAGCGGCGGCCCTCCAGCCACTCGTACGTGACGACGCCCGGCACGACCCCATCGAACTCGGGGTGCGTCGCCTCGGTGCCCCAGGTGCCGATCAGGGCGTCGAAGGGCTCGAGGGCGGGATCTCGGTCGGTCATGCCCTTATGACCGCCGGGCAGGACGGAACTCATCGCGCGGGCGCCGACGATCCTCATCGCCGTGCCGCACCCGACGCACGACCCCGTGCCGGGGTCACGCTCGCGCCCGAGCGTCGGCGACGACGGCCCACCAGGACGTGAGCGTCGGGGCCTCCACCAAGTCCATGAACGTGAGCTCGACGCCTGCCGCGCTCCAGTGCTCCGCCAGCGCCATCACGCGGATCGAGTCGAGGCCGGCGTCGAGGAGGTCGGCGTCGTCGCCGAGCGCGCCCAGGTCGGCGTCGAGGAGCGCCGCGACGGCGGCGCGGAGGCTGTCGATGTCCTGCGGCAGGGGCGGCAGCGGCGCGGCGGTCATCGACACGGGCTCGGTCGCGGCTCGCGAGTCGGACGGTCCCTCCACGCTCCCGGCCCGGCCCGTGGTGGTGGTACCCACACGTCACCGTCCCGGGTCGAGCCGGTCCCGCCCGCGGCGTCGGGCGCCCGCAGCGCGTCGAGCACCTGCGCCGCCATGGTCGTGACGGCGCAGCGTCCTGCCGCCCAGCGCAGCGCCATCCGATGCTCCTCGAGCGAGAAGTCGGCCGTCGCGTCTGCGACGAAGAACGCCTCCACGTCGCGCATGAACGCCTCGCAGGCCGTCATCAGGCAGCCGATATGGGCGTAGATCCCGGTGATGATCAGCTGGTCGCGGCCCAGGTCCCGCATCATCTCCCGCAGGTCGGTGCGCTGGAAGGCGCTGTAGCGCCACTTCGTCAGGACGCGGTCGCCGTCGGCTGGCGCCAGCGCATCGACGATCCGGTGGGCGGCGCCGTCCTGGCCCAGTCCGGTGCCCCAGAAGTCGGTCAGCAGGCCGCGATCCCGAGGGTCCTGGTCCGGTGGCTGGGCCGAGTAGACGACCGGGACCCCGAGCGCACGGCAGCGCTCGGCGAGCCCGGCGATCCGCGGCACCACGTCGGCCAGCGGGGCCTCGCCCTCGGGGTAGGCGGCGACGAAGTAGTTCTGCATGTCGTGGACGAGCAGGACGGCACGGGCAGGATCGACGCGCCAGCCGACGCGGCGGGGCGGCAGGTCGGCGGCGCAGGGCAGCGCGTACGGAGCGATCGGAGCGATGGACATAGGGATCTCCGGGGGATCGGGGGTGGGTCGGTCAGTCCTCGGCGGGGCGCGAGAGGCGGCGGACGATCTCGGCACGGAGGTCCTGCTTGCTGACCTTGCCGACGTTCGTGCGCGGGAGCGCGCCGATCTGCTCGACGCGGTCGGGCACCTTGAACGCCGCGACGCCGCGCTCCCGCACGAACCGCCGCAGCGCCGGTCCGTCGACGGCCGCGTCGCCGCGCGGCACGACGAACGCACAGGTCC
This sequence comes from Solirubrobacteraceae bacterium, assembly GCA_030690545.1. Taxonomy (GTDB): domain Bacteria; phylum Actinomycetota; class Thermoleophilia; order Solirubrobacterales; family Solirubrobacteraceae; genus CADCVQ01. The sequence continues at coordinate 47,114 of JAUYGN010000149.1, forward strand.
GCTCGTCGAGGTAGGGGTCGGGCATCGCGACGACCGCGGCGTCGTGCACGGCGGGGTGCGCGAGCAGGTGGTTCTCGATCTCCTCCGCCGCGACCTTCTCGCCGCCGCGGTTGATCTGGTCCTTCTCACGGCCCTCGACGACGATCCCGCCCTCCGGGGTCAGGCGGACGAGGTCGCCGGTGCGATACCAGCCGCCCGGCGTGAACGCCCGCGCGTTGTGGACCGGCGCCCGGTAGTAGCCGCGGATCGTGTAGGGGCCGCGCGTGAGCAGGTGGCCGGTCGCGCCGAGCGGCAGGTCGCGGTCGTCGTCGTCGACGACGCGCAGCTCGTCGTGCTCGGCCATCGGACGACCCTGCGTGGTGACGATCGTCTGCTCGTCGTCGTCCAGGCGGGTGTAGCTCACGAGCCCCTCCGCCATCCCGAACACCTGCTGGAGCGTGCAGCCGAGCGTCGGGCGCACTCGCCGAGCGACCGCCGCGCTGAGCTTCGCGCCGCCGACCTGCAGGACCGCGAGCGACGTGAGGTCGTCGCGGCCCGCCCGCGACCCGGCGACGGCGTCGAGCCAGGTGAGCGCCAGCGGCGGAACGACGCCGGTGATCGTCACGCGCTCGCGCTCGATCAGCGGCAGGGCCGTGGCGGGGCTCGGGTCGGGCGCGAGGACGACGCGTCCCCCGGCGTACAGGGTGCCCATGATCCCGGGCGAGCTCAGGGGGTAGTTGTGTGCGACCGGCAGGACGGCGAGGTAGACGCCGTCGGGCGTCAAGCCGCACAGTTCGGCGCTGCGCCGCAAGGTGTAGAGATACTCGTCGTGCGTGCGCGGGATCAGCTTCGGTACGCCGGTCGAGCCGCCCGAGAGCTGCAGCAGGGCCACGTCGGAGGAGCGTGGCGCCCATCCCCCGCCTTCAGCGTGCGCGTCGATCCGCCCGCGGTCCGGCTCGCCCGTGGTGCGCAGGTCGTCGAGCGCGACGAACGGCCGCGAGGCGGCTGCAGGAGTCGCCGCGTCGCCGGCCACGATCACGTGCTCGAGCGCCGGCACGGTGGCCTGCACCTCCGCGGCCAGGTCCCGTGGGTCGAACCGCCCGTCGGGCAGCCCGATGACGTACGCGGTCGCCTCGGCGTGGGCGCAGAAGTACGCGATCTCCGCGTGGCGGTGCGGCGGCAGCGCGAAGACCGGCAGCGCACCGATGCGCAGCAGCGCGAAGCAGACCTCGGCGAACTCCGCGACGTTGCCCAGCTGCAGGACGACCCGGTCTCCGGCCGCGATCCCGAGCGTCCGCAAGCCCACGGCCAACCGGTCGGCGCGATCGTCCAGCTCCCCGTACGTCCAGCGCTCTCTCCCCGCCACCACAGCCACGTGATCCGGGCGGGCGACCGCGCGCTCGCGCAGCATCGACCCGAACGTCTCGCCGCGCCAATAGCCGAGTGCCCGCCAGCGCGCGGCGAGCGCGGGCGGCCAGGGGACGACGTCTCGAGCGTCGAGCGTCGTGCCGAGCCGCTCGGTGTCGCTCACCGCTGCTCCTCCACGCCGATCGCGGCGAGGAACGTCCGGAACTTCGCCTGGGTCTCCGCCAGCTCGCCCGCGCCGCTCGACCCGGCGACGACGCCCGCGCCGGCGAACAGCCTCACGCTGTCGCCGCGCACGATCCCGCAGCGGATGGTCACGACCCACTCGCCGTCGCCGGAGGCGTCCTGCCAGCCGACGGCCCCAGCGTAGGGACCGCGCTGGAACGGCTCGAGCTCCTCGATCAGCGCGTGCGCCGCCCCGGGGGGAGTTCCGCAGACCGCCGGCGTCGGGTGCAGCGCCGTCGCGAGGGTCAGCGCCGAGGCACGCGGCTCCGCGAGGCGCCCGACGACCGTCGTGCCCAGATGCCACATCGCGGTCGTCGCCACGAGGCTCGGCTCCGCCGGCACGTCGAGCGTCGCGCAGAACGGGCGCAGCGCGGCGGCGACCGCCTCGACGACGACGCAATGCTCGTGCCGGTCCTTGGGCGAGCGGAACAGCGCGGCGGCCCGGTCGTGGTCCTCGCCCGGATCCCGTCGGCGCGCGGCCGATCCCGCGAGCGGGCGAGCGACGACCAGATCGCCCTGGCGCGAGACGAGCAGCTCGGGACTGGCTCCGACGAGGGTCTCGCCGCCGAGGTCCACGGCGAAGACGTAGCCGCGCGGGTCCCGCGTCGCCAGGCGCCGCAGCAGCACCCCGGCGTCGATCGGACCATCGGCCCGCAGCTCGAGCGACCGCGCGAGCACCACCTTCTCCAGCCGGTCGGCGCCCATCCGCCCGACGGCTTCGTCGACGATGCCCGCGTACGCGGCCGGCTCCGGCACCGGGCGCACCGACCACGCGGATCCCGTGCCGCCGCGACCGCCGGGGGCTGGACGATCGGCGCCCAGCAGCGCGGCTTCGTCGGCGGCCAGCGGCGCACCACGGCGGACGTGCTCGGGGACCACGACGCGAACCGGTCCGTCGGGCGAGAACGGGAGCGCACCGAAGGCGACCGGGTCGCGATGGCCGTCGTCGGCCACGCTGCGCAGGAACGCCTCGACGCGTTCGACGAGCTCGTCGTGGAGACCCGGGGGCAGCACGGCGCGGTGCCCCTCGCCCAGCAGCGCGTGGCGAGGCGAGCAGAAGAACGCCGCGCCGGGTGCATACCCCTGCAGCAGCGACTCGGCGGTGCCCGGGACGGAGACCGTGCTCACGCGACCGTCGTTCTCCTGCGGCGGCCGGCGGTCTCGGGACGACGAGGACGGCTGGGCGACGGTCCGAGGCGCTTCGACAGGCCCGGTCGGAGCAGCCGCGGGAGTGCCGGGACCCTCACCCACGGAGCGTCGCCCCGCCGTCGACGTAGAGGTCGTGCATCGTGATGTGGCGGGCCCGGTCGGAGACCAGGAAGTCGACGGCCGCGGCCACATCCTCGGGGGTGGCGATGCGCCCGAGGGGTATCCCCGCCTTGAACGCGGCCGGGTCGCCGTCGATCGTTCGGCGCTCCGCGTCGTCGTCCGTCCACAGCGCCCGCTGCATCGGCGTGTCGGTCGAGCCCGGCGCGACGACGTTGCAGCGGATCCCGTGCGGAGCGAGCTCCAGCCCCAGGCTGCGGGTGAAGGAGGCGGCGGCGGCCTTCGAGGCGCCGTAGGCGGCCATGCCGGCCCGGGGCACGCCCGCGGCGTTGGACGCCACGGTGACGATGCAGCCGCAGCCGCGGGAACGCATCCGCCGGGCGACGGCCCGGGAGACGAGGAACACCCCGGTCGCATTGACGGCGAAGGTCTCGTCCCACGCCGCGTCGTCGGTGTCGACCACGGCACCGGGGCGCAGCACGCCCGCGACGCTCACGAGGACGCCGATCGGCCCGGCCTCGTCCTCCGCCCGAGCCACCACGGCCTCGACCGCGGAGCGCCGGGTCACATCCAACTCGATCCCGAGGGCGCTCCCGCCGATCGCCGCGGCGACGTGCTCGGCGGCACCGCGGTGGCGATCGGTCACGACGACGAGACGACCACCGGCCGCCAGGGCGTGGGCGACGGCGGCACCGATGCCGCTCCCGCCACCGGTGACGAACGCGACCCTGGGGGGCGATCCGGACATGCTCTGACCTCGGTCGGTTGGGGGGGACGCGAACGGGCCGTCAAGGAGACGGGTACGCGGTCGTCCGGACGCGTCCAGACAACCGTTAGGTCACCTTACCAATCATCGTCAGGTGACCCTACTAATAGTTGTTAGGCTTCCCAACCATCGCCGTCCAGGAACTCCGAGCACTCCAATTCGCCCCCTCGGCGCGGAGCCGACGGGCCGCAGGGTCAGCCGTCGCGGAGGACGGCGAGCGCGGCGACATGCCCCGGACCGGCGTCGAGGTCCCAGAGCGCGAAGCGTCGAGCCTCGGGAAGCCCGCCGCTCGTCGCAGCGACCCGCGGAGCACCGTCCCGGGCGAGAACGATCGCTTCCGGCGGGACCGTCAGGCCGACTCCGACCGCCTTCAGGATCGCTTCCTTCCGCGTCCAGGCGCGCAGCAGCTCGAGCTGCCGGGAGCAGCCGGTCCCGAGCTCGGGATCCGTGCGAGCCCGCAGGGCCGCGTGCTCCGCGGGGCCCAGGAGCGTCGTCGCCACCGCCTCGATGCTCGCGGACGATGCGAGCGGCTCGACGTCGACGCCGACGGCGTGCACGTCACAGAGCGCCACCAGGACGAGCTGACCGCCGTGGGCGATCGAGATCCCGCGCGGCCCACCCGGGACGACCGGCCGCCCTCCGCCGGCGCCGGCGCCGGCGAGCGCCGGCGCCGGTGCCGTCCGCACCTCGATCGTCCGCGCAGCGACGCCGTGACGCTCCGCCACCGCATGGCGAAGCACGCGCCGCCCGACGGCGAAGCGGGCGCGGTCGACCTCCCGCCGCAGCCGATCGTGGCGCCGCCGCTCGGCGTCGTCCAGCAGCATCAGCGCATCTCCACCGTCCGCCGGCCGGGCAGCGTGGATCTCCACGACGACGTCGTCGCCGACCGACACCGCGGTCGCGCGGCCGGCGGGAGGATCCGGGCGACCGGCACGCGGCAGGCGAAGGACGGGGCGCGTGTCCATGCGACGCACGGTAGCCGCCGTCGGGCACGGCGCACCGTGCTGTGTTAGGGTCACCTAATAAGGGTACCCTAATTACGGTGCCTCGATCGAAGGTCGACGCCGTCGCCGTGAGCCCCGAGCGCCGCGGCGCACCACTCGATCGACGTGTTCCCCGTCTCGCGACCCCCAGAGGACTACGCATGCCCCCGGCCCGTCGACAGACGTCATCGGACGCCCAGGACGCGCCGCGCGCCGCCGCTCCGCCGACCTCGCTGCGCGAGATCATGCGGCGCCATCGCGCCGGCCTCGTCGGCGCGTCGTTGCTGGCCGTCCTCGCGGCCGCCGCGGCGCTCGCGCCGTACGTCGGGGTCTACCTCGTGACCGACGAGCTCATCGGCGACGGCACGCCCGACACCGGCGTGTTCGCTCCGATCGCGATCGGAGTCGCCATCGCGCTGGTCGTGCGCGGTGCCGCGAGCGCCGCCTCGTCGCACACCGCGCACCGCGCGGCCTACGCGATCCTCGCCGACCTGCGCCTGGCCCTGATGGACCGCATCGGCCGGGTGCCGCTCGGCGAGATCCAGCGGCGCGGCACCGCCGGGCTCAAGCAGGTGCTGCACGACGACGTCGAGCAGCTCGAGGACGCCTTCGCCCACGGCGTGCCGGACATCGCCGCGGCGGCCGCGGTCCCGACCGCGACGCTGGCGCTCTTCTTCGTCGTCGACTGGCGACTCGCGCTCGTGACGCTCGCGTCGATCGCCCTGATCGCCGGGATGTACGCCCTGACGGTCTCGATCGCCGAGCGCGTGACTCCGATGCGCGTCAAGGCCCAGATCGCGCTCGCGACCGGCGTCCTGACCTACCTGCGCGGCATGCGCGTCGTCCGCGGATTCCAGCGCGAGGACGAAGGCTACGACGCCGTGCGGGCGCTGATCCGCGCCAACCAGGACGCGCAGGACGCCGCGCTGCGCGACCGCGGCCGCTGGTTCGTCTCCGGGCTGGTGACCGCGCTGGGGATCACGTCGCTGCTGCTCGTCGCCGTCGGCGGGACGCTGCACGTCTCGGGCCACGTGGACCTCTCGACGCTGGCGCTGTTCCTGCTGCTCGGCCTCGGGTTCGCCAACAGCCTCTACGGGCTCGTGCTCGCCGCCGCCACGGTCGTCATCCGCTTCCGGATGGCGGCCGGCAGCGTCGGCAAGCTGCTAGCGGCGCCGGTCCTGGAGGCGCCCGACGCGCCGCGCACGCCAGACGCCTACGACGTGGCGTTCGAGGGCGTGTCCTTCGCCTACGACGACGAGCCGGTGCTGCGCGACGTCGGCTTCGCCGTCCCCGAGCGCGGCCTCGTCGGGGTCGTCGGCCCGAGCGGCGCCGGCAAGACGACCCTCGCGCGGCTCATCACCCGCTTCTGGGACGTCGACGCCGGAGCCGTGCGGATCGGCGGGATCGACGTGCGCGACGTCGATCCGGCCGAGCTCATGCGGCGCGTCGCGCTCGTCGCCCAGGACGACTACGTCTTCGACCGCAGCGTGCTGGAGAACATCCGCGTCGGCCGGCCGGACGCCAGCGACGAGGAGGTCCGCGCCGCCGGCACCCGCGCGCGACTCGACGACGACGTGGCGCGACTGCCGCACGGCTGGGACACCGTCGTCGGCGCCGGCGGGGCGCTGCTCTCCGGCGGGCAGCGCCAGCGGATCTCGATCGCGCGCGCCCTGCTGAAGGACGCCCCGCTCGTCGTGCTCGACGAGGCGACGGCGTGGCTCGACGCGGAGAACGAGGCCGCGGCTCGCCAGGCCGTCGCCGAGCTCGCCGCCGACCGCACCGTGATCGTGATCGCGCACCGGCTCCCGTCCGTTCGCGACGCCGACCGGATCGTCGTCCTCGACGGCGGCCGCGTCGCCGGCGTCGGAGGGCACGACGAGCTGCTGCGCGACTGCCGGGTCTACCGGACCATGTGGGAGGCGCAGGAGCGCGCGGGCGGGTGGCGCATCGACGCCTCCGACGCTCCGCCGGCGCCGGTTTCGCCGGTCGAGCGCGCGACCACCCCCGACCCGTGGACCGAGCGGGCGCGCGCCCTGGTCCGCCCGGAGCTCGGCGAGCTGCCGTTCCTGCGCCAGTGGCGGGCCCTGATGGGGTCCAACCTCGACACGCTGCTGCGCCGCGGGCTCGTCCGGCTGCTCGCCGAGTCGCTCGTCCGCGGGCTCCCCGTCGTCGCGGTCTTCCTGCTGCTGCGCGAGGCGATCGTCGGCGAGCCGACGCAGGGGCTCATATGGGCGCTCGCCGGCGGCACGCTCCTCGCGCTGCTGCTGCGGGTGCTCACGAACGAGCGCGCCAACCGCGTCGTCTTCGCCGCCGCCAACCAGGCGAAGGCCGACGTCCAGCTCTCCCTCGTCGAGCGGCTGCGCCGCGTCCCGCTCGGCTTCCTCGAGCGCCACGACGCCGGACGGATCTCGACGGTCGTCAACAACGACGTCTTCATGCTCGACTTCCAGAACACGCCGCAGCAGATCGCGGCGACGACCGTGCAGCCGCTGCTCGCGTCGATCGCCCTGTTCGTGCTCGATTGGCGCCTCGCCCTGGCCACGCTGGCCGGGCTGCCGCTGTTCGCGCTGCTCACCCGCTGGGCCAACGCGGCCTACCGCCGCGCGGTGGCGCCGCTCGACGCCGCGCGCGTCCGCGCGATCGGCGAGCTGCTCGAGCACATCCGGGGCGCCGTCGTCCTGCGCGCCCACCCGGGCTCCGGGCCGGCCGTCGCGTACCGCGACGCCATCCACGAGCTGCGCCGGCGCAGCGACGAGCTGTCGGCGAAGTCGTCGCCCGCGACCGCGCTCACCGCCGTCGCTCTCGAGCTCGGCACCGCGGTCGTGATCGCCGTCGGGGCGGTGCTCTACGTCGACGGCGCGATCGCGGCCGACACGCTGCTGCTGTTCCTCGTCCTCTCGCTCGTGCTCTACCAGCCGCTGCTCGAGCTGAACGCCCTGACGAGCTACCGCCGCAACCAGCAGCAGCTCGCGCGGCGGGTCGGAGCGATCTGGGACGCCCCGGTGCTGCCGGAGCCCGACGCACCGGGCGTCCCCGCCGACGGCGCCGTCGAGCTGCGCGACGTGACCTTCCGCTACGCGACCTCCGACGACGACCTCGACGCAGCCGCCGGGCCGCCCGCGCTCGAGCGCGCGTCGCTGCGCGCCGCGCCCGGCACCGTCACGGCGCTGGTCGGGCCGTCCGGCGCCGGCAAGTCGACGATCTGCGACCTGCTCGCGCGCTTCTGGGACGTCGACTCCGGAGCCGTGCTGATCGGTGGCGTCGACGTCCGCGAGCTCGGGTCGGCCGCCGTGCAGGCGAACGTCACGACGGTCTACCAGGAGGTCCAGCTGTTCGCGGGGACCGTCCGTGCGAACCTCGTCCTCGGCCGCCCCGACGCCACCGACGCGGAGATCGACGAGGCGCTGCGCGCGGCCTCGGCCACCGACGTCGTCGCGGCGCTCGCGGACGGCCTCGACACCGTCCTCGACGAGAACGGCGCGTCGCTCTCCGGCGGCCAGCGCCAGCGCCTGTCGATCGCCCGCGCGCTGCTCAAGGACGCTCCCGTGCTGATCCTCGACGAGGCCGCCGCGTCGGTCGACCCCGACACGGAGGCGCAGATCCAGCGGGGCATCGCCTCGCTCGCCCGCGGCCGCACGGTGATCGTCGTCGCGCACCGTCTCGACACCGTCCGCGAGGCCGACCAGATCGTCGTCGTCGACGAGGGCCGCGTCGTCGGCAGCGGAACGCACGACGACCTCGTCCGCGACGCACCGGTCTACCGGCGGCTCTGGGCCGCCCACGATCCGGACGCCGTCGCCGCCGGCTGAGCGCGCGGCCCGACCTTTGCACCGCACCGTCAACCCGAGACACCGAGAGGCCCCATGACTCCAACCCGTTCGATCACCGCGTTCGTTCGCCGTGCGCCCCTGCTGCTGCTCGTCCCGCTGACGTTGGGGCTGAGCGCCTGCGGGGACGACGAGACCTCCGCCGACGACCGCGCCGCGGCAACCGTCGAGCACGCCCTCGGCACCACCGAGGTTCCGGCCGCGCCGAAGCGGATCGTGTCGCTCGGCGGCGCCGCGACCGACGCGGCGATCGCACTCGGAGTGACCCCGATCGCCGGCCCCGAGAACCTCGCCGCGCCGGGCCAGGCGCGACCGTGGCACGAGGGTCATGACGTGTCGCAGATGAAGGAGATCGCGGGCGCCGTGACCGGGCAGGTGAAGCTCGACCAGATCCTCGCGCTCAAGCCGGACCTGATCTTCGCCGGCGAGTTCGCCAACGCCAAGGAGCTCTACCCGCAGCTCGCGAAGATCGCGCCGACGATCGCCTACCAGGAGGGCCCGTACGAGGACTCCTGGCAGACGACCACGACCGTCGTCGGGCAGGCGCTCGGACGCGAGTCGCAGGCGAAGGACCTGATCGCGAAGACCGAGGCGCAGGTCGCGCGGGTCGCGGCCGACCATCCCGGGCTCGACGGCAGGACCTGGACGTTCTTCGTCGCGCAGTCCCCGTCCCGGGTCGGCGTCCTCGTGAACCCGAAGGACAGCCTCACCACGCTGCTCGGGGAGCTCGGCCTGAAGCCGGTGCCCGCCCAGCAGCGCCTGAAGATCGACGCGTCCACGCCGGGCGTGGCGGGCCTGAGCATCGAGCAGGCGCGCAGGCTCGACGCCGACGTCGTGTTCGGGACGTATCCCGCCCCGCCGTTGCGCAAGGCGATCGAGGGCAACGGCGTCTTCGGGCAGCTCGACGCCGTCCGCGACGGGCGCTATCTGGCCCTCGACCTCTCGCAGGGCGGCGGGCTGCGCGCGCCCACCGTGCTCGCGCTCCCGTGGTCGCTCGAGCTGCTCGAGCCGACCCTGAAGAAGGTCGAGCCCGCCGCGTAGCGACGCGCGACCGGCGACCCGGGGGTGAGACGCGGCGCGTCTCACCCCTGCGCCGGCCCGTCGGCTCCGCGCGCCGCGCGGAAACGCCACATGCCCCCCAACCACACCCCCACATCCCACCGGCGGCGCTCACCCGGCGGCTGGCTGCTGCTGCCGCGCGCCGAGCGCCGCAGCCACGTCGTCTGCTTCCCGCACGCCGGCGGCGGCGCGAGCTTCTACCGCCCGTGGATACGCCGGTTCCCCGCCGACGTCGCGTTCTCGATCGTCGACTACCCGGGACGCGAGGAACGGCTCGACGCGCCGTTGCAGGACGACCTGGGCATCGTTGCCGACGGGATCGCCGAGGACCTGCTCGCGATCGACGCGGGCCCACTCCAGCTCTTCGGGCACAGCATGGGCAGCGCGATCGCCTTCGAAGTCGCGCTGCGCATCGAGCGCGAGCGACCGGGATCGCTGCGACGCCTCGTCGTCTCCGCCCGGCCGGCCCCCGTCGCCTGCCGGCCACCGCTCGTGAGCCACCTCGGCGACGACGCGCTCGCCGCGCAGATCGCCGCGATGGGGGGCACCGACGAGGCGCTGCTGCGCGACCCCGAAGTGCGCGAGCTCGTGCTGCCGATCATCCGCAACGACTACCGGCTGCTCGAGCGCCACCGGCCGGACCCGGCGCAGCGGATCGACGCCGACGTCCTCGTGCTCGGGGGCGCCGACGACCCGACGGTGACCGCCGACGAGCTCGCCAGCTGGGCCGGCGTCACGCGCGGCCGCGCCCATCGGCGCACGTTCGCCGGCGGCCACTTCTACCTGCTCGACGCCGCGGCGGACGTCGTCGCCGAGCTCGCCGCCCCGACCACGACCGGCGACCCGCTCGACCCGCCGGGCCCGCCCGACGACGCGCCGCGACCGCAGATCGACCAAGCCGCCGCTGCGCCGACCGCCGGGACCACCCGCGCAGCGACCAGGCCCGCGCCCGCGATCGACCCTGCCGAGCCGCGCGACCCCGCCGAGCTCGTCGCGATCGTCGGGATGTCGGGGCGGTTCCCGGGCGCGCCGGACGTCGACGCCCTCTGGGAGCTGCTGCGCGACGGGCGCGAGGCGCTCGGCGAGCCGAGCGACGACGAGCTGCTCGCGGCCGGCGTCGCCGCAGAGGCGCTCGCCGACCCGCGGTTCGTGCGGCGCTTCGGCGCGCTCGACGACGTCGATCGCTTCGACGCCGGGTTCTTCGGCTTCAGCGCCCGCGAGGCCGACCTCCTCGACCCCCAGCACCGGCTCTTCCTCGAGTGCGCCTGGGAAGCGCTGGAGGACGCCGGCCACGACCCCCGCCGGACGTCCGGGTCGATCGGCCTGTACGCCGGCTGCGGGGTGAGCACGTACCTGCTCGCCCAGGTCCTGCCCGCGCGCGGCACCGTCCGCTCGGTCGGCGAGTTCGCGGCGCTGATGGCCGCCGAGCGCGACTTCCTCGCGGCGCGCGCGTCCTACAAGCTCGACCTGCGGGGGCCGAGCGCGACGGTCCTGAGCGGCTGCTCGACGGGCCTCTTCGCCGTCCACCTCGCCGCCCAGGGCATCCTGTCGGGCGAGGCCGACATGGCGCTCGCCGGCGGCGCGACGGTCTTCTTCCCCCGGCCGAGCGGCCACATCCACGAAGACGGGTCGATCCGCTCCGCCGACGGCCGCTGCCACGCGTTCGGGGCCGAGGCCGCCGGGACCGCGGCGGGCGAGGCGGTCGGCGTCGTCCTCCTGCGGCGACTCGACGAGGCGCTCGCCGACGGCGACCGGATCCTCGGCGTGCTGCGCGGCTCGGCCTGCAACAACGACGGCGCGTCGGGCAAGGCTGGGTTCACCGCGCCCTCGGTCCGCGGGCAGCGCGACGTGATCCGCGAGGCGCTCGCGGTGGCCGGCGTCCCGCCCGGCGCGATCGACTACGTCGAGGCCCACGGCACGGGCACGCCGCTCGGCGACCCGATCGAGGTCGAGGCGCTCGCCGAGGCGCTCGGGGACCTGCCGACCGGCAGCGTCCGGATCGGCTCGGTGAAGCCGAACGTCGGGCACACCGACACCGCCGCCGGCGTCGTCGGCCTGATCAAGGTCCTGCTCGCCCTGCGCGAGGAGGAGCTGCCCCCGTCGATCAACGGCACGCCGGTCAACCCCGCGCTCGAGCTGGCGCAGACGCCGCTGACCCTCTGCGACCGGCGGACGCCCTGGCCGTGCCGCCCCGGCCGGCCGCGGCGCGCCGGCGTCAGCTCGTTCAGCGTCGGGGGCACCAACGTCCATGTCGTGGTCGAGGAGCCGCCGGCCCTCCCCGCGCGACCGCCGGACGATCCGGCCGAGCACCTGCTCGTCCTCTCCGCGCGCGGCCCGCGGGCGCTGAATGAGGCCGTCGAGCGGCTCGCCGCGCATCTCGAGGCCGGCCCGCGGCGCGACCTCGGCGACGTCGCACGCACGCTCGCGATCGGGCGCGCGCGGTTCTCGCACCGCGCGGCGGTCGCGGTGCGGGCCGGCGAGGACGCGGCCACCGTGCTGCGCC
>JAUYGN010000015.1 GCA_030690545.1 Solirubrobacteraceae bacterium
CACGCGGCCGGGCGCTCGCGGTCGCGGTCGGCGCTCCAGCCGCAGCGGCGCGGATCGCCGCCGAGCCATTCGGCGACCATGTCGCCGTCGACCGCCGGTAGCTGTGGCGCGAACGGCACCGCGTACGCGCGGCACGCATGCGCGGCCGCCGTCTCGGGGTCGTCGAACGGGAGGCTGCCGACGCCGGTCGTCGCGAGCGCCGGGAGGCGCGCGAGCAGGGCGCTCATCGGCGCGGTCCGAGACGAGCTCCGGGTGCGCCCGTGCGCCTGCCGGCGAGCGATCGTTGCAGCGTCCGATGCGGATGCGCGGCAGCCTGCGGCTGCCTGCGCCCGGTGTCCGGCGCAGCGATGCGGGCCATGGTTGCTCTCCTTCTTGCCGTCGACCCATGTCGCGGGGTCGGGTTGTCGGGTCCGCCGGGAATGTCCGGCGGGAATCGACAGGTATTCGGGCTCGGACGCATCGGAGGTCGCCCGCCTTCCCGGGTCCGATGGACCCAGTGGCACTACGGACGGCTCCGCGTCCCTACCGCTGCGCGTCAGCTCCGGATTCGGACCGGATTCCCTGACCCCGGTTGGGGCACGATCGACTCTCCGCAACCGTAGCGCACCCGGTCGCGCCCGCCGCGGTGCTCGACGTCGCCGCGGACGCTGCGCGAGTCGCCGACGAGCAGGTCGTCTAGGCCTCGTCCTTGGGAGACGGCACGAGCAGGACCGGCCGCCCGGCATGGCGCAGGACGCCCTCGGCGGTGCTGCCGAGCAGCGTCGCGGCGAGCGCGGAGCGCCCGCGCGTGCCGGTCACGATGACCGCCGCGTCGTGCTCGTCGGCGGCGCCGACGAGCGCCGACGTCGCGTTGCGCGCGGTCTCGAGCGCCGCCTGCTCGCACGACCAGCCGGCGGCGGTGAGCTGCGCCGCGCCCTCGGCCGCCTCTCCGGCGGCCTGCAGGCGGGTGCTCTCGTCGAGTGCGTCGGCGCCCTTGCGGACGACCTCGTCGGGGACGGCGAGCCGCGCGACGCCGACGGCGTGGCGTGCCGACGGCCAGGCGGTCGCGACGAGCGCCGGTCGTCCGCGCAGCAGCGTCCCGGCGGCGCGCTGCGCCGCGCCCGCCGGTGGCGAGCCGTCGTAGGCGAAGATCGCGGGCGCGTCGGCGCTCGCCGGCGCGTGCTCGGCCGGAACGAAGAGGATCGGGCGCCGGCTGCGGTGAGCGAGCGCGCGCGCCTGGCGGCCCAGCCCGCCGGGCTGGACCGCGTGGCCCTCGCCGATCCCGGCGACGACGACGGAGGCGTCGACCTCGTCGGCGAGCGCGAGGATCTCCTGCCAGGGCGAGAGCTCCTCGGGGCAGACCTGGCGCGTGACGTGGACGCCGCGCGCCTCGAGCACGTCGGCGGCGGCCTGCGCCGTCTCGGCGGCGGCCTGGCGCGCGGCGGCGCGCAGCTCGGCCTGCGTGTCGTAGGCGGCATCCATGACGGCGTCCCAGGCGCTGAACATGGGCGGCGGGCGCCACGTCGCGAGGACGACGGCGGCACGATCGTCGAGCAGGTCGGCGGCGGCCTCGGCGAGGCGCGCCGCGGCGGCGGCATCGGTTCCGGCGCAGAGCAGGATCGGGCCGCGCAGCGGCTGGGCTGAGGGCGTCTCGGTCATGTCGTCGACCGTACGGACGGCGCGCTGCGCCGGCGTCCGTGGTTGTCCGCACGGCATGTCCGCAGCAGCCCGCGGAGTTGGCGCCGTGCCGTGGCGAGCCGCCCCGGCGTCCGTGGTTCTCCGCAGGCGTGCTCCGCAGCCGCGACGGATGACGCGCGAGGCGAGCGCTGATTGGCTGCGGGCCATGAGCGAACGCACCTCCGCCGACCACGCCTTCGAGGAAGCCGACGCGCTCGTCGTCTACGCGACCACGCACGGCCACACCGCCACGATCGCCGACCGGATCGGCGCCGCGCTGCGCTCCGCGGGCCTCGAGGTCGACGTCCGCGACGTCGCCGCGCTCGCCCGGGTGCCGGCGGCGGGGGCACGATGACGATCGGCGGCGTCGACGCGGACGCGGTCGACGGCCTGACCGTGGCCGACGTCATGCACGGCCGCTGCGATGCCCTGCCGGCGTCGGCGAGCGTCGCCGACGTGCGCGCGTGGTTCTCGATCAGCGCGAGCCGCCGGCTCGCGCTGCTTGCGGACGGAGAACGCTACGTCGGCTCGCTCACGCCCGCCGATGTCGCCGGCGACGTGGATGCGCGGCGGCCGGTCCTGCAGCTCGCGCGGCGCGGCGCGACGCTCGCTCCCGACACCGCGGCGGCGGCCGGTCGCGATCTCGTGCTGGCGAGCCCGGCGCGCCGGCTGCCCGTCGTAGACGACGAGGGGCTGCTCGTCGGCGTCCTCGCGCTGACGACCGACCGGCGGCGCTTCGCGTGCCGCGACGTCGACTGAAACCGGGCACGGCCTCGACCGCCGGTCGCCGATCCAGAGCAGCGCCGGGAGGCGGGCGGCGACGATCGGCACCCTCCCGCGGGTTCGCCGCGCGCTCGCCGCAGGCTGGCACAATGGACGGGGTCCGGTCCCGACGGACGCCGCCATGGACGACGATCACCTCGACGAGCCGCGCCTGCGCCGCCTGATCGACGTCGGACGGGGGCTGCTCTCGCAGCTCGATCCCGAGGCCGTGCTCGACCAGGTGCTCGAGACGGCGCGCGAGATCACCGGGGCGCGCTATGCCGCGCTCGGCGTGCTCGACGGCGACCGCCGCGAGCTCGAGCGCTTCATCACGCGCGGGATCGACGCCGCGACGCACCGCTCGATCGGCGACCTGCCGCGCGGGCGCGGCATCCTCGGCGTCCTGATCGACAGCCCGCGGCCGCTGCGGATCGCGAGCGTCGGCGAGCACCCGAAGTCCTACGGCTTCCCGCCCGGCCACCCGCCGATGTCGAGCTTCCTCGGCGTGCCGGTGCTCGTCCGCGGCCAGGTCTGGGGCAACCTCTACCTCACCGAGAAGCAGGACGGCACGGAGTTCGACGCCGTCGACGAGGAGTCGGTCGTGATCCTCGCCGGCTGGGCGGCGATCGCGATCGAGAACGCGCGCCTCTACGACGCCGCCGCGGCGCGCCGCGACGAGCTCGAGCAGACCGCGCGGCGCCTGGAGGCAGCGCGCGCGATCGCCCTCGCGGTCGGCGCCGAGATGGAGCTCGATCAGGTGCTCGAGCTGATCGCCAAGCGCGGCCGCGCGCTCGTCGAGGCACGCAGCGTCGTCATCCTCCTGCGCGAGGGCGCCGACCTCGTCGTCGCGGCGAGCGCCGGCGTCGCGGAGCGGGCGGTCGGCGCGCGCGTTCCGATCGAGGGCTCGACGACCGGCCAGGTCCTGACGTCGCGCAGCGTGCGGCGGATCGCCGACGTCGGCGCGCAGCTGCGGATCTCCTCGTCGCAGCTCGGCGTCGGGGGCGCGCGCACGGCGCTGCTCGCGCCGCTCGTCTACCGCGGCCGCGGGCTCGGCGTGCTCGCCGCGTTCGACCACGGCGCCGAGGCAGCCGACTTCTCCGAGGACGACGAGGCGACGCTGCGCGCGTTCGCCGCCAGCGGCGCGACCGCCGTCGCGCTCGCCCAGACCGTCCAGCACGACCGTCTGCGCCACTCGCTCGACGCGGCCGAGGCCGAGCGCCGGCGCTGGGCGCGCGAGCTGCACGACGAGACGCTGCAGGGGCTCGGCGGTCTGCGCGTGATGCTCAGCTCGGCGCTGCGCCGCGTCGAGCAGGAGGCGGTCGCCGAGCAGCTGCGCGAGGGCGTCGGCCAGGTCGAGCGCGAGATCGAGAACCTCCGCGCGATCATCACCGAGCTGCGCCCGGCGGCGCTCGACGAGCTCGGCCTCGCGCCCGCGATCGAGGCGCTCGTCGACCGCGTGAGCGCCGTCGAGGGGCTGACGATCGAGTGCGCCATCGAGCCGGCCGGCGGCGTGCAGCGGCTCGGGCAGGAGCTCGAGACGACGGTCTACCGGCTCGTCCAGGAGGCGCTGACGAACGTCGCCAAGCACGCGCGCGCCGATCACGCCAGGGTGTCGATCGACGTCGCCGACGCGCGGGTCGCGATCGAGATCGCCGACGACGGGCGCGGCTTCGACCCCGACGCCGCGACGACGGGATTCGGTCTTGCCGGGATGCGCGAGCGCGTCGCGCTCAGCGGCGGCGAGCTGACGGTCGCGCCGGCCGCGTCCGGCACGACGGTCCACGCGATCCTGCCGCGATCAGAGCTCGACGAGTCCGTGGTCCAGCGCGTAGCGCACTAGGTCCGCGCGCGACGAGCGCCGCAGCTTCTGCTGGATGTGGGCGCGGTGGCTCTCGACGGTGCGGATCGAGAGATACAGCTGCTCGGCGATCTCGGCGTTCGTGTGCCCGAGCGCGATCAGCCGCAGGACCTCGACCTCGCGCGGCGAGAGGTCGTCGGGCGGGCCGGTCGGCTGCGCCGGCTCGGCGGCCATCCGCGCGCCGAGCTGCGGGTTGAGGTACGTCTCGCCGGCGGCGGCGCGCCGGACGGCGGTCACGAGCTCGTCGTCGGCGGCCTCCTTGAGGACGTAGGCCAGCGCGCCGGCGCCCAGCGCCCGGCGTGCGAAGGCCGGCTCGTTCTGCATCGTCAGGACGGTGATCTTCGTGGCGGGCGAGGCCTCGAGGATGTCCGGGATCGCGTCGAGGCTCGAGCCGCCCGGCATGTTGAGGTCGAGCACGAGCACGTCTGGCTTGTGGCCGCGCGTCGTGCGCACGGTGGCCTCGACGTCGCCGACCGAGGCGACGACCTCGAAGCCCTCCTCGGCCTCGAGCAGCAGCTGCAGCCCGCGCCGGACGACGGCGTGATCGTCGGCGAGGACGATCCTGATCGTCGACGCGTCCTGCGCTGAGGCGTCCATGAGCGCCGACGATACCGGCGCGCGCGGCTGCGGCGATCGGGGTTTTCCCGCAGTCGGGCGGCGGCATAGTCCCGATGCCCGGCCCCGCGGACGCTCGTAGTGTCGCCGGGCATGACGACCGACACGCACCCAGACCCCCTCGACGTCCTCATCGCCGGCGGCGGCGTCGCCGCGCTCGAGGCGATGATGGCGCTGCGCTCGCTCGCCGGCGAGCGCGTCCGCATCACGCTGCTCGCGCCCGAGCGCGAGTTCCGCTACCGCCCGATGGCGGTCCGCGAGCCGTTCACGATCGCCCACGCGCAGCGCGTCGAGCTCGCGCCGATCGCGGCGGAGTTCGGCGCGCAGCTCGTGCAGGGCGAGCTGGAGGCCGTCGACGCGGTGCAGCGGCGCGCGATCACGCGCGCCGGCGAGTCGATCGCCTACGACGCGCTCGTCGTCGCCTGCGGCACGCACGGCGCCCCCGCGCTCGACGGCGCGATCACGGTCGACGACCGCACGCTCGGCGACGCGCTGCGCGGCCTCGTGCAGGACGTCGAGGAGGGCTACACGACGCAGGTCGCGTTCGTCGCCCCGCCGCAGGCGTTCTGGCCGCTGCCGCTCTACGAGCTCGCGCTGCTCACCGCACATCGCGCGTACGCGATGAACGCCGACGTCGAGCTGGCGGTCGTCTCGCCCGAGAGCGCGCCGCTGGCGCTGTTCGGCGAAGCGGTGTCGCGCGACGTCGCGCGCCTGCTCGGCAAGGCCCGGATCGCGTTTCACGGCTCGTCGACGGCACGCCTGGAGCACGGCGAGCTGACGCTCGAGCCGAGCGGGCTGCGGATGCGTCCCGGCCGCGTCGTCGCGCTGCCGCTGCTCGAGGGTCCCCGGATCGCCGGCCTGCCGGCCGACGCGCACGGCTTCATCCCGGTCTCCGAGCTCGGCGCGGTGCCCGGCGTGGACGGCGTCTACGCCGCCGGCGACGCGACGTCGTATCCGATCAAGCACGGCGGGATCGCCGCCCAGCAGGCCGACGTCGTCGCCGCCGCGATCGCGGCGCAGGCGGGCGCCGACGTCGTCGCCCAGCCGCTGCGACCGGTGATCCGCGGGATCCTGCTGACCGGCGACGACGCCCGCTTCCTCGAGGCCGAGCTGCCGGATGACGGCGAGCCGCGCTCGACGATCGGCGACGTGCCGGCATGGGACCCGCCGGCGAAGATCGTCGCGCGCCACCTGGGGCCCTACCTTGCCCGCGGCGACCGGCAGACCGCCCGGGCGTAGCTCGCTCGCCGGCGTGCCCGGCGGGCCCGGCTACGAGCTGCGGCTGCGCGACGGATCGCTCGTCCGGCTCGCGCCGGCGGCGCTCGACCCCGTCGGCGAGCGCGCGCGGATCGACGCGCGCGATCCGTCGGGGCGGACCGTCGGCCGCGCCGCCTACGCCCGCGTCTACGGGCTGCGTGCGGAGCTGTCGCTCGAGGTCGACGACGCGCGCTGGCACGCCGGCCTGCCCGAGGAGCTGCTCGCCGCGCTCTGCGAGGTCGCGGCCGCGCGCGGGGTCGCGACGCTGCTCGTCCGCGCGCGCCCTTCGGACATGCGCCTGCTGGCGCTGCTGCGCAACGACTTCGGCGCGCGCGAGACGTCGGTGCGGGGCCACGTCGAGCTCGAGCTCGCGACCGAGCCGCGGCGCTGCATCGGGCGCGATGACGCGTGCGCCCGTCAGCCGGCCCGCCATCCAGCCGCGTAGTTCACCGCACGTCCTGGGCCGCTGCTACGGATGACGCGGCGCCCTGCGGCTGGTGGTCTGTCGGGAACAGAGAACGCACGCCACGCGAGGAGCCCAGCATGTCGACGATCATCGACCACCCCAGCACCGACGAGTTCGTCGCAGCGGATATGACGACCTATCGCGCCGCGGTCGTGCACGAGTTCCATGAGCCGCTGACCGTCGAGCAGGTGCCCGCCGTGCCGCTCGCCGCTGGCCAGGTCCGCGTCCGCGTCGAGGCGACCGGCCTCTGCCACACCGACATTCACGCCGCCCGCGGCGACTGGCCGGTGAAGCCCTCGCCGCCGTTCGTGCCGGGACACGAGGGCGTCGGCATCGTCGTCGAGCTCGCTCCCGACGTGACCGAGGTCGCCGTCGGCGATCGCGTCGCGATGCCGTGGCTCGGCTACGCCTGCGGGACGTGCGAGCACTGCGTGTCGGGCTGGGAGACGCTCTGCATGGAGCAGGAGAACATGGGCTACTCGATCGACGGCACGTTCGGCGAGTACGCCGTCGCGTTCGGTCGCTATGTCGTGAAGGTCCCCGAGAGCGTCGACCCGTTCGACGCCGCGCCGCTGACGTGCGCGGGCGTCACGACGTACAAGGCCGTCAAGGTCGCCGGCACGCGCTCGTCGGACCTCGTCGCCGTCTTCGGCGTCGGCGGCCTCGGCCACCTCGCGATCCAGTACGCCGCGATCGCCGGCGGCCGCGTCGTCGCGATCGACATCCATGACGAGAAGCTCGAGCTCGCCCGCGAGCTCGGCGCCGAGTTCACCGTCAACGCCGCGAAGGAGGATCCGATCGCCGCGATCCAGGCGCTCGGCGGCGCCGACCAGGCGATCGCGCTCGCCGTCGCCCCGAAGGCGTTCGAGCAGGCCTACGGCTCGCTGAAGCGCGGCGGCACGCTCGTCTTCGTCGCGCTGCCCGCCGACAACGACGTGACGATCCCGATCTTCCAGACGGTCCTCAACGGCATCACGATCGTCGGCTCGATCGTCGGCACGCGCAACGATCTGCGCGAGGTCTTCGAGCTGCACGGTGCCGGCAAGACCCACGTCATCCGCGAGACGCGCGCGCTCGACGACGTCAACGCCGCGATCGCCGACGTCGAGGCCGGCCGCGTGGCGGCGCGCATCGTGCTCGAGCCGTAGCCGGTCCGGTCCTCTGCGAACGGGAGGGCTTGAACGTCTGGGGCGCGACCACGACCAACCTCATCGTGGGTCGAGACGTTCTTCCGATCTGACCAAGCCTTCCAATCGACGGAGCTTCCGACGACGCATGAGGCCGACAGCGCTGGCGAGCGTCCCCAGCGAATCCAGATCTCGATCGTCCACCACGGCGGCTAGCCCGCGTACCCCGTAGTTGAAGACCGACCTGTCCGGCTTCATGACGGCGCGGCCAAGCGCGGGGATAGCCGAGCGGTGGCCAAGATTCGCCAGGGCCTCCGTCGCGTACCTCTGTGTCAGCGTGTCTTGGTCGTCCAGCTGCGACGCAAGTGACGACACAGCGTCGAGGCATCTCAGTCTCCCAAGCGAATGGGCCGCGTAGAGCCTTACGTTGCGGTCGTCATCGTCAAGACACGACGTTAGAACCTCACATAGCGACTCCTTGTCAGACTCCATGGTCGCTCCCAGCGCCCGGACGGCTTCCCGGCGTACCGACGGCAGCGCGTCGTGACGAGCAGTGTGCACCAAAACGTCGTGAGTCGACGCGGGACTTTGCAGCCTTCCCAGCGCCGCGGCCGCCTCCATCCGATCTTCTGGTAAGTCACTTTGAAGCATCTCGATCAACTTGGGCACATCCCCTTGTCGTCGATGCTCACCTGCCTTGCCGTTCGCGCCGGCTAGTCGCAGGGCGCGCATGCCAGTCAGAAGTGGCTTCCGAAGAACCTGCCAGCCGCGTCCGCTGCCTCGGCTGCGTCCTCGGCGATCTTGCGGGCGTCGGACGTCATGCGCGGCACTATAGGCCGCAGGGTCGGATTAAGAGGAGGTTGGGGCACAGGCTGGTCGTCTGGTCAGCGCTGTTGTAGGTGTAGCTCCCATCGCTGCTGCTCGCACAGAGCAGAGCGGCTATTCGTCGCGGGAGTCGCTGCGCCGGCGATCGCGGCGCCGTAGCACGAGGATCGCGATGAAGCCGGCCGCCAGGACGACCGGCATCCCCGAGCCGATGAGCATCTGGATGTCCGTCGCGAGCACGATGCTCGACACCGTATCCGTCCTTCGGCTGGCGGGATCGCAGGCTCGGCTCGATGCGCGGGCGGGCCGGACTATGGTCCTGGCGATGGATGCGGGCAGGCGGGCGGAGCGGTTCCCGGTTGGCGCGAGCGCGACGGTCGAGCAGCTGGAGGGTGACCCGCACGCGCTGCTCGCGCGTCTGCGCGAGCGCGAGCCGGTGTCGTGGCTGCCGGCGCTGGAGGGTTGGCTCGTGACGCGGCGCGACCTCGCGCTGCAGGTCATGCGCGACCCCGGCACGTTCACCGTCGACGACGAGCGCTTCTCGACCGGCCAGCTCGTCGGCCCGAGCATGCTCACGCGCGACGGCGCCGAGCACCGCCGCCACCGCGACCCGTTCGCGGGGCCGTTCCGGCGCGATGCCGTGCGCGAGCGCTTCACCGGGTTCGTGGCCGACGAGACCGCGCGCCTGATCGGCGAGATCCGGCCGGCCGGCCGCGCGGAGCTGCGGCGCAGCCTGGCAGGGCCGCTGGCGGTCGCCGTCGTCGCGCGCGCGCTCGGCCTGCGCGACGCGGACGCCAGCACGGTGCTCGGGTGGTATGACGAGATCGTCATGGCGGTGACCGACATCACCGCCGGCCGGCTGCCGGGAGCCGCCGGGCATGCCGCGTACGCGGCGCTGTCGGCGACGATCGAGCGCGGCCTCGACGGCGACCCTGCCGCGTCGCTGCTGGCGGCCGCGGCCGGCGCAGCCGGCGGCCTGGAGCGCGACCGCGTCGTCTCCAACGCCGCCGTGCTGCTGTTCGGGGGCATCGAGACGACCGAGGGCATGATCGCCAACGCCGTCTGGCACCTCCTCTCGTGGCCCGACGAGCTCGCGCGCGTGCGCGCGAGCCCCGACCTGCTCGCCAACGCCGTCGAGGAGTCGCTGCGTCTCGAGCCCGCCGCGGCCATCGTCGATCGCTACGCGACCGCCGACGTCGAGCTGGCCGGTGCGTCGATCCGCCGCGGCGAGCTCGTGCGCGTCTCGATCGCCGCGGCCAACCGTGACCCCGCGGCGTTCGAGGACCCCGACCGGTTCGACGTCCGGCGCGCCAACGCGCACCGCCACCTCGCCTTCGCGCACGGCCCGCATACCTGCATCGCGATGCACCTCGCGCGCCTGGAGGCCCACACGGCCGTCGACCAGCTGCTGCGCCGGCTGCCGGGCCTGCGCCTGGACCCCGTCACCCCGGCCGCGCCGCGCGGGCTCGTCTTCCGCAAGCCGCCCGAGCTGGGCGTGCTCTGGAGTCCGTAGCCCACCGCGCCGGCGGAGCGCACGCCGCGCGTCAGGAAGCCGCAGCGCCGGCGGATGCCTCCTCATCGGCGACCAGCCTGAGCGCCGCCCGCCGCGGGACGACCAGCACCGGGCACGGCGCGTGGTCGACGAGGTAGCGCGAGACGCTGCCGACGAGCACGCTGCGCAGCGGTCCGTAGGCGCGCGAGCCGGCCACGAGCAGGTCGATGCCGTCGCTGCAGGCGTCGACGATC
Source organism: Solirubrobacteraceae bacterium (assembly GCA_030690545.1). Classification (GTDB taxonomy): domain Bacteria; phylum Actinomycetota; class Thermoleophilia; order Solirubrobacterales; family Solirubrobacteraceae; genus CADCVQ01. The sequence continues at coordinate 10,313 of JAUYGN010000015.1, forward strand.
GCCGGGCCGGGCGCGGCGAGCGGGATGCGGATCGAGACGTCGAAGTCGCGCTGCACCTGCCGGGCGGCGGTGCGTTCGAGCGTCGTGCGCATCGCTTGCGTGCGGGCGTGTTCGGCCTTGGCCTCGGCGTCGTCGGGCGTGCGCGCGACGTGCGGGTCGATCGGCGCGGGGTCGCCCGCGTGGATCAGCACGAGCGACGCGCCGAGCCGGTCGGCGAGCGTCTCGGCGGCGCGCAGCGCGCGGCGTGACTGCTCGCGGCCGTCGTAGGCGACGCCGATCGTGCGCACCACCGCGCGCTCCCCCTGGCCCTCGGGCACGACGAGCACCGGGCACGGCGCGCCGTGCACGACGCGCTCGCCGATGCTGCCCGGCAGGACCCGCCCGACCGCGCCTCGGTGCGTCGCGCCGACCGCGAGCAGCGCTGCGTTCTCGTTGCGCGCGAGGGCGTCGAGCTCGTGCGGCACCGACGAGCCGGCGATCGTGAAGGCCTCGACGTCTGCCGGCAGGCCGGCCACGACGGCCTCGGCCTCGCGCTGCGCGACCGCCGTCAGGTCGGGGTTGTAGGCGACCAGATCGACCGGTCCGTGGCCGGACGGGACCGGCCGCAGATCGGGATAGACGTAGGCGGCGACGACGTTCGCCCCCGTCGCGCGGGCGAGCCCGCGGGTGAACGCGAGCGCGGCCCGCGCCGCGTCGGTGCTCTCGTATCCGGTGATGTAGGTGGGCGTCATGGTCGTTCTCCTCGGGCAGGTTCCGACTTCAGAGCACGTCGCGGCGCTCGAACAGCGCGGCGCCGGCGATGGTGAGGACGAGCGCCGCGACCGTCAGGACGGCGACGTGACCGACGTCGAAGCCCTGCTGGATCGCGGAGCCGTAGTAGCGGAAGGCGGAGATCCAGCGCAGCGGCTCGGCGGCGTCGGCGAGCTTGCCGACGAGGTCGATCGCGTACATCGCGACGAGCGTTCCCGAGGCGACGCAGGTCGCGGTCGACGGCCGGTGCGCGAGTCCCGCGACGAGCGCCGCCAGCCCGGCGAACACCATCGCCAGCGGCCAGACGTTGCCCAGGCCGGACGCCAGCGTCGACGCCGAGATCCCGGTCCCGGCGACGGTCCCGGCCAGCCACGTCAGCGCCCAGACGACGGCGAGGATCGCCGCCAGCAGGGCGCCCGTCACGACGACGCTCGCGATCATGACGACGCGGCGCGAGACCGGCAGCGACAGCAGCGTGTCGAGATGCCCGCGGTCCTCGGCGCCGACCGTCGCCTGCACGACGCAGCGGACGGCGAGGAACGCCAGCGCCATCGGCAGGATGAGGCTCAGCAGCTCGGCGTCGACGAAGCGCTCGACGGTGTCGAGCCGGACGATCCCGAAGGCCTCCTTCAGGCCGTCCGGGTAGCTGTCGACGAGCTCGGACATCGAGCCCTCGAGCGACGGCCAGATCGCGACCATCAGCGCCCCGAACGCCCCGAAGCCGCCACCCCAGGCGAGCGCCGCGCGGCGCTGGTCGCGCAGCCCGCGGCGGACGATCGCGCCGAGCGCGGTCGACGAGGACGGAGACCCGACGATCGCGCCGCGAGCCGGTCGTCGCGTGGCGGTCGTGCTCACGACGGCCTCCCGTAGTAGGCGAGGAAGAGCTCGTCGAGCGTCGGGCGCGTGATCTCGACGTCCTCGACGCGGTGGCGCGCGAGCGCCTTGACGACGCCGTCGATCTCACCGCGCACGCGGAAGCGCAGCGTCCTGCCGTCGAGCTCGCGATGCTCGACCGACGGCACATCGGCGAGCACGCCGTCGGAGACCGGGTCGGCGAAGCGCACGGTGACGTGGCGCAGCGCGCGCTCGCGCATCGCCGCGACCTCCTCGACGGCGATCAGCCTGCCCTCGCGGACGATCCCGACGCGGTCGCAGACGCGCTGCACCTCGTCGAGGTCGTGCGAGGAGAGAAAGACCGTCCGGCCGGCCTCGCGCTGCTCGGCGGCGACGCGCAGGAACTCCTCCTGCATGAGCGGATCGAGGCCGCTCGTCGGCTCGTCGAGGATGACGAGCTCGGGCTCGTGGAAGAGCGCCTGGATGAGCCCGACCTTCTGGCGGTTGCCGCGCGACAGCTCGTGCAGCGGGCGCGAGAGGTCGGCCTCGAAGCGCTCGGCGAGCGCCTGCGCGACCCCGAGGTCGCGGCGCCCGCGGACGGCGGCGAAGAACGCGAGCAGCTCGCGCCCGGTCAGCCGTTCGTCGTAGGCGAAGTCGCCCGGCAGGTTTCCGCTGCGAGCACGGATCGCGCGGCTGTCGCGGCGGCTGTCGAGGCCGAGCACGCGCGCGCTGCCGCTCGTCGGGTGCAGCAGGTCCAGCAGCGTGCGGATCATCGTCGTCTTGCCGGCGCCGTTGGGCCCGAGGAAGCCGAAGACCTCGCCGCGGCGCACGCGCAGCGTGACGTCGGAGATCCCGCGCGAGGATCCGTAGCGCTTGCTCAGCCGGTCGGTCTCGATGACTGCGGTGCTCATGCGGGCACTCTCGGAGATCCGCCGCAACGCGACATCCGCGGAGGCTGCGGGCGCCGGTGTGCGTAAACCACGGATCGTCGTGCGCGCATCGGCCGGCCGGCGCAGGCGCCGTTCAGCGTGTTTCGCGGCGCTTGGCATGGCCCGCCCGCCTGCGCAGCGTGGCGAGCTCGGCGTGCACCTGCGCCAGCAGCGAGCGCGTGCCGTCGAGTTCGCGTCCGAGCGACGGGTTCGGCTGTTCGCCGGCGCGCAGCGCTGCACGGCAGCGGGCGACGCGCAGCTCGAGCTGCGCCTCGCGCTGCTCGAGCGCGCGAAGGCGGTCGCTGGCGGCGACCGGAGAGCTCGCGTGCTCGCCCTGGCCGGCGCTCGCGGCGTGAGCACGATCCGTGCTGGCGGCCAGCGCCCAGGGGCGTTGGCCATCGGCGAGGCTCGGGCGGGTGGCGTGGATCGTGTGCGACATGGGCGGCCTCCTTCGCGTTTCGCGTACGACGAAGTCCACCAGTGCCGGCCGCGGTCGTCATCCGTATGACGCCGCGCCGTAGGTCGGTGAGATCCCCGGATCGGCGTGGGCCCGGCGCCTTGCGTCGACGCGCGCCCGGAGCCTCGCCTCGGCCGTGTGGGGAACTACGCGCGAGCTCTGCGGAGCACCTCTGTCGTGGCCGACGCTGCTCGTCCGTAGCCTGCGGACATGCCCGTCCACGACGTTCAGGACGCCATCGAGGAGCTCGACGACGCCCGCGCGCCCGTCCTGGCAACCCGCGTCGGGCAGGTCGTCCTGCACGCGCGACTGCGCGAGCGCCCGGACGCCGAGGTGGTCGCGCGATGATCGCCGGGTACGTGTCCACTCTCATGTCGACGTCGCCGCCACCGATCAGCGTTGCCGAGGCGATGGCCCGCAGCGGCTTCTATCCGGGGCATCCGCCCGTGACCGTGCGCGAGACGCACACCGCCTGGGTCTTCCTCGCCGGCGAGCATGCGTACAAGGTCAAGAAGCCGGTGCGGATGGCGTTTCTGGACTTCAGCACGCTCGAGCGCCGTCGCCGCGTCTGCGAGGACGAGCTGCGCGTCAACCGCGAGCTCGCGCCGCAGCTCGACATGCGCCTGCGCGCGATCGTCCTGCGAGCGGACTCCTACGTGCTCGCCGATCCCGACGCGGAGCATGCCGTCGAGTACGCGCTGCAGATGCGGCGCTTCGACGAGCAGCGCACGATGGCGGCGCTCGTCGAGCGCGACGAGCTCGGCGACGAGCAGATCCGCGCGGTCGCGCGGCGCCTGGCCGCGTTCCACGAGCAGGCGCGGCCGGCGGGGCCGCGCGATCCGGTCGGCGACGTCAAGCGCACATGGGATCACAACATGTGCGAGCTGCTCGCGCTCGCCGACGACGAGACCGCGCGCCGCGCGCTCGCCGCCGACCGCTTCGCCGGCACGTTCGTGCTCGCTCGTCGCGGCACCCTGCGCGACCGAGCGCAGGCCGGCCGGATCCGCGACGGGCATGGCGACCTGCGCGCCGAGCACGTCGTCCTGGAGGAGTCGCTGATGATCGTCGACCGGCTCGAGTTCAACGCCGCGCTGCGCGAGATCGACGTCGCCGACGACCTCGCGTTCCTCGCGATGGACCTCGAACGGCTCGGCGCCGGCAGCGCCGCGCGGCTGCTCGTCGCCGCCTATCGCGACGCCGGCGGCGACCCGGGCGACGACGCGTTGCTCGCGTACTACGGCGCGTATCGCGCGCTCGTGCGGGCGAAGGTCGACCTGCTGCGCGCGGCTCAGCTCGCCGGCGTGGGCAACGACGCCGACGCCGATGCGGCCCGCGCTGCGCGGACCGATGCCGACGCGCTGCTCGACCTCGCCGAGCGGCTCGCCTGGCGCGCCCGTGGCCCGCTCGTGCTCGCGATCGGCGGCCCGCCGGCGAGCGGCAAGTCGACGCTCGCCGCCGAGCTGGCCCGTCGCAGCGGCGTGCCCGTGCTGTCGTCCGACGTGCTGCGCAAGCAGCACCGCGGCCTCGAGCTGCGCGCCCGCGCGCCGGACGCCGACTACACGCCGTCGGCGCGGGCGGCGGTCTACCGCGAGCTCGGCGAGTGCGCCCGCGCGTCGTGCGCGGACGGCGAGAGCGCGATCGTCGACGCGACGTTCGGCGATCGGCGGCTGCGCGCGGCGTTCCTCGCCGGCCTCG
>JAUYGN010000024.1 GCA_030690545.1 Solirubrobacteraceae bacterium
CTCGCCCGCGCCCGCCGCGCGGCGTCCGGGCCGCCCGTCGAGCCCTTCACGATCCGGCCCGCGGCCGCGCCGATCGCGTCGCGCACGCCGGGCAGCTTCGTCGCGATCGCCGTCGCCGCGGAGAGCGCCTGCAGTGGGCGCGACGCCGGGCCGAACCAGCCCAGCCAGACGCGCACGTCGCGCAGCCCGGGGTGCACGCGGGGCAGCGCGAACTGCTCGGTCGCGCCGATCGAGACCGCCGGGCGGCCGTCGAACGCGCGCACGCTGCGCGCCGTGCGCTGAGCGCTCAGGCGCCCGCCTTCGAACGCGTACGCCGGCTCGGCGAGCAGCCCGATGGCGGAGGCCCGCGTGCCGCCGCTCGGCGCCGCGCTGCCGCCGACGAAGTACCCGACGTCGACGCTGACCGCGCGCTCGCCGGCCTCGCGCAGCGCGAGCGCGCCGGCGAGGTTGCCGGGCGCGTAGTCATAGCCGAACGCCGTCAGCAGCCCGACGCCGGCCGCCCGCGCGTCGTCGTCGTGGCGCTCGAAGACCGCGCGGATGAAGGGCGGCTCGCCGGTGCAGTCGAGGTAGTGCGCGCCGGCGTCGATTGCCGCCGCCACCGCCGGCTCGCCCCAGCGCACGAACGGGCCGACGGTCGAGACGAGCACGTCGCCGGCCTCGACGAGCGCGCGCACGGTCTGCGGCCGGGCGACGTCGGCGACCGCGCTGTCGAGGCCCCCGAGCTGCGCGGCGAGCGCCTGCACGCGCTCGCGTGAGCGCGCCGCCAGCAGCGGCGCGGCGCCACCTGCGACGAGCGCCCGCGCCGTCAGCTCGCCCGTGTATCCCGTCGCTCCGAAGAGCACGATGCGCCCGGCCATGACCCCGCACGCTACATAAGCCCGCGCCCGCCGATCCTCGTCGCGGCCGCCGGCCCGGTACCCTGGTGTCCAGCAATGGACGAACGGGTCCTGGCCGAGCGGCTCATCACCTACGACACGTCCACCAGCGACGGCCTGCGGGCCGCGGTCGGATTCGTGAAGGGCTGGCTCGAGGCCCGCGACGTGCCCGTCACGGGGCGCGAGTTCGGCGGTCTGCCGGTCGTGCTCGCGGACATCGGCCCGGCGACGGGTCCGTGCGTGATCCTGCATGGCCACATCGACGTCGTGCCGGCGCACGCCGAGCAGTTCGTCCCGCGCATCGAGGGTGACCGCCTGATCGGCCGCGGCGCCTACGACATGAAGGGCGGGCTGGCGGCGATGATGTGCGCGGTCCACGACATCGCGACGAACGGCAGGGTGCGCGTGCGCTTCATCTGCGTGCCCGACGAGGAGTCCGAGAACGTCGAGCACCGCTGTACCGACGCGCTCGTGCAGGAGGGCCTGCGCGCCGACTTCGCGATCACCGGCGAGCCGACGGAGTTGCAGATCGGCGTCCAGGCGAAGGGGGTTCTCGCCGTCCGCGTCGAAGTGGGCGGGACGGCCGCGCACGGCTCGACGCCGTGGCTCGGCGACAACGCGATCCTCAAGGCCTGTGACGTGTTCCGCCGCATCGAGACTCTACGATTCAGCCGGGAGTCATCGGAGCTCTTCGATCGCCCGTCGATCAACATCGCACGGATCATCGGCGGCGATGCCTTCAACAAGGTGCCCGACCGCTGCACGATGGACATCGACATCCGCTATCTGCCAAACCAGGACGCAGGCGAGATCCTCGCGGACATCCGCGCGCTCGACGACGTGCAGATCGTCAAGACGTTCCAGCGTGCGCCGGCACGCGTGTCGCGCTCGAACCCGTACGTGCGAGCGCTGCGCGACGCCGTCGGCGCCTCGCTCGACGACGAGGCGCTGGCGATCGGCCGCGACGGCGCCTCGGACGCGATCTCCTTCCTCGAGGCCGGCATCCCGGCGGTCGAGTTCGGGCCGATCGGCGGCGGTCACCACGGACCCGAGGAGTGGGTATCGATCGACTCGCTGGCGCGCTACCGCTGCGCGCTGCGCGACTTCGTGGTCATGCTGCCCGACTGGCTTGCGCGCCAGGACGGCGTCAACCGGCCTGCGCTGCGCGCCGTTGAGGGAGGATTGTCGGCATGATCGCGCCGACCAGCTCGCTCCTCAGCCGACCGCTCCTCGAAGGTAGGTGCTCGCGATGAGCGTCTACGAGGGGGAGACGCCGCGGCTGGGCTGGGACATGTGGAAGCGCTTCGCGATCGGCGCGACGCTCGTCGTCATGCTCAGCGCGACGGCCGTCGCCAGCGCGGTGCTGCTGCAGGTCCACGAGACGATCGAGGTCTTCAGGGACAACTCGACGCCGATCCCGGGGATCACGAGCGTGCTCGACGACGTCGAACCGGGTGGCCCGCAGACGATCCTCGTGCTCGGCTCCGACGGGCGCTACGGCGACGGCAAGGGCGTGCCGGTGCGGTCGGACACGATGATCCTCGTGCGCCTGGACCCCGACAAGAAGGCGACGGCGGTGATGTCGATCCCGCGCGACCTGAAGGTCGAGATTCCCGGCGTCGGCACCGACAGGATCAACACCGCCTACGCGGTGGGCGGGCCGAAGCTCGCGGTGCGAACCGTCAAGGCGCTGCTGCACCTGCCGATCAGCCACGTCGTCAACGTGAACTTCAACGGCTTCCAGCGCGCCGTCAACCGTCTCGGCTGCGTCTACACCGACGTCGACCGGCGCTACTTCAACGACCGCGGCGGCCCCGGCGGGTACGCGACGATCGACCTGCAGCCCGGCTATCAGCGGCTCTGCGGCTCGGACTCGCTGGACTACGTGCGCTTCCGTCACGCCGACGACGACTTCGTCCGCGCCGCCCGCCAGCAGCAGTTCCTCGGGCAGGCCAAGGACCAGATCGGCCTCGGCAAGGTCTTCGGCGACCGCGAGGAGCTGCTGAAGATCTTCGGTCAGTACACGCAGACCGACATCGCGAGCGACAACGACGCCGCGATCATGCGCCTGATCAAGCTCGCCTACGAGTCCTCCAAGAACCCGATCCACGAGGTCAAGTTCCTCGCCGGGCAGTCGTCGTCCGGCAACGAGCTCGTCGAGATCTCCAACGAGAACCTGATGAAGGTCATCGACGAGTTCATCGACGTCGGCATCGGCACGTCGCTGCCGGCCGAGACCGCTGCCAGCGAGCAGCGCGAGCGCCAGAAGCCCAAGCAGATCAAGACGCCTCGCAGGCTCGCCCCCGGGCTCGTCGATCGCCGGGAGGCCGGCGAGAACCACGTTCTGGAGATCACGACGCGGCAGCGCACGCTGCCGATCTACTACCCGAGGTCGATCGTCGCGCGCGGCGGCTATCTCAAGGACAGCCCGCGCCTGTACGACATCTTCGACCGCAACAAGAACAAGCACCGCGCCTATCGCCTCGTGCTCTCACAGGGCGACACCGGCCAGTTCTACGGGGTGCAGGGAACGACGTGGAAGGCGGCGCCGATCCTCGACAACCCGACCGACGAGGTGCGGATGCGCAAGCGCACCTACAAGCGCTACTTCACCGGTCGCCGCATCCGCATGATCGCGTGGGAGACCTCGAAGGCCGTCTACTGGGTCTCCAACACGCTGTCGCGGAGCCTGACGAACCGGCAGATGATGGACGTCGCCCGCTCGCTGCAGCGGATCGGCCAGTAGTCCTACGTGGTCACCCCGATCGCATCCCGCTGCGCGGGCCGACCTGACGATCGCCGGTTGCCCGCGCGGTCGTTGCGGCGAGTCGGCCGGTAACGTGGCGCCCGCATGAGCGACGGACGACAGCCGATCGGCGTCATCGGCACCGGATACGTCGGCCTCGTCACGGCCGCCGGCTTCGCGCACCTCGGCAGCCACGTCTACTGCATCGACATCGATGCCGACAAGATCGCGCGGCTGCAGGCCGGCGAGATCCCGATCTACGAGCCCGGCCTCGCCGAGATGGTCGCGGCCAACCGCGAGCGTCTGCACTTCTCGACGCAGATCGCCGACGCGCTCGAGCGCGCACGGCTGCTGTTCGTCGCCGTCGGCACGCCGCCGACGTACTCCGGCGACGCGGACCTCAGCGCGGTGCATGCCGTCGTCGACGCGATTCCGGCGTCGGACCGCCACGCGCTCGTCATGAAGTCGACCGTGCCGGCGGGCACCGGCGCGGCGATCAAGCGCGTGCTTGCCGAGCACGGCAAGGACGGCCTGGCCTACGTCTCGTGCCCGGAGTTCCTCAAGGAGGGCTCGGCGGTGAAGGACTTCCTGCATCCCGATCGCGTCGTCGTCGGCGACGACGGCGACTGGGCCGGCGACGCCGTCGTCGAGCTCTACGCGCCGCTCGACGCCCCGCTCGTGCGCACCGACGTCGCCTCCGCGGAGATGGTCAAGCTCGCCTCCAACGCCTTCCTCGCCACGAAGATCTCGTTCATCAACGAGATCGCCAACGTCTGCGAGGAGACCGGCGCCGACGTGACCGAGGTCGCGCGCGGGATGGGCCTCGACGACCGGATCGGCCACAAGTTCCTGCAGGCCGGCATCGGCTTCGGCGGGTCCTGTTTTCCGAAAGATGTGAATGCATTGAAGCAACTTGCAGGTAACTCGGGTTACCACTTCCAGCTGCTCAACGCCGTCATCGAGGTCAACGAGCTGCAGAAGCGGCGCGTCATCAGCAAGCTGCAGAAGCACCTCGGCTCGCTCGTCGGCCGCACGGTGGCGTTGCTCGGGCTGGCCTTCAAGCCGAACACCGACGACATGCGCGAGGCGTCGTCGCTCGTGCTCAGCGCGCGCCTGCAGGCCGACGGGGCGAAGGTCCGCGTCTACGACCCGATCGCCGAGCAGGAGGCGCGCTCGCTGATCCACGGCGTGCACTTCGCGACCGACGCGCTGGACGCCGTCGCCGGCGCCGACGCGGTCGTGCTCGTCACCGAATGGGACGAGTTCCTCGGCCTCGACTGGGCGCAGGTCGCAGAGCGGATGGACGGGACGCTCGTGCTCGACGGCCGCAACGCACTCGACCCCGAGGCCGTCGTGGCGGCGGGTCTGACCTACGAGGGCATCGGCCGGGGGACGCTGACATCCTCGAGCTGACGATGTCCCGGCAGGATGCGGTCCGATGCAGGCGGTGATCCTCGTCGGAGGAGAGGGGACGCGTCTGCGTCCGCTCACCTCCACGATCCCCAAGCCCGTCGTCGCGCTCGTCGACCGCCCGATGATGGCCTACATGCTCGAGTGGCTGCACGGCCACGGCGTCGACGACGTGATCATGTCCTGCGGCTTCAAGGCGACGAAGGTCCGCGAGGTGCTCGGCGACGGCTCGCAGTACGGGATCCGCCTGCGCTTCCTCGAGGAGCCCGATCCGCGCGGCACCGCGGGCGCGCTGAAGTTCGCCGAGGAGCTGCTCGACGAGCGCTTCCTGATGCTCAACGGCGATGTCCTGACCGACCTCGACCTGACCGCGCAGATCGCGCAGCACGAGCGGACCGGCGCGACCGGGACGCTCGCGCTCGTTCCCGTGCCCGATCCCTCGAGCTACGGCCTCGTGCGCCTGCGCGAAGACCACGCGGTCGACGAGTTCCTCGAGAAGCCCTCGCCCGACGCGGTGCTCGACACGAACCTCATCTCCGCCGGCGCCTACGTGCTCGAGCGCTCGGTGCTCGATCTCATCGAGCCGGACAAGAAGGTCTCGATCGAGCACGAGGTCTGGCCGGTGCTCGTCGACCGGGGCCTCTACGGCTTCGCCGACGACAGCGCCTACTGGATCGACGTCGGCACCCCCGAGCGCTACCTGCAGGCGACGTTCGACATCCTCGAGGGCAACGTGCGCACCGGCGTCGCCGGGAAGCTCGGCGAGAGCTACGTCTCCGTCGACCCATCGACGCAGCTCGCGGGGCGCGCGATCCCGCCGGCGATCGTCGGAGCCGGCTGCACGATCGCCGAGGGCGCGCATGTCGGCAGCCTCGCCGTGCTCGCCGGCGGCGTCGGCGTCGGCAGCGGCTCGGTCGTCGAGCGCGCGGTCGTCCTGCAGGGCGCGCGGATCGGCGACGACTGCGTCCTGCGCGACTGCATCGTCGGCCCCGGCGCGTCGATCGGCGACCGCAGCCGGGTGACCGGCGGCGCGATGCTCGGCGAGGGTGTCATGATCGGCGCCGACAACGTCATCGCGCACGGTGCGCGCCTATTTCCCGGCCTGGAGGTACCCGATGGCGGGCTCGTCTTCTGAGACTCAAGCGACCGACCTGCGCCTCGACGCGGAGACGATCGCGGCGGTCGATCACTCCGACATGCTCGGCGACATCGCCGGCCTGCCCGAGCATCTGCGCGACGCGCTCTGGAAGGTCGAGTCGGCCGACCTGCAGCCGTGGGACTCGGCCGGCGGGCTCGTCGTCGCCGGCATGGGCGGCTCGGCGATCGGCGGCGCGCTCGCGCGCGCGATGCTCGGCGACCACGCCTCTCGGCCGGTGCTCGCGTCGCGCGCGTACGGGCTGCCGGCCTGGACGACGCCCGACACGACGGTCCTGTGCGCCTCCTACTCGGGCGACACGGAGGAGACGCTCGCCTGCTACGAGGCGGCCGGCGCGCTCGGCGCCAAGCGCATCGCGGTGACGAGCGGCGGCAAGCTGGCCGAGCTCGCGCGCGCCGACGGCGTCCCCGTGATCCCGGTCGCCGGCGGCTTCCAGCCGCGCGCCGCCGTCGCGTACATGACCGTTGCGGCGCTCGAGGTCGCCGCGCTATGCGGCGCCGGCCCGCGGATGGGGGCCGAGATCGACGTCGCCGCCGACCACCTCGAGCAGCTCGTCATCGAGTGGGGCGCCGACAGCGCCGAGGACTCCGAGGCCAAGACGATCGCCCGTGCGCTGCGCGACAGCGTGCCCGTCATCGCCGGCTCGGGCCTGACGTCGCCGATCGCCTACCGCTGGAAGACGCAGTTCAACGAGAACGCGAAGATCCCGGCCTTCACGCACGAGCTGCCCGAGCTCGACCACAACGAGGTCGTCGGCTGGCAGGAGGCGCCGGCGCTCGGCCGCTTCGCGGCGATCTTCCTCGACGACAGCGACACGCACCCGCGCGTGAAGGAGCGCATCGCGCTGACGCGCGAGCTGATCGGCGAGCAGGCGACCGCCTCGCTCGTGATCGAGTCGCGCGGCAGCACGACGGTCGAGCGCGTCTTCTCGCTCGTCCTGCTCGGCGACCTCGTCTCGCTCTACGTCGCCGTCCTGCGCGGCCTCGATCCGACGCCTGTGGACGTGCTCGTGACGCTGAAGGAGCGGCTGGCCGGCAGCTGATGACGACGCGGCGCGGCGCCTGCGCCGGGCGGGAATCGACGTGCCGCCGGGCTCCCGTTCGAGGTCTCGGCGCTGGGTCGTGACATACCTGATCCGCTATGTTCGACTGATGTCCGATCCCGGCAGGCTGATCCGCGAGCGCCGGCTTGCACACGGGCTCACGCAGGCGCAGCTGGCGCTGCGGGCGGGGACCACGCAGACTGCGCTCAGCCGTCTCGAGCGGGGCGAGCTGTCGCCGAGCGTCGCGACCCTCGAGCGCATCCTGTTCGTGCTGGGCGAGACGATCGAGCTCGGGGCGAGCCGTCTGGACGGCAACCCGGACGAGGCTCACCTAGCCGGCCTGCTGGCCCGTCCGCCGGCCGAGCGGCTGGAATTGGCGATGAGCTGGAATCGACTGGCGGGCGAGGTCGCGCTGGCCGGCCGGGCCGCGCGCGGCGGCTCCTCGTGACACGCCGCGAAACCCCGCTCGATGCCGCACGCATCCTGCAAACGCTGTTCGAGCATGAGGTGTCCTACGCGGTGATCGGTGGCCTGGCCGTCCAGGCCCACGGTCACACCCGGACGACGCAGGACGTCGACCTGGTGCCCGACCCCGATCCCGACAACGTCGCACGACTCGCGGACGCGCTGCGCGCGCTTGGCGCGCGACCCGCCGGCGAGACGCGCGCCTGGTCGCGAGCAAGGCTGGGGCAGGCGCTCGCCACGAGCGAGATCCTGTCGCTGGACACGGACGTCGGCGGTGTCGACGTCCACATGCGCCCGCCGGGCGCGGCTCCCTACGAAGCGCTGCGATCGCGCGCGCTCGTCATCGAGGTCGCGGGCGTGACCGTGGCGATCGCCGGCCGCGACGACCTGATCGCGATGAAGCGCGCGGCGGGTCGTCCGGTCGATCGCGGCGACGTCATCGCGCTGACGGCGCTCGAGCACGGCGATGACCCGCAGGCCGAATGACGCGCGTGGGCGGACGCGTCGTGGCGAGTGGCCGAGGGGCGGTCGGGGCGGGCTCCCGAAACCTTGACACGACCGTGGTAAGGTTCCGTCCTGGATGGACGCCCTGACGATCCAGGAGGCTGCGCAGACGACGGACTGGTCGCCGCGCATGCTGCGCTACATCGAGCGTGCCGGGCTGATCGAGCCGCGGCGCTCGCAGGCCGGCTACCGCCTCTACGGTCCGGGTGAGCTGCAGCGCCTGCGGACGCTGCGCGAGCTCACGACGCGGTACGACATCGGTCTCGGCGAGATCGGCTTCGCGATGCGGCTGCGCCGCGACGCGGAGCTCGCGGGCGCCGTCGACGCATGGTTCGAGGCGCAGCCGCGGCGCCCCGAAGAGGTCCCGCCGGCCGAGTGGCTGCGCTGGGAGCAGGACAAGCATTCGAAGCTGCTGGCGCTCGCCGCCGCAGCACCACCGGCGACATCGCACGCCTGAACGAGGAGACGCACACACACATGAATCCAGCCACCGTCATCGACACCAAGCAGGACTACAAGGTCGCCGACATCTCGCTCGCCGACTACGGTCGCAAGGAGATCGTCCTCGCCGAGCACGAGATGCCCGGCCTGATGCAGACCCGCGCCGAGTACGCCGACGCGCAGCCGCTGAAGGGCGCGCGCATCACCGGCTCGCTGCACATGACGATCCAGACCGCCGTCCTGATCGAGACGCTGACGGCGCTCGGTGCCGAGGTGCGCTGGTGCAGCTGCAACATCTTCTCCACGCAGGACCACGCCGCGGCCGCGACGGTCGTCGGCCCCGATGGCACGGTCGACGATCCTCGCGGCGTGCCGATCTTCGCGTGGAAGGGCGAGACGCTCGACGAGTACTGGTGGTGCACCGAGCGCGCGCTCGACTGGCCCGACGATGACGGACCGAACCTGATCCTCGACGACGGCGGCGACGCGACGATGCTCGTCCACAAGGGCGTCGAGGTCGAAGCGGCCGGCGCGGCGCCGGACCCGTCGACCGGTGAGTCGGAGGAGTTCGTCTCCTTCCTGAAGGTCCTCAACCGCTCGCTCGAGGAGGACTCGCAGCGCTTCACGCGGATGGCCGCGGGCATCATCGGCGTCTCGGAGGAGACGACGACCGGCGTCGGCCGGCTCTACCAGATGGCGAAGACCGGCGACCTGCTGTTCCCGGCGATCAACGTCAACGACTCGGTCACGAAGTCGAAGTTCGACAACCTCTACGGCTGCCGCCACTCGCTCGTCGACGGCATCTTCCGCGCAACCGACGTCATGCTCGCCGGCAAGGTCGGCGTCGTCTGCGGCTACGGCGACGTCGGCAAGGGCTCGGCGGCCTCGCTGCGCGCCCAGGGCTGCCGCGTCATCGTCACCGAGATCGACCCGATCTGCGCGCTGCAGGCGGCGATGGAGGGCTACGACGTCAAGACGCTCGAGGACGTCGTCGACACCGCCGACGTGTTCGTCACGACGACCGGCAACAAGGACATCATCACCGCCGAGCACATGGCGCGCATGAAGCACCACGCGATCGTCGGCAACATCGGCCACTTCGACAACGAGATCGACGTCGCCGGCCTCGAGCAGACGCCCGGCATCGAGCGCGTGAACATCAAGCCGCAGGTCGACAAGTGGGTCTTCCCCGACGGCCACGCGATCATCCTGCTGTCCGAGGGCCGCTTGCTGAACCTCGGCAACGCGACCGGCCACCCGTCGTTCGTGATGTCCAACTCGTTCACGAACCAGACGCTCGCGCAGATCGAGCTGTTCACGAACAACGACGCCTACGACAAGCAGGTCTACGTGCTCTCCAAGGAGCTCGACGAGAAGGTCGCCCGCCTGCACCTCGCCGCGGTCGGCGCGAAGCTGACCGTGCTCACGCAGGAGCAGGCCGACTACATCGGCCGCCCCGTCGAGGGCCCCTACAAGTCGCACGAATACCGCTACTAAGCGAGCCGGGGCCCGCGGGAGCCATCGGTCGCTCACGATGGCCGTCGGGCGCGCGCTGAAGGACCACGCCGTTGCGGACCTGTCGCTGGCCGAGGCCGGGCAGGTCCGCGTCGCCTGGGCGGACGGGCAGATGCCCGTCCTGCGTTCGATCCGCGAGCGCTTCGAGCGCGAGCGCCCGCTGGAGGGCGTGCGCGTCGCGGCCTGCCTGCACGTCACGTCGGAGACCGCAAACCTGCTGCGCACGCTGATCGCCGGCGGCGCGCAGGCGCAGCTGTGCGCCTCCAACCCGCTGTCGACGCAGGACGACGTCGCGGCGGCGCTCGTCGTGCATCACGGCGTCGGCGTCTACGCCGTGCGCGGCGAGGACGCCGACACGTACGCGACGCACGTCGTCGGGCTGGCCTCGCGCGTGCCGCACGTCACGCTCGACGACGGCGCCGATCTGCTGAGCGTGCTGCACGCGGGCGACGAATCCTGGCGCGGATCGCTGCTCGGCGGCACCGAGGAGACGACGACCGGGCTGATCCGCCTGCGCGCGCTGGAGCACGGCGGGTCGCTGCGCTGCCCGGTGCTCGCCGTCAACGAGTCGCTCACCGAGCGGACGTTCAACGACCGCTACGGCACCGGCCAGTCGACGCTCGACGGCATCCTGCGCGCGACGAACATGCTGCTGGCGGGCCGCACGGTGGTCGTCGTCGGCTACGGCTGGACCGGCAAGGGCATCGCGCTGCGTGCCAAGGGAGCGGGCGCCTCGGTCGTCGTCTGCGAGGTCGACCCGATGCGCGCGCTGGAGGCGCGGATGGACGGCTGCGAGGTCATGCCGGCGCTCGAGGCCGCGGAGCGCGGCGACGTGTTCATCACCGTCACCGGCGGGTGCGGCGTGCTCGCGCGCGAGCACTTCGCGCGGATGAAGGACGGTGCGATGCTCGCCAACGCCGGCCACTTCGACGTCGAGATCGCGGTCGACGAGCTCGCCGAGCTGGCCGACGCGCGGCGCCAGGTGCTGCCGCTCGTCGAGCAGTTCGAGGTCGGCGCGCGGCGCTTGAACCTGCTCGCCCGGGGCCGCGTCGTCAACCTCGCCGCGGCCGAGGGCCATCCCGCCGCCGTGATGGACATGTCGTTCGCCAACCAGGCGCTGTGCGTCGAGCATCTCGCGCGCGACGGGGCGGCGCTCGCATCGCGCGTGCTGCCCGTGCCCCCCGAGATCGATCGTGAGGTCGCGCGCCTGAAGCTCGCTTCGCTCGGCGTGCGCATCGACGAGCTCACGGACGCCCAGCGCGCGTACCTCACGAGCTGGCGCAGCTGATCTGCACCCGGCGTCAGCAGTCGAGCGTCGCCCGGGCCGCCTCGCAGATCGCGTGCGCGATCTGCTTGGTCATGCTGCCAGCATGCCGGCCGTCATACCGCGTGTTCGCTCCCGGATGGGCGCGATCTTCGCTCGGCGTCGGACGCGCGTGCGCCGGGTAAGGTCCGCGCCGTGACCGACCCGGGACTCGCCTCCAGCCTCGAGAAGATGCGCGCCGACGGCGTCGCGGAGATCGCCGTCAGGACGTTCGCGCACTACTACGAGCGCCTGCGCGCGGGAGACGCCGGCGTGCTCGCCGAGTCGGAGATCGAGCCAGTCAGCACGCTGCCCGACGCCGACGACCTGCCCGACGACGAGGACGGCGCGCGCGAAGCGCTCGGCCGGACGGTGATCGTCAAGCTCAACGGCGGGCTTGGCACGAGCATGGGGATGACCGGCCCCAAGTCGCTGCTGGAGGTCAAGGACGGGCTGTCGTTCCTCGACATCACCGTGCACCAGATCCGCGACCTGCGCGCGCGGACGGGCGCGCGACTGCCGCTCGTGCTGATGAACAGCTTCGCGACGCGCGACGCCTCGCTCGCCGCGCTCACGCCGTACGACGACCTCGCGGTCGACGGCGTGCCTGCCGACTTCCTGCAGAGCAAGGTGCCCAAGCTCGCCGCCGACGATCTCGCGGCGGCGCGGTGGCCCGACGACCCGGCGCTGGAGTGGGCGCCCCCGGGCCACGGCGACCTCTACCCGTCGCTGCTGAGCTCCGGCATGCTCGGCGCGCTGATCGACGGGGGCTACCGCTACGCCTTCGTCGCGAACGTCGACAACCTCGGCGCGGTGCTGGAGCCGCGCCTCCTCGCGTGGTTCGCACGCGAGCGGATCCCGTTTCTCATGGAGGTCGCCGACCGCACCGCCGCCGACCGCAAGGGCGGTCACCTCGCCCGCCGCGCCGACGGTGGGCTCGTCCTGCGCGAGATCGCCCAGACGCCGGACGAGGACGTCGATGCGTTCCAGGACGTCGAGCGCCACCGCTTCTTCAACACGAACACGCTGTGGATCGACCTGCGCGCGCTGGCCGGCGTGCTCCGGGCGCGCGACGGCGTGCTCGGGCTGCCGATGATCGTCAACCGCAAGACGGTCGACCCCGCCGACGCGAGCTCGCCGCGGGTGATCCAGCTCGAGACGGCGATGGGTGCGGCGATCGACGTCTTCGACGACGCGCGCGCGGTGCGCGTGCCGCGCGAGCGCTTCGCGCCCGTCAAGACGACCGACGATCTGCTCGGGTTGCGCTCGGATGCCTACGAGCTGACCGGCGCGGGGCGGATCGTGCTCGCGGCGGAACGTGCGAAGACAGGCGCGGGCGCTCCCCTCGTGCGGCTCGATCCCGACTACTTCAAGCTCGTGCGCGACTTCGACGCGCGCTTCCCGCAGGGTGCGCCGTCGCTCGTGCGGGCGCAGCGGCTGACGGTGCGCGGCGACGTGGTGTTCGGCGCCGGCGTCGTCGTGCGCGGCGCGGCGACCGTCGAGCATGCCGGCGACGGGCAGCGGATGATCGCCGACGGCGCGATGCTCGACGGGCCGGCCTGAGCTGCGCCGGCATCGCGCGCCTCGCGTCGTCCTGCCGATTCGCCCTCGTCCGTCGCCTCGCCGGGCTCGCGACGCGTGGCGCCGATGAGGCGATATCCGCCCAATAGCTGCCACACACCCTCGGGGCTGAGATCCGGTGAGGCGCTGGCTCGCGCTGAGCCCGGCACGTGGCCCGCGCCAGAGCAGCAGCCCATCAACCCACACGCCGACCGGCGCGATCGGGCATCCTGCCGTGCGTCATGAAGATCGTCCTCTCGCTGCTCGCCGCGGCCGCGCTCGCCGCGGGACTGGCCGCCTGCGGTGACGACGCTTCGCGCCCGGCGGCGCTGACGACCCCGCCGGCGGCACCGATGACGTCGATCGCACCGGAGACGCCGGCCGGCACCAGGCCGGCGGCGAGCCCGGCGCTCGCTCGCAACGCCGCGAGGGCCAACGAGCTCGTGGGGGACGGGAGCGCCGATCTGCAGCGGCGGTTGGCGGCGCTCGAGGGCCAGCCGGTCGTCGTGAACCTGTGGGCGTCGTGGTGCGGCCCGTGTCGCCATGAGTTCCCGTTCTTCGCCGCGGCGACCGAGCGCCACGCCGCGACGGTAGCCTTCCTCGGGATCGACGTGATGGACGACCGTGAGCGCGCCGAGCAGTTCGTCGAGTCCCAGCCGCCCGGGTTTCCGAGCATCTACGACGGCGACGGCGAGGCCGCGGACTCGCTCGGCAGCGGCCGTCGCGTGATGCCGACGACGTTCTTCGTCGGACGCGACGGGCGCATCGCGCACACGAAGCTCGGCGGCTACGCGAAGGCCGCGGAGCTCGAGGCCGACATCCGCCGCTACGCGCTGAAGCGATGATCGACCCGGCCTCCGGCGTCGGGGTGCTCGCCGCGCTGGCCGCGGGCGTCGTGTCGTTTCTCAGCCCTTGCGTGCTGCCGCTCGTCCCCGGCTACCTGTCGGCGGTGTCGGGCGTCAAGCCGTCCGAGCTCGAGACCGCCTCGTCGCGGCGCGTGCTCGTGCCGGCGCTGCTGTTCGTCGCGAGCTTCTCGGCGATCTTCATCGTGCTTGGGCTCGGCGCGACGAAGCTCGGCTCCTCGCTGAACGACCATCGCGAGACGCTGGAGAAGGTCTCGGCGGTCGTGATCGTCACGCTCGGGCTGTTCTTCCTGGCGACGCCGTTCGTCGCCCGGCTTGGCCGCGAGTGGCACATCGACGCGCTGCTCGAGCGCGCCGGCCGCGGCGGCCCGCTCGTGATCGGGGCGGCGTTCGCGATTGCCTGGACGCCGTGCGTCGGACCGACGCTCGGCGCGATCCTGACGGCCGCGGCGCTGACGGAGTCCGCGGCGCAGGGGGCCTACCTGCTGACCTGGTACTCGGCCGGCCTGGCGATCCCGTTCCTGCTGACCGCGGTCGCGTTCGATCGGATGACGACGATGTTCGCGGTCGTCAAGCGCCACTACACCGCGATCGTCGCGACCGGCGGCGCGATCCTCGTGGTGATGGGCGTCCTGATCTGGACCGGCGAGCTGACGCAGCTGAACATCGAGGCCCAGAAGCTGCTCGACAGCGTCGGGCTGGACTTCCTCTACGGGATCTAGCGCTGCCGGCGACGCTACGCGCGGCGCAGCCCGTCGAGCAGCGCCTCCTTGATCGCCGGTCGCTGTCCGAAGGCAAGCAGGAAGAGCGCCTCGCGGCCCAGGCGCTGCGCGTGCTCGCGGGTGTCGAGGGCGCTGCTGCCACGGTCGGCGACGAGGTAGGCGCTTGCCCGCGTCGCCAGCAGCGCCGCCTCGGCTCGCGCCAGCGCGAGCTCGTCGCCGTCGCGCGCGGCGTCGAGCGCGTCGCGGCAGCGGCCGATCTCGGCGCCCAGCGACGGCTCGTCGCAGAGCCGCGCACAGCGAGCCGCGACGCCGATCGAGAACGCGCCGTTGGCCCGCACGCCCTCGCCGGCGGCCTCCCATGCCGGCAGCGGCTGCTCCGCGACGACGGCACCCGCTTGGACCCGGACGGCGTGAAACCGCAGCTCGACGGTCCGCGTGCCGCTCAGCGCCGCAAGCTCGCGCGGCCGTGCGTGCAGACCGGCGGCGCCGCAGTCGACGAGCGCGTAGACGACCGTGCCCGCCGGCTCGCGCCGCGCGACGACGAGCAGCGTGTCGACGTAGCCCCAGCCCGACACCGCCGGCGCGCTCCCGCTGATCCTGAGGCCATCGCTCGCCTGCTCGACGCGCAGCTGCGGCGGACCGGGCAGCAGTCCCGCGAGCGCGAGCCCGCCCAGCCGCCGGCCGGCGCACAGGTCGGGCAGCCAGGCGTCGCGGATCTCCGCGGGCGCGTCGCGCAGGCGGCGCACGAGACCCTGGTGCTGCGTCCAGACGAACGCCGTCGTCAGGCAGCCGCCGGCGAGCGTCTCGCGCACGCGCCGCTGCGCGCGCAGATCGAGATCCAGCCCGCCGGTCTCGCGCGGTCCGGCGATCCCGAACAGCCCCGCCTGGGCGAGGGCGCCGAAGTGCCCACCCGGGATCTGCGCGTGCGCGTCGACCTCCAGGGCATGCGCGAACAGCGTGTCGTCGGCGATCTGTGCGGCGACGTCCAGCAGGTCCTCGCGCACCGGCGACATCGGCGACACGGTAACGCCGCCGGCACGCCGCATGTCTGGCAGCTCGAGCTCGCTATCCGAGCACAAGCTGCCAGCCTTCCCAGGGTCTCGCCTCCCGGAGACCACTCGGCCTGAGCTATCTGCCGGCCTCGCGCGCGGCGGCGAGCTCCTCGCGATCCTCGCGCTCCTCGGCGCGCTGATCCTCGCGCTCGCTCTCGGCGAGCGCGCGCACGAACAGGAAGACGAGCGCGATGCCCATCACGATCGACTGCTCGAGCGCCATGATCAGGCCGCCCACCGCCTGGTCCGTCGCGGGCGACAGCCCCCAGTAGCCGGGCTGGCGCTCGTAGAAGTCGTAGATCGCCTCGGGCGCGAAGGCGAGCATGATGCCCAGCAGGCCGACGAGCACCTTCGTCGCGAGCATGTAGACGACCGGTCCCATCCCGCCGAGTCGCCGGCGGGCGCGGATCGGCGACAGCAGGTGCCACCAGTACAGGCCGCCCGCGATGCCGAACATGACGTGCTCGAGGACGTGCAGCACCGGGACGCGCAGCGCCGCGTCGTACATCGCCGGCACGTGCCAGAGCGCCATCGTCGCGACGTAGAGCGCGATCGCGAAGAACGGGTGCGCGAGCGGCCCGGCGGCGCGCTCGAGCCGCATGACGCGGCGCGTCACGGGGCGCAGGATGACCTTCGTCAGGCCGAGCAGCATGAAGATCGGGGCGAGATCGAGCAGCAGCAGGTGCTGGACCATGTGCATCAGGAAGAGCTGCTCGCCGAGGCGGTCGACCGGCGAGCACAGCGCGACGAAGACGAGCGTCACGCCGCCGAGGAAGCTCACGAGCCGCCAGACGGAGGCGTCGACCGCGCGCCAGCGCAGGACGTAGAGGATGGTCAGCGCCGCGACGAGCGCCAGTGGGCCGGGCGCGAACGTCCACGAGGCGTCGGGCGAAGCTGCGATGACGGGCGCCAGGATGCGGCGATTCTGGCACTCGCGGCGCTGCTACCGCCGCCGCCGCCGCGGGAGCGGCCACGGTGGTCCCCGCCGCTGAAGTGGTCACAGCGGTCGCCGTCCGGAGCTTCGCGCGCGAATCGTTGCGATTCGCGTGCCCGCCGTCACAGCGCTCGCGCGACGATGTGGCGGATGCTCGCCGAGCTCGTGGCCCTCGTCGTCCCACCGCGCTGCTCGGGCTGCGGCGCGCACTGCCGGCGCGCGACCGACGTGATCTGCGCGGCCTGCCGGCGCGGACTGCCCTGGCTGACGGCGCTGCCGTGCTGCCCGCGCTGCGCCCTGCCGCTGCCCTGCGGCCGGCGCTGCCCGGCGCGTGACGCCGCCTTCCGGTCAGCCTGGAGCGCCGTCGCCTACGACGGCGTCGCGCGCGAGCTGATGCACGCGCTGAAGTTCTCCGCGGCGCGCCCGCTCGCCGACCTGATGGCCGCGCAGATCGCCGCGGGCGCGCCGCGCGCGCTGCTGGCGCCGGACGCGACGATCGTCTCCGTGCCGGCCCATCCGGGGCGCCGTCGCGCGCGGGGCTTCGATCCGGCGGAGCTGATCGCG